>DATBTE010000325.1:0-1965 GCA_036559425.1 Pseudobdellovibrionaceae bacterium | reverse complement strand
CACCCATCCAGCCTTTGGATTTATCAACATCTTGACCTGCGTGAAAGTCCGAAGCTTTTCATCCAGACTTTTTCGTTGAGTTTTAACCAGGGCTTTGCTCTTTTTCATGAGAACATGATATACTATATGATATCATTATGTATACATATATTATACTGCAGTATACTTATTAGCACGATAAAGATATGCTATAATATATTATTATTGATTACCTATTCACTATAGCCAGAAGCTCGGATCGAACGGCTTACAAACTCCCCTGCTCCAACAGTGCCTTATTAAATTCAATTTCTTCTTTGGCCCAATAGGCAATGCTGAAATCAAGTTGTCCACTATACGACGACTCATCCACCGCTTTGATTTGCTCCTCCGTCGAGGCCTCAAGATTCAGAGTAAAACCGAATGCAGCAAGCACCTCGCTGATATCTCGAGCACGCTGAGCCACTATTGGTTGCAACGTGATTCCCAAAATGAGATTAGACCCCTGCACAGCGCTTTGCAGAGATTCGAACGCACTTTTATTTACAACATAGAATTTTCCATACACAGCTTGACCTTTAACATCGGCAATTTTCTTAGGGCCTAAATCCAGGGTCAGTAATTGCGCGATATAAGGTTTCAGCAATTCTTTGATTTTACTATTAGCAACCCAATCGCGATAAGACACGGTGACCGCTTTTTCTGAAGCGTCTTTCTCGCTCATCAGAGACGACTTAATCCCTTTCTTGTCCACCAATAAACGAAGGGCCGAATGAATCAACTTAGCTCTTTCATCATAGCGAATGGTTTCTTGAATGGCAGCCTGCAGTTGAGTGAATTCGTCGTCGCTTAATTGATATTCAACCCCACTCGAGGTTTTTCCTTGTTGATACTTCTTTAAATCGATTTTTTCCAATTGATTCTTAGCCCAGTTCAAGTCGATCTTACCCTGCTCATCCATAGGTAAAATCAGTCTTAGCCTCGAAGGAAAATCCGTCACTTCCTTAATCTGCTCAGTAAGTTTATCCCGGACTTCGGTGCTGGTTTGACCACTAAAGAATCGCTTTTTTAAAAGAATTTTTGTCACCTCATGGGGTAACAAAAGTAAATTCACTTCAGAATTGTCCTTTTCATTTTTAATCGAAAATAGCAGATTGTCCAAGCCATTGGTACGCCCTGAGATCGTATAGGCCGCCAAGCCTTGGTAATACTGGTCTACAGCCAGAGCCTTGAATTTTCCATCTTCAGAAATTGAACTGTTGCGAATTGTTTTTACATCCGATTCGATGGACGCATCGTCTCTGTTGCTGATGGCTTTCAATTGGGCCATCAAGGGGCTTCCAACATTTTGAAACCTTCCGCAGCCCATGATGCTCAATCCTTCTTCCCCGGCATACATCAAGTGGTCGTCCGTACAGAAAGCTCCCGCAGTGGATAAGAGCTTTTCTTTTCCATTGTAAGCCCACTCAATCAGATCTTGGTCGTAACTAAGAGCACGGGTCATTAAACTATGACCGATAATCGCTGAATCCAAAGGCAACATATAATCCATAACCGAGATACTGAGTTCTGGGTACTGAACCTGCTGAGCAGGATTCTTTCGATAGGTTTCAGTCGCCTGATGAATCTCTTCAAAACTTGCTTTCACTTGTGAGGCTGCGGAAAAGTGATGTCTCATTCCCAAAGTATGACCGGATTCGTGAGCGGCGACATATCGCAAATAATCAAGGATAGCCTGGCGGGTCTCTTTGCTCACTGTCTGGGTTAAAAGAGCGATGTCCTTTGCCGCAGTAGCACCGACTTCACAGCCAAGTCCACCCTTCGCCAATCCTGTTGCACTCATCGATTCCCCTATGAGTTCAGGATTCAGCCAACTCGAAGGCAAAAAGATCTGCCCACGCAGAATCTCGCCCGTCAGAGGATTTGGCTGAATTGTTGCATAAGCCGAGCCCGCATCCTTCCACGGAATCCAACGAACCACGACGG
>DATBTE010000324.1:0-1826 GCA_036559425.1 Pseudobdellovibrionaceae bacterium | reverse complement strand
CCTTTTTAGCTTCACCTGAACATTGTCTTCATATCCCAAAAAAATAGTTTCTATATCTTCTGACGATGACTTGTTCGTGGCGAAAATATAGTCAGCTTCAGAAGTGATTAACAGTCTTGAAAGTTCCCGGATTTCCTTAGTTAAAAGTTGTATGGAAAACCTCGGATTCTTATTCATTATTTTTTTAAGCGCAGGAATAACTAGCGAGCGATTAATGGATGAAAAACCGCCCACTCTTAAAACACCTGCCAAATCTTCATTGGAAGATTTAAGCTTTGCAAGCAGCTCGGCCTCAGCCATCTGATTTAGTTGACAATATCGTAGAACCCTTGCGCCAGCTTCGGTAAGGCGGATTGCTGTTCGATCACGAATAAAAAGAGTCGTTCCCAAGTCCTCCTCCAGTTTAGTAATTCTTTGGGAAAGAGCTGACTGGGTGACATGCAACTGTTCAGCTGCTTTTGTAAAATTCATACTTTTTGCGATGGCAAAAAAGGCCGCAAGTTGTGAAGAATTCAGATTCATGGATCATTAGATATTCTAATTATATCATAAAATCAATTAATTTTACACAAGGCTCCTTTCGTCATAGAAAGACATTCGAGAGAAACGTATGGGAAACATTTGCTAGAAGAATCACCAAGCGCAGTCAAAAATTAGGACTGACGAAAATAGATGCCGCAGAAGCCCAGACTTATCGGCATTCAATGGATAAATGGCACTGTTAACAATATTTTACGAAAGAATTAACAAAGGAGATCTTATGAAATTGAATTTTACAAAAACTTTTCTTGCAACTATTGGGTTAGGGGTACTGAGCCTTGAACAGGTCCATGCAGATCAATTGGTTCTTTCCTGCAAAGAAACTCTTGGTAATAGTACATATCTATTTGAAGTCTACGAAGGAGGCTTCGACGATAAGTTATCTCTAAAGGAAATCACAGTAGATGGGCAGGTTATATCTTCCATCATGGTGCCAGCCACAGGAGGCAGCTTTGTTGGGTGTGGAACAAGAACTTCCACTTGCAATATGATACAAAGTACTCAGTATTCAAGTAATGGCCCTAATATCATTTTCACGATGTTAGGAACACCAGACTCTAAGAAAGGTCACGGGACCCTTAATATGTATGAAAATGGCTTTGGAGAAGAAGCAGAGGCAACAAAAACTATCGAATTTGATTGTCAAAAAAAACAACTTTATGTCACTAAGGGGGAATTATGAAATTAAATTTAAAGACTGTGGTTTTGTTTTTTTTCACCTTGTCTGGTTTGAGACAGGCTTACGCTTTGACTAATGAAATTTGCACAGATCAAAGCGGAAGAATAAAAATCGTGATTCAACAAGATCTCAACAATAAAATAAGGCACATTGAGTTATACGAAGATGCACAATTACGCGTGCGAGATACAGTCGGGGCACAATATTGCCATGTTGATGGAGCTATATATTATGGAAAAATTTTTTCATACGGGGGCTGCTACAATTGGGGCGACACACCAGCTAGGTTTTTATCTTGGGATAAGTTTTTTAGATCGAACTCTGAAAGAACCTCAGATGAAATAACTGTGGATCTAAATACATTCAATTGCGTTTTCCAGTAGGACACAGTCCGGAGGGAAAGGCTGTCTTTAATGATATTATTGGGAATTAATAGGGATCAACTAACACTGCTCTCTAGTCAGCGGTGATCATTTGAATGAGCCTTTTGATTCAGTGAAAATATTTTTAAGAACCTAGACTTTTGCCGCTCGAATTCGCGAGCGGCAATTTCGTTTGAAACAAGTGAATTTGAAACACGTCACTTCATGCGTTCAAAAATGAAGTC
>DATBTE010000323.1:0-4694 GCA_036559425.1 Pseudobdellovibrionaceae bacterium | reverse complement strand
CTTATACCAATGAGAATCTACGGAACCGGGCTTTGGAGATCATCAACTCGTCTTGGCAGGTGAGGCTGGGAATCCATCGTAAGCTGGGAGAAGTCGATAAAGAATGCATTCTTTTAGCGCGAGATATTTTTCATAGTCTGAGAGATGCTGAGGATTACCTCGGGGACTTTGCTTACTCCGTTCGTAAGGTCTATCCCGCCGATTTAGATTTTCAAAAGCAGCCAGTTCCGATCTATGATCGTCAAGCCTATCCTCCCTATTTCGTGCGTCCGGATCTTGATGATCCTAAATTTAATTTTCACGCGGGCGACTTGATGCTGGCTCGTGGAGTTTCGTTTACCAGCGCCATTATTTCCCAGATCAGTGACAATCGTTCGCACTTCAGCCATGTGGTCTTTGTGGATGTGAATGCGAAAACTCAGGCTCCTTCAACCATTGAGTCCTATGTGGGCTCTGGTGTAAAACCTTATGAGATCAATTTCGCCTTGAAGAATGAAAATGCACGACTTCTGGTGTTAAGACCCAAAGACACCGCGCTGGGGGAAAGGGCCGCTATTTTTGCGAATCAAGCGGCTTCTACGCGAGTACCCTATGATTACGCTATGAACTTTAAAGATTACAGTGCGCTCTCCTGTGTAGAACTTTCGATTTATTCTTATGATAAGGCCTCTCAAGGGACCTTGAAGTTGCCCCTCTATCCTGCCCAATTAAATCTCGATAATAGGGATTTCCTCCATAAAATGGGACTCAAGAAAGGGACTTTGGTGACTCCCGATGATTTGGAAACAGATCCCAATTTTGACATGGTATTGGATTGGAAGGATTATCGTTTGATCCGCGATTCCCGGCATAGAGATGCTATTTTGTCTGAGATGATGCGCTGGATGAATGATTTAAAGTACACTTTCCATAATACCTTCGATTCCGTGGTTGCAGAGTATGTGGTTCACCCCACGCGACCCACTCCTCTGTGGCCTTTGGTGCAAAAGCTCACAGGGGCTCCGGATATCGACAAAGAGATTCCTGAGCAGACCTTGGGGGTTATGACTGTCCTTAATCAAGTGGGGAATGCCCTTTTAGTGGAGCTTCGCAAACGGGATGAGGCCTATGTTTTTAGATATCATCGGCCCATGACCAATAAGCAACTGCGGGATGCTCTAGAAGGAATGCGCCGCGCAGATCTAAAATCCATTCATAATACATTTCATCCATAAAGTAGTGCGTCAAAATTCTAGGAATGCTGGACCTAGGTCCTAGCGCATTTTATCTTGGGGCCTTGGACTGGAGGTCTCATGAAGATGAATGTGCTGCGGGCATTGGTTTTGCCATGGCTTTTTTTATTTGTGGTGATTATCGCAGCGATCGTCAGCGATGGGATGAATTTTCGTTTTCAGCAACAATATCCTCACTATGTTTGGTACGTTTTATGGGTCGGAGTGGCGGTGTGTCTCTATGCTAACTTTGCAACTCTTAGCAAAGCGGGAATTTGGATTGCTTATTCCTTACCTAGCTCTTTGAAGAACTCTCCCTCTGCCTGGATACTCCGTGGGGTGCTAGTGGCTCTGGTCGCCTTTGGCTTTTACATGGCAGGGCAGACTCCGTGGGCTCCTGTGGTGTGGCAGGCTGCTGTGGTCCCGGGAATTTCTGCAATCTGTTTATTTATCTTAATAAGAAGCCTGATGGGTCCCATCTTAGTATGGTGCTCTCGGGTTGCCTTCAGCCGATTCTCCGCTTTTGTTTTAAGCATTCCGATATTCGCCCTGGTTCCTATTACCGCTATTTTTTTAGGGAATATGATTTTCAATGCTTATCAGGCCAGTCGCCCGGACTTCGTCATGGTTCCGCAAAAAGCTTCTGCAATAGAAAAGACCCCCAGAGAAGTGGCTGGGAGCGAGGTCGTGGAAAATAAATTCGAAGTGAAGGCCAAAGATAAGTTGGCCATGGAGTTTCAAGAAGCCGTTCAATCCGGCAAAGATTGTTCCGACCTCCACAAAGAAATTCAGCAAGCTCTGACTCCTAATGGGCCTGAAAATCTGGTCTACTGGGCCGTTCGGGCCACGAAATGCACTGAGATGAAATCTGTCGTGGGTCTGCCAAAGCTTGCGAAAATTATGACCGATCACCCGAACGCTTTGGTTCGGGCTGCGGCCATCCGTGCTATGATGAAATTCCCTCACGAGAACGTGAAGCGTATCGGTTACCTCATCGTAAAAAGGATTTCCGAACATGAGCCTTTAGAAGTGATAGAGGCGGCGTCTGTGGCATTGCCAAAACTTGGGAATGAAGAGGCTTTGTGGACGGTAAAAAGACTCAAAAACCTTTTGGACAGCCCTAAAGCAAGTGGCATGGCTTCGATGGTTTTGGTGAAAAACTTAAAACGCGAAGATTTGGTGGCCGAATATGTGTCTGGCAATTTGGGTAGTGATGATTCTCCGGCAAGTAAACGAGCCATCAGCATGATCTGCTCTTTGCCCAAAGAGAGCCGTAAAATGGCGGAGCCCCACATTGAAAGTATCGTGGCTGCGATTAAAACAGGCGAGGCCAATGATCCGGCAATTGATGCTTTGGAGTGCTTAGGTCATCCTGGGTTCTTAGCTATTCGCCAAGAGCTCATGGCACCTCACCGTCTTGATAAACCCATCGCGGCCCGTGCTTTGGCAGAGATGGATGTGAAGACGGAGGCGCCGGATGCGACACTTAAAATTGCTGTTACTTGCGCCCGTGATGGAAACTCAGAAGTAAGAAGATGGTGCAGCCAGACCCTCGGTAAAATTGGGGCTGCTGCCTTGCCGCAAATTCTAGATCTTTTGAAATCCAGCGATAAGGGCCTCAAAGAGGCTGGAACCAACGCTTTGAATTTCTTTAAGGACCCCATTGCAAAACAGGAATTGGTTAAGATTCGTGCCGAAAACTCCGGCTGGATGGCGAATCAGAAAAAACTGCAAATTGCCAAAGCTGTTGATAGAGCCTTGATTAAAATAATCAGCGAAGAGACCGTGGGGCAGAACCACGAAACGAGATAGTGCTGGATTCTGCTGGCACTGGCTTGCGGAGTAAATTTGTATAATTTACTCCGCAAGGATTGATCTTGAATTTAAAAGAGAATTCATTGAAAGTGCGTCCACTATTTTTATTTATTCGAGGGGGGAATGAATGAAACGCCTTCAATTTTTATTTTTAATCGTGGCCTCTTTAGCTTTCGTAAGTTGCAATTCAAAAAATCATTTCGATCGGGAAATAACGGCTCAAACGTTTCAGTCGAGAGCTGGTATTGTAAACGGTGACAGGGTTAAAAAGTATGATCCGGTTGCCACCCATGTTGTTGCCATCACGGATCAGGCCATGGAAAATTGTACTGGAACTTTGATCGCTAAAAATTTAGTTTTGACCGCAGCTCATTGTCAAACTCCTGATGAAAAAATGTATATCGCTTTTGGTCTTGAGGTTTCCCCAGACAACATCCAGAAGATAAATCTCCATGAAGTGACAGCTTACCGGATGGCTCCCGGATACCAAGATGTCTTGACCTCTTTTAAAGAAGTGGATCATGCGGATCTCATGATCCTTCAGTTCGACGGAGAAGCTCCGGCTGGCTATGAAGCGGCGGAAATTCTTAATGACGCTTCCGTTTTATTTGAGGGAATGTTTGTGACCGTAGCCGGGTACGGAGTTACGGATGGAATTGAACAAGAAGGCGATGGATTTTTGAGAAAAACTCAAGTCTCCATTGCCAATCCATCTTATGCAAGAACTGAAGTCTCCACCGATGAAACAATGCATGGCTCATGCTCAATTGATTCTGGGGGGCCGGCTTTCGTTGAAGTGGATGGAAAAACTTATATCTGGGGAGTGACAAGTCGGGGCGATGTGAATTGCCGGAAACGAGGAGTTTACACAAGAATTGATTCCTATTTGCCTTGGGTCGATGCGGTCATTAAAGAGTTGAGTCCTCTCTAAATTCTATTTTTATAATCCGGGCCGATGCCTTTGGCCCGTGACAACTTGTTAAGCCTCGGGCAAAATTTCCCGGTGTCGAATCAGAAAAATAACGAAAACTCTGAATTTCATTCTGAATTTTATTCTGGAATTTATCAAGTGAAGCTCGATTCTATCAGCCTCTTTTTTGATGAGACTCCTTTACTAAAAGGAAAGTCTCTTAAAAATCTCCTCAATCTTAATTTTAGTAAATATAAACTTCATGAATTAGCCCCAGATATTGGAAGCAAAGATCCAGAGTTTGCGGCCCCCTGGCTCTGGAGCATGCCTGAAGTGTTTCGCAAGAAGCTCACCGCTTACTCAGAATATTATTTTAATGAAGTGAATAAACAAAATATCTTAGCCGACGTCGTCCGTTATAATTTCAGTAATGGCATGCAGTTAAGCTCAAAGGAAATTCTTCGTCATACCTTGCAAGAGCAGGTCCCCCGTGGGCTTTTGCCGCAGGAAAATAGAGCCCACTCCATGACCTGGTCGCTGCCGTGGCCATTGCTGCAGCAACAGGACAATAGCTTTGTTAGTCAGACAGTCGTGGATATTGAAGGAATTGTTCAAGCTTTATTAGATAAAGTGGTCGCTTGGCACCGCCAGGGGAAACTCGATCTTTACTTACAAACGAGGAGCCATCCCCAAGGGGCTTTGCGAATTCAAGCCGTTGAAATGGATCCCGCAACGGAAGTAAATTGGCGCGTGGATTT
>DATBTE010000322.1:0-4449 GCA_036559425.1 Pseudobdellovibrionaceae bacterium | reverse complement strand
GTAATACTGGTTGGGAACTTGTCCGTATTATCAAAGAGGACTTGACCACGACCAAGTTCATATTTGAGACCCGCAGTATATGATTTTGGAAAATTCTCCCGTCCTAAGAAAAACACATAAGAAGGAGGCACTTTACCATTACGGCGAGCTTCCGCCGTTTTACAAACTGCTTGATAGACCAAAGCATCCGCTTCTTCACTGCAAGTTAATGCATAAGTTTCAACATGAGGAATTGAAGCCAACATCGCCATGTAACTTAAACTTTGATGAGAAGCCCCATCGGCCGCATCTTGGAAACCCGTATGCGAGAAGATCGCGATCACCGGGGCCTCGGATAAAGAACTCATAATGAACGGCAAAGCCCCTTTGGTGACACCGAACTGAGCGAAAGTATCTACCACTGGAATATAACCGACTTTAGAAAGTCCCGCTGCAGTGGAAACCATGTTACTTTCCGCAACACCCACATCTAGAGAATCTGCTGGAAATTCTTTACGAAATGCCGCAAGCCCCGTAGAACCAGGGAGATCCGAAGTTACGGAAATCACCGGTAAGTTTTCTTTACGCGCACGAATCAACGCACTCGCGACTCCGTTTTGAATTTTCTCTCCGGCGTCTTTTGCGCCGGACTCTTTCGCCGCGGCTTTCATTTGAGCTTCTAATTTAATCAGTTCTTCGATCCAGACAGTGAACTCTGCGGGGAATTGTTCACCATTATAGATTTCGCTCAAAAAGCCTGGCAATTCCGTGGGACTTTTCAATGGGAAACCGTGACCCCCATTTGCGGACTCCGCTGTTTTCTTAGTACCAATTCCTTTGATTGTTTTTGCATGAACGGCTATAGGCTGTTTTGGATTTTTGCGAGCGGCATCGATCGCCTTCACTAAAACATTGTAACAAGCTTGTAGATCGTGAGCTTTCTCTAATTCTATAACATTCCAACCCAAGTTTTTTAAAGATTCAAAAGTGGGAGCCATCGAGAAGCTTTCGGAATCAATACGCCCATTGAGCTTCGTGTTGTTATCACTGATAATCATCACATAAGGAGCCATTTTACCGGCTTTAGCCAGACCTGGAATAGCGGCAAAAGATTCCTTCGCTTCTCCTTCCATGCTTGCGCCGTCAGAAACCACAGTCACTGTCACACGGTTGCGGCCAGCCAAAGCATCGCCAATAGAAACACCTTGAGTTTGTGGAAAGGCAGAACCTAAAGGACCGTTGCTAATGAAAACACCTTGCGGGAAGCAATGAACTTCTCCATGGCCTGTCAATGGACTTTCAATAGAACGGAATTTCTTAAGCGCATTCAGATTTAAAGCTGCCATGCCGTAATTTGCTTTTAAGGCGTACAACCCATTTTCACAGTGACCCGCATCGTTCACCAAGTTGTAAAGCTCGTGCCACTCTTTCCCTGCAAGTTTAGCTTCGAGAAAAACATGAGCGTGAAGAGCGGACATTAATTCAGCCATCGCCGCAGGACCGCCGTAATGAGAGGCCGCACCTCCAAGAACTGCGTTCATGTCCATTAAAGAAATTAATGCACGCGTAGCCCGGGGATCCACCGCCGGGATCTTCGTTCCGTCATTTACGGAAATGAAAGTTTTAAATTGTGGTTCTTGGAGGGGATTTCCAGCGAGTTTATTAGTGATTTTTATTGGTTCTGTCATAGGCAGCATCCTCCTCTAGAATACATATTTGCGTCAACAAAAAGAGATGCCTAGGACGGAGCAAGAATGATAACTCTAAGACCATGGATTCAACAAAAATTTATTCCCATGAACTCAGAGCACTTCCCAAAGTAGAACTGCATCGCCACTTAGACTGCTCAATGCGTTGGAGTACCATGGTGGAACTAGCTCCGCATGTCGGCCTCGAGTTACCTCAAAATTATGATACTCAAAGGGATTTCCTGTTAGTCACTGAGCCCATGAAGGATCTGGGAGCTGTCCTAAATAAATTTCTTCGAGTGCAAAAACTTTTGAGTTCGGAGGAAGTCTTAACCCGTTTAGCCTATGAGGCCTGTGAGGATGCCTATAACGATGGCATACGTATTCTCGAACTTCGCTATGCACCAACCTTTATAGTTCCTGAGCACAGTTCCTCTCTTAATTCTTTGAATTTCGAGAAAGTTCATAGAGCCCTGCAAAGGGGGGTGGAGATGGCTCAGAAAAACTTTCCAATGGCTGTGGGGATGATTTGTATTCTCCAAAGAACTACCTCTCTCGCGTTGGCTGAAAAAGTTTGCGACTTCGCGATTGATCACAAAGACAGCTTTATTGCTATGGATCTTGCTGACAATGAAGAAGGTTCTGATCCTAAAAATTTCGCCAGCCTTTTCAAGAAAGCCCACAAAGCCGGGCTGCATATCACCGTGCATTCTGGCGAAGCCAATATTCCTCACTCCGCACAATGGGTCAAAGACTCCATCGAAATTTTGGGAGCCGAGCGTATTGGCCACGGCATCCAAATTATCAAAGATCTCAACATTCTTCACTTTGTTCGCGATCAGGGCATTCCGCTGGAAGTCTGCCCGATAAGCAACTGGCTTACCCAAGCTTTCAAAACCCACGAAGAGCATCCCATTCGCGCGCTGATGAATGCGGGCATTAAAGTCACGATCAATGCAGATGATCCCGGCATTTTCAGCACACAGCTTTCGGATGACTATGAAGTTCTCCATCGCGTGCATGGCTTTGGCATAGCTGATTTTGAAAAGGCTAACGATATTGCGGCTTCCGCCAGTTTTATTGATTACAAAGAGAAACAAAAATATTGGCCAAGAAAAATTCTATAGTTTTATATTATAGTTCTTTAGATAGATTTCGTTCCTCTTATTTTTCAAGCCATTCCTCGGTGTTGTAGTCAACCCCTGCCTTCTGGCTCAAATAAACAATCAACGGCTGTCCAGGAATGATCTATTCAGCTTTCTCAAATCCAAGTGGCATAATATGCCATTAAGTTGCATTTTATGCCACTGATACCAAAGGCAGTATTAGCGCCATTTCCCTCTATCGCTTAAGAGATTCCTGGAAACGCTCTTCTGAACTTGAAGAAAAAGAATGGACCGAGTTTACTCCCTTGCTCTTTTTTTCGGGCAAGTAGACGGCATAAACTTTCGCGATTACACCAGCAGGTAAAAAAGCGGTCTCAGATTTAAAATTAATTTGAAATTTTTTATCAACCTTTAAATTGATTTGGTTCCCTTCAGCAACACCCATTTCCTTAGCTCCTTTGAACGGAACATAGCTCAAAGCAATAGTTCCGCGATGAGTAGTCAGGCCAACGAATTTTCCATCTAAATATTCTTTAGTATCTGCCACCCACAGGAATCCAGCATTGTCAGAAACAGTCAATCCGGTTCCGACCACAGGAAGGCTTTCTAGAGCAATGGGTTTTGAAATCTCACGCAAGGATGGAATATAACGGACGATAAAGCTCTTATCTTTAACATTTTTTACCTTCCAGACGATAGGTTCAAGATTCTCTAGGGTAAATTCTTTTTTTTCAATTAAATGCGAGAACTCACCTTCTTTAGAGGAATTCGCAAACTCCTCAATGGTCACCTTTATTGTGCCATCCGCATTCACTTTCCAATTATGTCGAATCGCTATCAGATCACCGTTAAAAATAGAACTCCAATTCCCTTCCGTTTCCCCTTTTTCTGGATCCATACGCCAGTAATTGGTGCGCTCAGGTCCTCCGACAACTTTTTTGCCATCCACTTGATAAATATCCGAATGAATCTCAAGGCGCTCTCGAACATCTTGAACAGTGAATTCTTTTGCAGATGCAAGGGAGGAAGCTAATAAAATAAAAAAAACTAATTTTTTAAACATATAATCTCCAAAAAAAATAAATTGTTTAATCTAGATTGTCGTGAGAACGCTCGAAAGTTGCATCCTCCAAGGAAATCTGTGCCATTTGTGAGGAAGACTCTCTCTCGGAATTATTTTTAAATAACAATACGCCTATGATGAATCCGATCAAAGTGGCAGCCACCAATTGGAAAGCCCACTTTATATTGGAATGAGAAGCCGCCTTATTTGTCGTCAATTCGTTTTGCACAGCATTTTGCCATTGCTGCATCTGCAAGTCGTTGGGGGCAATATCTTTCAAAGGTTTCAGTAGATCTTCTAAATCTTTATTTTTTTGGCTCATGACGAAACCTCCATAATTTGTCGTAATTTATCTTTGGCACGATGAATGTGACTCTTTACGGTCCCCACAGGTAAACCTAGCGCCAAGGCCATTTGGTCTAAGGACATCTCTTCGTCGATCATTAAAAGAATCAATTCTTGCTCTATCGGCTTGAGTCTGCAGATGGCCCACCGCAAATGGGTCAGCGGATCCGCGCGGTCCACTGGGGCTTCCGCTGGATAAGATTCTATGGAGTTCTCATCCTCCACCAGATCAAATCCAGGATTTTCCTTTAATGCTTCTAACCTTACA
>DATBTE010000321.1:0-10471 GCA_036559425.1 Pseudobdellovibrionaceae bacterium | reverse complement strand
AGCTCTTAAATCTGTCAGCGAAGCCGCACCGGCGATGATGCAACTTCACTTCCTCCGCGACGTGGAAGGAGAAAAAGTACAGACTTCATTCAAAGAGGCCCTTGAAGTCAATAAAGTTGATTTGAAGAAGCCAGAACTTCAAAAGTTCTTAGAAGCGGTCCGAATTGGCGGCGAAGCTAAAAAAGGGAAGTCTCTGTCAATCCTCGGCTCTAAAAAAAGCGATGGTTCTGAGGTTATCACCTATGAGAATTCCAACTCCAAAATCATCGCAATCTCTGGCGGACCAGGATTCATTCAAGATATCTTCTCGATTTGGCTCGGCCAACCCAGCGATGATGGCATCGAGAAACTCAAAGCGGATATTCTAAAATAAATCAGCTCGATCCATCTGAAGCGAAGACAAAACAGCGGGAACCTTCCATAACTTCATGATATTTCCTGAATAATATTTATGCGGAGCATTTTTAATTTTATTGATACTCTCAAGATATTTTTTATTTCTGTATAACTTTACACAGTTTGGATTGTGAACGTTTTGATTATACACCTTCAGCGATTTGTCATCTAAGTCAGGAAAATTAAGTTTGATATTTACAGGACCGTACTTAACAAAATCTGGATCGTCCTCCCAGTAAGGAGTTATTTTCGAAGTATAGAACAAAGCGGAAGCTAGATTTTTAGTTTCATCTAAAAAGTTTTCGGTATTTAATACCGCCTCCAGAGCAACCGCCTTTGCCAATTCCCAAGCTGCGGAATTGGCACTGCCGTGCGGATCCGGGCAAAGATTATTTCTTAAATTATCATCAGTTCGTATTCCACGAACTGATTTGATAAGGACTAGATATAATCCGTTTTCTTTAATTACTACCAACTCCTCCTTGTTGAGGGGGTTGCATCAGGGCCGTATTTTGATAGTAAATGGAACCCATCAAGTCCACATCCAATTCCAAGGATGCTTTTAGAACCTCGTTCACGTTCTCTACAAAAATAAACTTCATGCTATTCCGAATTTCTAACGGAACCTCAATCAGATCCTTTTCATTCTTCTTCGAAAGAAGAATTTTTTCGATTCCCGCGCGATGGGCGGCTAAAACTTTTTCTTTAACCCCCCCCACCGGCATCACGGCGCCTCGCAGGGTGATCTCTCCAGTCATGGCCAACTTCGGATCCACTTTACGCTGGGAAAACAAAGACGCCAAACTGGTGAGTAGAGTCACGCCGGCGGAAGGACCATCTTTTGGAATGGCTCCTGCGGGAACATGGATATGAATATCTTGCTTGCTAAAGTCCACCAGCGGATTTATCAGCGGCAATCGGGATCGCAAAAGGCTTAAAGCGATTTGCGCCGACTCTTTCATCACCTCACCCAACTGTCCTGTGATCAAGAGATGCCCTGTCCCTGGCATACGCGTGCTTTCAATAAACAAAATATCCCCGCCTACGGGTGTCCAGGCAAGGCCAGTGACAACTCCGGCAGAGGCCGCATTCTCGGCAATTTCTGCGGTGTAACGCTCGGGCCCCAGAATCTCTTCCAAGTCCTTGGTGTCAATCAACACTGTCTCAGTGCTACTCAATACTTTCTCCGCAGCCGCTCGGCACAAAGCGGCTATTTTTCGCTGCAACTCCCGCACTCCAGCTTCTCGCGTGTAATGACTGATAAGATGATGGAGAGCCGCATCCGTGACTTCCAACTTCTCAGGCAAAATACCATGCTCATTGAGCTGCTTCGCTAACAAATGGTTTTTCGCAATATAGAATTTTTCTTCCGTCGTATAGCCACTCACTTCAATGACTTCCAAACGATCCATTAAAGGACCTGGAATTCCCTCAAGGCTGTTGGCGGTGGCGATAAAAAATACGTTCGAAAGATCATAACCCACTTCAAGATAGTGATCCATAAAGTGATTGTTTTGTTCAGGATCTAAAACTTCAAGCAATGCGGCACCGGGATCGCCTTGGAACCCACGTCCCAGCTTATCGACTTCATCCAGAACAAAAATAGGATTATTTTCCCCAGCTTTTTTCATGCTATTAATAATTCGGCCGGGCAAGGCTCCCACATAGGTGCGGCGATGCCCGCGGATCTCCGCTTCATCACGCACTCCTCCCAGAGAAATACGCACATATTTGCGTCCCAAAGCCTTGGCGATACTTTGACCCAAGGAGGTCTTGCCCACCCCCGGCGGTCCGACAAAAAGTAAAATGTTGCCTTTATTATTATTTTTAAGCTTCATCACCGCCAAGTATTGCAAGATGCGCTTTTTAATTTTGTTAAGACCGTAGTGATCTTCATCTAAAATCATTCGCGCTTTTTCCAAATCAATCTCGCCCTCATGGGATGCTTTACTCCAGGGCAAGGTGGTCAACAAATCTAAATAATTACTGATGATCTGGTACTCTGGGGATTGTGGAGAAATATTTTTCAGCCGTTGCACTTCTTGCTGAGCCACTTTCTTAGCTTCTTCGCTCATTCCAGCTTCTTCAATGCGCTGAGTGTATTTATCACCATTGGTCGAACTTTGCCCCTCTTCCCCGAGTTCTTCGCGAATGGTTTTAAGTTGCTCTCGTAAAATATGTTCACGCTGAGTCTGGCCAAGTTTTGAGCTTACTTTACTGCGAATTTCCGCCTGGACTTGCAAGTTTTCTTTGAAATCCTGCATATGCACTAGAAGGGCCATCACTCGGTCTTTAAGGCTGGTCTTTTCTAGAAGCTCTTGTTTTTCACGCATGGAAATATCAATGTGCGCCGCGCAAAAATAAGATAAAAGCCCCAAGTCATCAATCTTCTCGATCATCTCATCGAGCTGTTCCGTATTAGTAGGAACAAAACGCAAGATTTGCCGTGATTGATTTTTTAAACTTTCCATCAAAACCGCTCGGGTGTGCTCATCAACGTCGATCAGGTCTTCGAGGGGTTCCGCGAGGGCTTGAAAATATTGATCTTTTAAAACCAAATTGGTTACTTTCATTCTCTGATGGCCACGCAGAATAGCTTGAAATCCCATCTCCCCACTGCCTCGAATAGATTCCACCTTACATAGAGTGCCCACCGTGCAAATGTCTTCGACCGAGAGAGCCTGGGTTTGATCCATTGATTTCTGCGCCAGCGCTAAAATCCAAGATTGATTTTCATGAGCCTTATTCAAGGCTAAGATACTCTTCTCGCGTCCAACCCTCAGGGCTTGGCCAACACCTGGATAGATCACAGCATTTTTAAGCGGAAGGACGGGTAAAAAACCGGTTGGAATAGACATAATTCATCTCCTTCGTAGAAAGGATCCCTTTAAGGATCTTCCTGGAATAAAGATGTGTACAGTCGTAAAAACGTCAAGCCACCTTGTTATAAGACATCTTTATCTCAGCCGTTTTTTCCATTGCTCTTCTTTAAAGCCCAGGAGGCCGAAATCAGCTCCTAAAACGAAGGGCCGTTTAACCAGCTTGCCGTTTTCAGCCAAAAGATCCAAAGCTTCGCTTTCGCTCATTCTCGAAAATTTTTCTGAAATTTTCATCTCCTTGTAGAGAACTCCAGAGGTATTAAAAAGTTTCTTAAGGTCTCCTCCTTCTTCCTTTACCAGAGCTAACATCCGTTCAAGCTCGACCTTCGTCGGTGGTCTCTCGACAATGGCCAGAACTTCGTATTTAAGTTTGCGAGCGTCCAAGAATTTCAAAGCCTTTTTACAAGTGCTGCATCCTGAGTATTCATAGACTTTCAAAGAAGACATAAGACCTTTCTCCCTAGGAGGGAACTATTGGAGCCGAGGGAAGTCTCAATTTTAATTTAATCTAGAGACTTTGGGAATCTTTGTGCTTATGCTAAAAAAATAACCCTTTTTGGAGGAATCTAGAACATGAAGTTTGCTAAGTTTATACTAGCGGCAGCATTGACATTACCGTTTTTCGCGAAGGCTCAAGAGAGCTTACCCCCTGATCTTAGCGCGCCTCCCGCGCCGCCTTCGATGAATGAGCCTGGCTTGGAGCCAATGCCCTCTGATGGCGCCATCATTCAGCACACCGCTCCAGCTTTAGAACTCGGTGAAACAAAAAAGGTCACCAAGAAAAAAGCTAAAAAGAAATCTAAAAAAGAAAAAAAATCGAATTCAAAAGGCAAAAAGAATTCGAAGAAAGCCAAAAAGGGCAAAAATAAAAAACATCACCCTACCTATTAATAAATGAAAAGATGCATTTTAAAAAGCCCCTTTTTAATGGGCTTTTTATGCCTAAACTAAATCTATACGTAAGCTTTCCAAAAGCACAAGATACCAAAACCAAAAAATAAGCTCGCCGCAAACCATCGCATATACTTCATATTGATTTTATGCGAAAGCTGATCTCCGACAACGACCGCCAATCCATCCGTCACCAACATTCCTAATGTGGTGCCCAGGGTCACTTCCCAAGCCGATTTAAATTGAGCTCCCAAAGCCACTGTTGCCAGTTGTGTCTTATCTCCCATTTCAGCCATAAAGAATAAAAATACGGTGGTCAGGAAGGGGCCGAACTTCGAACCTTCGTCCACTTCGTCCGCCTCATCAGGCTTTAAGGTCCATAGGGCAAAGCCCACAAAGATCCCCCCCAGAATATTGGCCATAAGAAATGGGCTCACCCTCGTCGCAACCCAGGTTCCACCCCAAGAAGCCAAGGCGTGATTCAATACGGTGGCCACAAAAATTCCGGCCATGATCGGTAAGGGCTTTTTATATTGAGCGGCTAAGGAGAAGGCTAAGAGTTGAGTTTTGTCGCCCATTTCACTGGCTGCGACAAGAAGAAATGAGCTACTGATGGATTCAATCATGGGCCCTCAATATTGATAAATAAATAGAGATGGAAGCTTAGATTTTTGAATGAGAAGAAAACTACCTGGAATCGTCACAAGGGTCAAGATTCACTATGTTTTGATTGAGTTTTAAAAAGAGGTTTCCATGGAAAACTCATGGCAAGAGTTCCTTAAAGCTCTCCACAGCGACAACGAGACCGAATATGGGGATTTTAAACGCGAAATCGATGCGCAGCTGCATGATTTGGTGTCGTCCTCTCCTCCCCTGACGGAACAGCAAGCTCGAGCCCTCGTAAAAATCCGCGATGACTATGTGTGGACAGATCACACTGACAATGAGATCGAAAATATTAAAAGGGATATCAGTAAACGAATTTTAGAAATCTCACAGTTTTCTGTTTGAGAGCACAAAACAAAACATCAGTTCTTTAAAATAATTTCCAGCAAGCTTGAAGAGACTAATCTTTCAATATCCGCAAATAAGGAACCAACTGTCATGAATTAAGACTTGTTTAAAAGCCAGTTTGCACCTAGAAGCTCCACAGGAATGAATTTAAACCCTTAATAATGAAAGAATTTTTATGAAGTACGTTTTTGCGCTTTCGACTTTGCTTTTTGCGACCCACTCCTTCGCTGTTTTGCCACCTTATTGGGATTCGGTAAGACAAATTGAAGCCGTCATACATTCAACAGAGCTTTCAGGCAAAATACACGGACCCATTACAAACATTAAAAATATAAGCAACCTCACTTACGAAGTAAGTACACAATCTTGCAGAGCCACCGTTGTTTTGGATATTAAGGCTCCAACCCAACCGGGCGCTGCCTCTTACTCCGTTAAGTTAGTGTCTGAGGCTATTTGTTTAAGTTTATATTCTTAAACAGATTCCAGTATCGCCACAACTCCCATCCCGCCGGCCGTGCAGATTGAAATCAGGCCACGCTTGCCTTGGGTTCCCTTGAGCATCTTACTCAGAGAACCCACAATGCGAGTGCCTGTGGCGGCAAAGGGGTGCCCTATGGCGACGCTACTACCTTTAATATTTAATTTACTGCGATCAATAGACCCCAAAGCTTTGCTTAAACCCAAATGTTTTCGGCAATATTCATCTGATTCCCAAGCCTTGAGGGTGCAAAGAACTTGTCCCGCAAAGGCCTCATGAATTTCATAGTAATCAAAATCCTGCAGCGTCAGTCCGTTCCTTGCGAGCATGACTGGCACGGCTTTGGCAGGTGCCATCAATAAACCCTCGCCGTGAACAAAATCCACCCCTGCCACTTGCGCATCCACAAAGCGAGCCCAGGGCTCGAATCCCAACTCCTTCAGGCCTTGATCCGAACATAGCAGCACGGTTGAAGATCCATCGCTCAGAGGGCTGCTATTGCCCGCCGTCAAGGTCCCCTGAGGACTGCGATCAAAAGCGGGTTTCAGCTTCGCTAATTTCTCAAGACTCGTATCTTTACGTACGATTCCATCCCTGGTGAACCCTTGAAATTCAAAAACCAGGTCATTAAAAAAGCCTTCATCATAAGCCTTAGCCGCATTGAGATGACTAAGCAGAGTCAATTTATCTTGGTCTTCACGGGAAATTTTCCATTCCTTAACCATCAGCTCGGTATGTTCACCCATGGATAAACCGGTGCGGTCTTCTTTGTTCGCTGGCAAATCAAGGCGGAAATCTTTAGGGCTGAATTTTAGAAAATTCGCAAGCTTTGCACCTACACTCTTACTGTCTCTTAAATTCAAAATCTTGCGGGAAAAAGAGCGAGGATACAAGATGGCGACATCGCTATTGGTGTCAAAACCTCCGGCGATTCCCGTATCCATTTGTCCTGAGGCGATCTTTAGCGCAATTTGCGAAGTGGCCTCCAAAGAAGTGCCGCAGGCACGTTGGATAAAATAAGCCGGCGTATAAGGATGCAGTTGAGTGCTTAAAACCACCTCTCGCGGAATCCCCCACTCCGTCGATCGATTCATGACAGCCCCCAAGGCCACATCTCCAAGAACTTTTTCTTGCAGGCGATACTGAGCCACAAGATGATTCATGCTTGCAAGCATCAGCTCATGAGTCGTAACTTTCCGATATTGAGTCCCGGATTTTACGAAGGGCACCCGAGCCGCACCAGCGACATAGACCGATCGCAGAGTCTTTACTGCCATGACATCCTCCAAGGGATAGCACCGCAATTGTTTTCTTCTTTTGCGGCATTGTCAAACACCCCCATTTTGTCATTTGTTGATATACAGAAAAAAAAAGCACGGCAACATATTGAGCCGTGCTTTTTTTATTTTTAGATTCTTAAAATTTTACAAATTATTTACTTCAGAGATGATGTGGGGAATTTCATCAAGATGATTTTTGCCATAGGTGATGTATTCAATGGCTTTCTTCTGAGTCAAAACTCCGGCAGCCATTTTATCGCAAAGAAGAGGCTCCAAAGGATCGGTAACAGCATAGATGCTTTTGTGCTGTGGCCAAAGATTTTTGATATCGTTACCGCCACCCATGCAAAGTGGAATGTAATGATCTATCTTGAAATCCATTCTTTGCATTTGAGTTGTACGGAAGCCTAACTGGTCATAATTTACAAAGATGGCTCTCTTAAGGTCTGAAGAGACGTTTCTATTGCAATATGCAATCCCTTCTGGATAGCGATGAGCATCTGGATGATCACAGACTTCTCCTGGAGTTAGAACCGCATCTGGACCCTTTGGAAAGTTTCCAGAAGGGGAAAAAGCGAAGGCGTTGAGGGAAAAAACGGATGCTACGATAGCTACGTATAACTTGAACAAGATTCCTCCAAATAGTCCGCCATATATGGTGGCGGGTAGAAACGTCGGACCAAAATTACCGACTTATATTTGCATTTGCGTTCGCGACAACTGCTAACAATCGCTCCGCGCATTGGCAATACATTTTAAATACATGATACAGCATGCCGCGAAGACTGAATTTTAAGCAACATTTTATGAAACAGTGAATAAATTGTTTCTTTGCAAGTCCGGTCTGATTAAGTTCCCTTGATGAAAATAAAAAGAATCTGTGTCTATTGTGGTGCCAGTCCTGGAAATAATCCCAACTTCGCTGTCCGCGCTCGAGAGCTCGGCCATGCATTGGCCACCCATAATATCGAATTGGTCTATGGAGGTGGCCGAGTCGGCCTCATGGGGATTGTGGCCGACGCTGTTCTCGAAAAAGGCGGACGCGTTATTGGAGTTATTCCGCAAAAACTCATGGATCTAGAACAAGGGCATACCGGCATTCAAGATCTGCGTATTGTCAACGATATGCATGAAAGAAAAGCCGGTATGGCCACTCTGGCGGATGCCTTTATCGCTTTGCCAGGTGGTTTTGGAACCTTGGAAGAACTCTTTGAGGTCCTTACCTGGTCGCAAATTGGCTATCATCAAAAACCAGTGGCGATCCTGGACGTGGATAACTACTATCAACACTTGGGAAAATTCATCAAGCATGCAATGACGACAGACTTACTCAAACCGCACTATGGCCAACTTTTTCAAGTCACAGAAAACGTAGAAGAGGCGCTGGAACTCTGTCTTTCCAAATAATTAGAATTGTTTATGCCTATGATTGTAGATCATTTCCGCAAAATTTCTTCTGAAGCTTGGCATAACCTGTGCTTATGCTATAGAACTTCCAGAAATGAATCGGGGGCAACATGAAGCCAAAATCACTCACTCTTTTTTTCTTGCTAGGGCTCCTCCTAGGATGTTCAAAAGAGATTTCGGTAACATCAAATCAAGTAAAGGGATCTGAATCGCCCCTTTATTCTTTAAACGGCAAAGAACATTTAGTTGAGTTTCAAGCGCTCTATCGATCTTCCTATACACAAACTAAGGATATCGACATTGAAACATTAACTTCGGAAATCAAGAGGACGGCGCAATTTCTCTTTGGACCCTTGACCTATCGGAGTCTCGGAGGGATTCAAAAAGGAGAAAAAATTCAAGTTCTGGCGGATCAGGCTTATGTACAAAACGAGCGCGTGATTATTCCCTATTACTACCAGGCCACTTGGCTCCTCCGCGCCGAGGCAATAGATGAAAATAATTTTCAATTACCCTTACCCTATTCAATTCCAGATCTCCGAACCGCCCAGTGGAAAAGATGTACCGACTCAGGGGAAGGCCACAATACCTGGGATTTCTTCTGGTACTACTGGGAACCAGGGCGCTACGGTTGCGATCATCGCCTCGGTGAGCAATACCAAATGATTTCCGTGAAAGTGGGTGCAGAAACTCCGCAAACCCAACTTTCTTTCCCCGAATACAAACGATTGATTCATGATGAAAATGGAGAGCCCACCCTCGCGATGACCTTCGCTTTCGGTTATATCGAAGATACTTTTCCACCCAACCCATTTCATGACTCAGATTATGGAATGACTCAATTTCAAAACTTCTATGCGCGAGTGAAAAGTCAGCTTTCAGCTCTGGGGTATACCGAGCAACCGATTTATCAAAAAGATGTGAGCTCTGGCGCCTCCGTCATTGGCTCTCAATTTACTGGCATGAAGGAGAATGTAAGAGTTCGAGTCTCTGTCGTGGCAGCCGCTGGAGTGGATCAAATGGAGCTTTTTGCCCATAGCTACGCAAAAAAACACGAAGGTTTTTTTGCTTGGTTCGGCCATTCCCGTGTCGGATCCGGATTCGATGCGGATCGCTTCGCCGCCAAGTTGAGATACAATCCCCAAGAGTTTTCTTTAACTGCAGACTATCAGTTGGTTTACTGGGCCGGTTGCAATAGCTACTCCTATTACACTCTCCCCTTCTTTGAATTGAAAGCAAAAATGAATCCCGAGTCTGATCCTTCTGGCACGCGCAACCTTGATTTAATCTCGAATGTTCTGCCTTCTTTATTTTCCTTCAATGATTACAATGCCCAGGTTCTTTTCCAAGCGCTTTTAAATTGGAACACTCCTACCAGCTATCAAAAGATCGTTAGTCAAATCGAAAAATATGCAAATATGTCGGGAACTAAAGTCATAGTGAATGTATTGGGGGATGAAGATAATCCGAAATAAAAGGCCCCCCTAAAAGGGGGGCCTCTCTTTTATTTTTCACCTTTATTTTTTCATCTCACATTCGCCGCCGCAACATCCTTTTGCATCTTTGGCGTGTTCGCCATGTTCCATACTGCAAGAGGATTTATCACAGCACTTTTTACCAAAACCGAAATGGCTGCAAGCGGATAGCCCAAGTCCGAATGCAAAAAATAAACATACGAGTGAAATTTTCATAAAACTCTCTTTCTCTATCCCGAAGATTCGCCTTCGAGTCGTGTTTATGAAATAATAGAGTGGAAATTATAAATTTGTGACATAAATTATGCCTATGGCTCAAAAAAAAATCTTCTTAATTTTTTATATACTTGGAAGCTTTAGTTTAGGAATATCCCAAAGCTTGCAAGCCGCCGACACATTGAACTTCGCCACGACCAAAGTACAGACTTTGACCCATACGACCACCACCTTAAAAGAAAAGTTCACGGGCCAATTTCTTTTGCTTGATTTTTGGGCTAGCTGGTGTGCTCCTTGTAAAGAGTCGCTGCCCTTTTATCAAGAGCTGCAAAAGCGCTATGCCGCTGAAGGCTTACAAGTTCTTGCCCTCAGCGTGGACTCTGATGTGAAAGACGCTAGCAGCTTTATCCGCAAAAATAATTTTACCCTGAATTT
>DATBTE010000320.1:0-3932 GCA_036559425.1 Pseudobdellovibrionaceae bacterium | reverse complement strand
GATCTGTTTTCACTTCCTGCAAACTCCGTTGTTGACCTTCAATAGCGAAGACTTCTGTATTCTCATAGATATCCACGCTGAGCTTTGATTTTAAAAGCGTTAATAATTTCACGGGATGGATGACTCCGTCGCCTTTATATTCAATTCCCCCCACAACTTCGCTGACTCCATAGTCCTTTGTGACAAGGGTTGAGTCGATTTCCTGAACATCGATTTGTTGAACTTTCATGATCTCCGCAATTTTTTTAAATTGCAGCCATTGCTCATCGGTGGAAGCGATGGTGCAGGATCCCGTTTGGCTATATTCAATTTGAGATCCTTGGTCTTCAATAATATGTTCTTGCAGGAGTTTTCGGTTTTGCTCGGAAAACTTCCAAATCTCCACCGCTTTTGAAATCCCAAATCTTTCGTAGAGTTTCATAAAATGAGCTGTAGAACCACAAGTCACAAAGCCTGCATTGCGGCCTGAAGCGCCAAAACCAATGCGATTTTTTTCTAGAATCGCGATTTTGTACTTTGGACTTTCTTTTTGCAGCCAATAGGCCGTCGAAAGTCCGGCGATTCCGCCGCCGACAATTACAAAATCATAATTTTTCTTCAGTGATTTTGTAGAATGATCAAGCCAACAAGAAATACTCATAAAGTCTCCTAAAGATAGAGGATCATTTCCTCAGCGGTACAGCGGCAAGGGCGGCCATCCAAAATACAGGTGTAATCAACGTCGATCCAATATTCCGGGTAGGTTGCGATGAATTTAAAACCCTGTTTTGTAAGATATCGAATTGAAGAATGATTTGGCGACTCTTTCCAGGCGTGGGTCACAATCGCTTTCGCGCCGAGTTTTTTCAAGGCCCGAATGGAGATCTCAGAGAGTTTTGGTCCCCAGCCTTGTCCTTGCATCTCCGGGGATAAAAACAAAGTTTGAAAATAAGCCACTTCTTCTTGAGGGATTTTCCACAAATGGCTACTTAATTTTTTGCCCTTGCCCTGAATCCAGAGACCTGGAGGATAGGCCAAGCGAAGTCCAAAGATTTCTTTTCCATCAGTAAGGACAAAGGAACACATCACGTTTTTTGCTTGAGATCTATAAAAGCTGTCTTCCAATTCTTTTTCTGAAAAGTAACCCTTGCCGATCACCCGATCAGAGAAAGATTTAACCGCTAAAATATCATTCAAACCGAATTCGTGGATTTCCATTATAGATTTTGATAGAGGCCCTTAACGTTGAGATCTTTTTTGATGATTTTGAGTTCTTTCAATTGAGAAATTAATTTTTTCCAACGCTC
Organism: Pseudobdellovibrionaceae bacterium; assembly: GCA_036559425.1. Classification (GTDB taxonomy): domain Bacteria; phylum Bdellovibrionota; class Bdellovibrionia; order Bdellovibrionales; family Bdellovibrionaceae; genus JACMRP01. The sequence goes on along the minus strand of DATBTE010000320.1, from coordinate 2,646 downwards.
CTCAGACATAAAGCCAAGTCCTCTTTGTTGAGTCTCTGGAGTCTCAATCAGGCTTTTTTGCAGAGCCGCGCTTTTGGTGAAGGTCTCAGCCTGCATGGACTTATTGATTCCAGCCATCAACTTGTTTGCCTGTTCTGGGTTTTTTAAATACTCCTGCCAACCACTGCGAACAGCTTCAATAAAGGCTTTAGCGGCTTTGGGATCTTTCTTGAGCGTTTCTTCACTTGTCGCCACCACCGTTGTATAGGGATTGAAGCCCTCTTCGGAAATGAGGAATACTTTTACTTTAAGCCCCGCTTTTTCAGCAATCAACGGCTCAGAGGTAAAAAAGCACTGTTGGGAGTATTTGGGATTTTTAGCGAAATTAGTAATTCCCCCTAAGTAGGGAACTATTTTAACTTTTGGTTGAGGATATTTCTTGAGCAAGAACTGTGCATAAGAAAGACCGCTTTGCATTGACAGCACTCCCTCCGCTTCCAAGGTTTCCTTAATCGATTGAAAATGACTTTCTTGATGAGTCATAATGGCCTGGGGATTTGTTTGGTATGTCGCGAAGAGGCCGAGTATTTTAGATCCTCGATCTTGAGCTAGGATGATTTCTTCCGCGCTGGCGATGGCAAAATCGGTTTTACCGCTTGCTAACATCTGTATGGTAGGGGTGCCGGAACCTCCCTCGGAGATCTCAACTTCCAGGTCTCGTTTCTTAAACTCCCCGTTCAGCTGAGCCGCATAGAATCCGCCAAATTGAGGTTCTGCCTTCCAATTGAGAGCCAGTTTTATTTTTTTTGGTGTTTCCGCAAAGCCGACAGAGACTAGCATCAGGCTCAGTATCATAATTTTTATGTTATTCTTCATAAATTAATCCTTTAAGTTTAATCCATAGGGACGCATTTTTTGTACAAGCTTGTGGCTAAGTCTTAAAAAAGTAAGGCATGTCAGGCCCATCAAAGCCAAAAGTCCCAAAGCGCCGAATACGATATCTATTCTTTGCTGAGTACGGGCGGAATCAATCATAGCTCCCAGGCCACCGCCTGCAACAAATTCTCCGGCAATAGCGCCAATAATGGCCAGGCCAATGGAAACTTTTAATCCCGCATAGATTGAAGGATAGGCCGTCGGAAGCTTCAGTTTAAACAAACATTGAAGGGGCGAAGCTCTATAGAGACGGAAAAGTTCAAGTTCCGGTTTTGGCACACTTTCTAAGCCCAAAAGAGTATTGGCTATAATGGGAAAGATAGAAACGATAAAGGCTGCGACCACTACAGTGGGCATACCAAAACCAAAATAAATAACCAAAAGTGGAGCAATGGCAATAATAGGAATGGTTTGAAAAAAAACAGCGAAGGGCAAAATAGCTTTTTGCAGAAAATTTGAAAGAGAAAATAAAATCGCCAGCGCTATTCCAAAAACAATACTGAGCCCAAGCCCCGCCAGGGAACCCTGAAGGGTTTCTAAAAAAGCTTTCACAAAATCGAGTTTATTCTCTGCCAAGGTCTTTAAGATGGTACTCGGGGCGGGAAAGAGAAATTCCGGAATCCATGAAAAGTAAACCGCGGCTTCATAGAGAAGGATTCCCACCAACAAACTGATCAAAGCCGGGAGATTTATTTTCTTTAGAGAATTCATAGAAAAGACTCCGACATTTTGGCGCTGATCTTGGCAATATGAGAATGATAGTCAGGACTCAGCCTTAAAGAGTCTTCTCGAGGTTGAGAATAGATTATTTTTTCATTTAATAGGAACTGTCCACCCTGTGCGCTCATTAAAAGCACTCGATCCGCCAAGAAAGCGGCTTCATAACTTGAATGCGTGACAAAAACCACGCTGAGCTTGTCTTGCTCACAGAGGGTGCGAAGTTGCTTTTGCATTCCAAAGCGAGTGATCTCATCCAGTGCTGAAAACGGCTCATCCATAAAAAGGATTTTGGGGGAAGCACTGAGGGCGCGGGCAATGGAAACCCGCATTTTCATTCCTCCCGAGAGTTCGTGGGGGAAGAAACTTTCAAAGGAAGTTAAGTTCACTTTTTGCAGGGCAAAATGGGACTTTTCGTCCTGTTCTTTTTGAGAGAGTTTCGCTTGAATTTCCAGGGGAAGTCGCACGTTCTCCAGGACCGTCCTCCAAGAGAGCAATTGAGCTTCTTGAAAGACAAAGGCGGTTTTTTTTTCAGCTGTATGCCAAGAAAGAGTGCCGCTGGTGGGGTTCTCAAGGCCCGCCATCAGCCTTAATAAAGTGGATTTACCACAACCCGAAGGTCCCAGAAGACTTAGAAATTCTCCGTCTTGAAGATTGAGATTCACGGATTCTAAAATGGTGCGGTCTTTGAATTTTTTTTGGATATTTTGAAGCTCCAAGACCGTCGCCATTTATTTAAATCCAATCGTAGTTGAAGCTGATGCTAATGCGCTCAATATCCGATTTATTTTGCGGGACTTCGTGTCTCATCCAGCTTTCAAATAGGACCACATTGCCAGCTTGCGGTTTTAACTCCACAAAACGCTTATTTCTTTCCTGGGCATTTTCTTTACGTGGTGGAGAGGCCATAAACCCTACCATCCGCGGGTCCTCAAATTTAATCGAACCGCAGTCTTTGGGGGTCTGTACATAATAGGTTCCGCTAATGACAGATAAGGGATGGATGTGCATGGT
>DATBTE010000319.1:0-31958 GCA_036559425.1 Pseudobdellovibrionaceae bacterium | reverse complement strand
ATCTCCACCGCCAAACAGCAGAGGGTCTTTAGTAGTCCACCGCCCCGTCTCCGGATCATAATATCTTGCACGGCTACTTGCGAGATTCTGCGAAATCTCGTCTCTATTGAATTCCAATTGTATTTCAAGGACTTTGCATGGGCCCAATTTGCTTCACCTGTTATTATCATAAACATATTTTTTTATATTGGAAAGAGTTTGGCCGCAAACCGGCCGTTTTGGGCGCTGAAGTTTTGGAAAACCAGCCTCCAAGTTGATCCTGGCCGCCGATAGAGTGGCCGCTAGTTCCAAAATTTAAAAAGCTTTATTGCCATAACTAAAACCTTGACTTTAGTTATAATATTTTATAACATCAAAAATTGATGGGATTGCACTTATCCAAACAGGTCCTCAAGGACATCCAAGGCGAAACGAAAGAGATCCAGGAAAAGTTGCTGATCCTGTTTAGGGCTCTTGAGGAAGGAGCGAGTCTGACCATGCCGGTATCGCGGCAGATGTCGGGCTACCCAGGTCTCAAGGAGCTGAGAGTCCGAGACTCCCGAGGGATCGTAAGAGTTTTCTATTACGTTCAGCAGAAGGATCATGTGTTTATTCTTCACCTGTTCCGCAAGAAGACTCAGAAGACACCTCCGCAGGAGATCGAAATCGCTATCCAAAGGCTTAAACGCATGAAGGAGGAGTTCCATGGCTAATAAGAAAACTACGACCAGCTTCAAGTCCACAGAAGATCTAGCTCGCAGCCTTGGCTTCACAAAGGCCGAAGCAGAGATCGTCACGATGAAGGGCACCGTTATCGGTCAGCTCGATAAGGAACGCGAGCGACGAGGCCTCAATAACACTGAGTTCGCTGAGTTCCTGAATATCCCCAAGTCCCGCTGGAGCAGCATCTTCAGCAGCCCTGAGAAAGTAACCTTGGATTATCTTCTTACTCTCGCCGCCAAGTGCGGGACCTTGTTCAAGCTGACAAGGAAAGTAGCTTGAGCGTTCGACCGCACCAGACAGAGGAAATTTACGGCCGCTGCAATCGGATTATATTTCTGTTTATGTTTAATTTTGTGGTTCACTAGCCATGAGATAATGTTTGTTTTCCAGTTTTTTTATAAGTTGAGTCTCATTTATGTTCGAATCAATTCTAAGAAAGTACATCTTCTCAACTATGTCAGTTACTGATCCGATCAAATGTGATGTGCTAGACAAACTTCTTGCTGTGCCATTATTTTGGAGCACTAATATTGGCGCATCATCAGCCTTATAAGACTTCACTGGCAGTTCTAAAATTCCTAATTGCCATTCCTCCAGCTTTTTTGGTTTTCTAAATTCACTTACGATAAATGAAGCTCCATCTATAGTCGTACATCGTCGAACCTCCTTTCCATTACCCACAAGTTTCATTCCGATCTCGACCCCTATCTGAATTTCTGTTAACCGCTGCATTCCTCGCCATATAACTGTATTCCCAGGTGGTGGGTCTGATGACCTGGCAAGATAACCACCGAGTTTTGCTATTTTTTATTCCTCAGAGAGGAAATCTTCGGAAAAGAAGAAGCTCGTAGTGATGATTATCTTGCAGGGGATCTCGATCCCCCTGTCGACACAATTGACACTAGAGGCGATTTTTGTCGGCAAAAGCTGGTTTCTTGTTCTCAAATAAAAATCCCTATCAAAATAAATTTAAACTCCAGCTTATTCGATTAGGAGGGATCATTAACGATTTCCCTGAGCCTGTAGCGAAAGTTTTTTGGCTATGATTTTGCTCTATATAAAAACAAAGAGGTCTGTTTGAACTAAATAGGATGTTTTTTTTGACAAGGTCACCCTGGTTCAAGTTTATAAATGACTGTAGAGTGGAGCACCCAAAATGAAAAAAACCATGACCTTTATCGGCCTCTTATTTTTATTTCCGTTTATGTATAAGGCCTTGAATCCAACTCCAACTCCTAATTCAACTCCCAATCCCCAGGAAGTGGCACCCCCTAAGACTCAAGGTTTAACGGGGGATCCCACTTACATTTCTATCGTCAACGACTGCGGTGCTCTCAATGAGCGTGATTTCGCGGAGTTCAATATTACCGAAGCCCCTCTCGAAAGTGAGCTGAGAAGTCAGGCCAAATTAGAGTTTATAAGCACCAAGCTTCAGGGAGCAGAGAGTGCTGAAGCCGCTAGAGAGTTCAACCGGACCCGCGCCACTCAGCAAACTTATGCTGGAAAAATCATAAAGAAATCGGCTTGTAGCAATAAAGATCATAAGTTTTATGGAGTCCGCAATCTTAAGTCGGTCTTAAATGGTCTTGTGTTTCGCGGCGGAGCTAACAACGTTTATAACCACGAATTCGGCTTCAAAGAAAACGAAAATCCCCTGCCGGAGATTGCTTTAAAGAATCTGTGCATTCGGGGATTTTCCAATGCCGTTTATCTTTACTCGAAAAACTTTAAAGGCCCTTCAATGGTGAACTGTAAAACCCAGGCCAATGAAAACAATACTTTGCATTACATTCGCTTGCAACCCGAGCGCGCCTTTCAGACAAAGTCGCAGACAGAAGATTTGGAAACCCTCATCAAGCTGACACATGAACAAATTATGAATGCGGAAAACAAGCAGAGACCGATCTATGTTCATTGTTATAACGGCTGGCATGCCTCGGGGCGCGCGGCGGCTTTCTTGCTCCAACAATTCTGTAATGCCGATCCCGCGACAGCTCTGAGTTACTGGATAGAAAACGCCCATAATTCTTATGAAGCGCCTTATAGAGCCATCTGGAAACAAATTGTTAAATTTGACCAACTTAAAAACTCGGCGCCTTTTAGCCATTATAAAATCGATGACAGGCTTAAAGAAAAAGTATGCCCTGATCTTAAAAATTACAGTGAATTGGCTCAGAAAAACAATGAAGTGAAAACCTTTTTAAATAAATTTTCAACTGCATCAGAAGGGAACCATTAAGGGTATCGATATGTTTAGATTCATTGGACTCTTCCTCCTCATAGGATTTTTTCTTTTTAACACTTCCTCGCAGTCCTTTGCCGCCGAAGCAGACCCTTGTCCATCCGTGGACTTTCGCGAGCGTTTTGGGCCTTTAAAAAATCAAGGTTTTCATCAAATTTGCTGGGCAATGGCGGGATCTTCACTGATCGAAGAGGAGGCCTGTTTAATGGATCCGAAATACTGCGGAGTGAACTTCTCCGCAGTCGATTTAACCTCTTGTGACCCCAGAGTCGGTCATAATCATGAAGAGAATGTTGTAGATCGAGCCCTGAGTTGCGCGCAAATTCAAGGTGTGTGCCCCAACCACCTGGCCCCTTTTGTCGACTTTAGAATGAAACCATCCTTTTTGGGCCGCTTGACCATGAGCAAGCGTTTTCAACAGTCAAAACTTTTTAAGCTTTTCGATGAATATAAATATGCACTCAATCATAAATCTCAGGCGAAACATTCCTCTGCTCAGGTCCAATCGCTTCAAACAAATTTGCTGAAGGAATTTCGTCAGACCTTCTCCCACAACGACTTTACTGATGCACAACTGACGACCGCTCTAAAAAAATCCAAAGACGCTGTTGAGCTCCTGGACCGAACTCTTATTTCAAATGCTTGCAAACAACACCGGGTGAAATTCCCTGGAATCGGCACTGTTTTCACTCGCATCTTTCCCGATTTGAATCCACGAATTCTAGACTATTACACTTCTCAAGAAATCCAGAACTTCAGTTTACCAGTCTCGACTCAAATGAAAGTCATCGTGGAGCGTTTTAAAACTGGAAGAAGTCTGGCCCTCAGTATCTGCCCAGAAAAATTCAGCCTGATTGAAAATATGATGATTCCCGGTGGAGATTGCGTTGCGGGTCATGCCATTGTAGCCAACGCCCTGAGAAGAAATCCAGAAACTCAAGTTTGCGAAGTGCACCTTATGGATTCCCGAAAGGAGGCTTCCACAATTCAATTCAATGGGTGGTTTAATCTTGAAGAAGTTGCAAATGCAACGATCGCGATCACTCAGATTGTTCCAAAGAAGAACAAGGACTGAGCCCTTTTTTATAAATCAAGGAGACCAGCTCTGAAGCCTGTTCGCGCAATTCGCACAAGGCGGTGGTCTCCCATAAGACCGCCTTGCGCATCGGACCTATGCACCAAAAGCCCTGCTCTATTTTGCCCTGAACATTTAGGATTTGGCCTTCGGGGGTGCATTCAAGACCCAACCCCAACTCGTCTGTTTTTATTTTTCCTCGCTTCAGAAGATCATGGATCAGGGGGCAGTGAACTTTACGATAATTTAATTCTGGTCCCGTACAATTAATGACTTTTTGAAAAATTTGACGGCATTCTTTATTTTGGGATCGATACACCACTTCAATTCCATTCTCTGCAGCTTGGACGTTGAGCAGACAACCCTTCTTCAATTCCAGTTGGCCTAAGTTCTTCATTTCCTTGAGCTGGAATATTGATTTCGTCGGGATTCGATGCCGGGCGATTTCCCAATAGGGCTTGAGTCTTTTGAGAAAATATTTTTTTTCGTCAATGCTCCACTTAATCCATATTTTTTTCGTGAAAGGACGGAGCCCATCCATCACCGAGGGCCAAGGAACTTGGGGATTTTTCCTGATCAGCTGACGGAGCCACAGCAGCATTTTTCGCGGATGCTGGATTTCTGGCTCTGCGAACTGAAAAACGGGATGGGAGAGATCATGTGATAGTGGCCAACGCCCCCGCCTAGAAAGAAGGGTCACTTTACCTTTGAACTTTCTTAAAATTAATCCTAATACGATATCAACTGCGGTCAGGCCTGCTCCAACCAAGAGAAGGTTTTCATTTCCCTCTATATGACTATAAACTTTGTCAGACCAGGGATTGGCATAATAATGCGGGTTCTTTTGCAGCGAGTCCTCCTCAGGAAAGAGATCTCCTGGGGGGAAATTTCCCAGAGCCAGGATCACTTGGTCCGCTAGCAGCTCGTGGCCCGAATGAAGAATCACTTTTTTGCGCTCACCAAAATCAACAATAGAAATGGCTTCACCAATACGTATCTGCAACCTTCCCCCGGCTTGCCGCTGAACTCTCTGCAAATTTTCAAGAACATAATCACCGAAAATTTTCCGGGGTATAAATTCCTGGGACGAAACCTGCTCAACGAGATGTTTATATTTAAAATGATTCTTCTTCAGCCACTCAACAAAATCCATCGGCTTATCCGGAAATAAGCTCATCCCCCCGGCGATCACATTCAAGGGCTGATGAGTAAAATGAGAGTCATAAGCCACGCCACGGCCTAGGTGCTCTGGATTTTTTTCGATGAGTGTCACCTCGGGTCCCTGCGGAAGCCGCGCCAACTCCAAGGAAACCAATACTCCGGACAGTCCGCCCCCAATGATAACTACGTGTGATTTCATATAGGCCCTAGGTTATGAATAAATTGAAAGCGAGTAAAGCTTCCCTAGCCTGAAAGAGCGCTTGCAATATAAGGCCTCCCTTATATTATAGGGAAACGAGGAATTATTATGTCACCCAATTCTCACCATGCCCACAGTCACTCCCATGCTCACTCCCATGGTCAAAGTCATGCTCATAGTCACGCGGCCCCCCGAAATTTTGACAAAGCCTTTGCCATTGGTATTTTCTTAAACCTTATCTTTGTCATCGCCGAAGCTGGTTATGGTTTAGTGTCTAAATCCTTAGCCCTGGTCGCGGATGCGAGCCATAACTTCAGCGATGTGGTCGGATTGGTCCTTGCCTGGGCCGCCCTCTGGCTCTCGCGCAAAAAGCCCTCTGCTCGCTTTACCTATGGACTCCGCAGATCTTCCATCTTGGCAGCTCTCACCAACGCGGTTTTACTTTTAATCGCCGTGGGAGGGATCACCTGGGAAGCCCTTCGACGCCTCTGGGAACCCACTCCCATCCAAACCGAGACAGTGATGGTCGTGGCCTGTGTGGGTATTCTTATCAATGGAGTCACCGCTTATTTCTTTATGTCTGGGCGCAAAGAAGACATTAATATCCGCGGAGCTTATTTGCATATGGCGACGGATGCCCTGGTCTCGGTGGGTGTGGTGGTTGCGGGCTTTTTGATCCAACAAACTCAATGGCTGTGGGTAGATCCGGCAATCAGTATTTTTATTGCCCTGATTATCACGGTGGGCACCTGGGACCTCTTAAAGGAATCCGTGAATATGGCCATGGACGCCGTCCCTGCCGGAATCCATTTGATCCGCGTGCGCGAATACTTTACCGGCATCCAGGGAGTTCAAGAAGTGCATGATCTTCATGTCTGGCCAATGAGCACCACAGAGACCGCCCTCACGGTTCATTTAGTTATGCCTAAAGAACTTCAAACGGATGAACTCCTGGCAAAAATCAGTAAAGACCTCAAGGAAAACTTTAAAATTGATCACCCCACGATTCAAATTGAAAGCGGGGATTCAACCCACTTTGAGTGCGCCCTCAAACCTGACGAAGTTGTCTAATTATCCCCACATTTGTTGCAGTTAGCCTCTTTTTCACATAAGATACTTTAAATGAGTTCTACAAAAAAAACGGACGACGATCACGATTCTCCTAACTGTGCTTTGTGCACAGCAAATCCGCAAAATATTATTTGCGCCAGTAGTCCTCATATTCCCAAATATCTAGAACGATCTAAGATCTCTTGTTCTTACAAAAGAGATCAAGTGATCTTCTACGCTGACAATGATCCTTTGGGGCTGTTTTTTGTAAAAAGCGGCTTGGTTAAACTCGAGAAAATTTCTGAAGATGGCTCTGCCCATACCTTGCGGATTGTTGGCCCCGGCGGAGTATTAGGCTATCGTTCTTTATTCGCTGATGAACCCTATCACGCCACCGCCATTGCCGTGGATCAGTTGGAGCTCTGCTTTGTTCCTAAGGCGGAGATACTCTTAACTTTTCAGAATCATCCTGAGGTGGCTCTCCGCCTATTGAACCATTTGGCCAAAGATTTACGACTGGCTGAAGAACGCTGGATCCATCAAGTGGACAAAGAGGCGGGCGAACGTATTGCCGAAGCTCTCATTTTTTTACAAGACCACTTCCAGAGCCAGACTTGGACTCGACGAGAAATTGCTGAATGGGCAGGCACCACTCCCGAAACAGTGATGCGCACCCTCGCGCAGTTTGAAAAAGAAGCCCTGCTCGTACAAAATGGCCGCCAAATCACAATCTTAAACAAAGAACTGTTAAAGTCTAAAGCCAATCTATAAACTTTTAGCGCTGGACATGAAACATGACAGCCATCATATTTATAGAGTCAAAATAGAACTAATCTAACGGCAAAAGCGGGTCCTTTAATTATGGATATAGTTCTTCCTTTATCTGAATGCCTTTATTGCAAAACATTGCTGAGCCCTCCTCAGCCTTCGTTTTGCTGCGCCGCATGCGAAGCTCTCTATAAACTCGAAAACTCCCACGATAAAGGTATAAAAAAACCTTCGTTCTCCCTGAGCCTGGAAAAATATAAATTTCTCGATGAACAACTGAGCGCTCATAATACTTGCGAAGTCACCTTTCATGCAGAAGGACTTCACTGTTCTTCCTGCGTCCACCTTTTGGAAAGGCTGCCGGAATTTGATTCAAATATTTTAGAATCACGGGTGCACTTTGGAGAATCCACTGTTCATGTTCGGGTAAAGCCCAACACCTCCTGGGCTCAGGTAGCAGCCCTTATCGAAGAACTCGGCTATGCCCCCACCGCCATTGTCTCGAGTGAAAAACTTTTAGAAAAACAAAAACAAGAAAATCGCAAAAGTCTGATGCGTATAGGGGTCGCTGGAGCCTGTGCCGGCAATATGATGCTGTTTGTAGTTCCGGTCTATGCAGGGCTGGCCGGAACTTTGGCGGAGCTTTTTAATTGGATCAGTTTCGCTCTTTTCCTGCCCATCCTTTTCTATTCAGCCTGGCCCTTTTATCAAGGAGCCTGGAATTTTTTGAAATACCGGGCCGTCAATGTCGATCTTCCCATCGCGGTGGCGATGCTCTCTGGTTTTATTCTCTCCACTTATAATCTAGTTTTCCGCGTCGGAGGACCGGTTTACTATGATTCCACGGCCAGTTTTATTTTCCTGATCCTTTCAAGCCGTTATCTGTTAAAACGGGTTCAACAAAAACATCTCAGTGGGGACTATCTTTTAGAAGGACTGCAAAATCACCGACATCTCACCCCGGGCGCTCAGATCACGGTCCTGCAAGGAGAAAAAATTCCGGCGGATGGAGTTCTCCTCAGTTCGCAGGCCGAAGTGGATATGTCTCTTTTTAATGGGGAATCATTGCCGCAGTCTTTCCGCGAGGGCATGTCCCTCTTTGCCGGTTCCACTCTGTTAAGTCCAAAGATTCTCTTGCTAGTGGAGAAAATAGCACTCGAAACCCGCCTGGGAAAAATTCTCCAGCAATTGCGTTCAGACTCGGTTCAGAAAAGTCATTTTGTGAGTCTCACGGACAAACTGGCGCAAGGCCTTATCGTCACGGTCTCCAGTATCGCTTTGCTGTTTTTTATTTTTTATTCCGCAGTGGACGCGACGGCCGCTTTAGAAAGAGCCTTGGCTTTGATCGTCATCGCCTGTCCCTGCGCATTGGCTTTCGGCACGCCCCTCGCCTATGGTCTTTCTTTGCGCAAAGCCCAGAAGCAAGGCATCCTCATCCGCAACTCCGATATTTTTGAAAAACTTCAGCACATAGAAAATATTTTCTTTGATAAAACAGGAACCCTCACTGAAGGCCGTTTGAAACTGGCCCTCATTGATGGAGACCTCTCCGAAGAGGATCGGAAAATCATCCTGGCACTTGAAACAAAAAGCTCTCACACCATTGCCTTTGCACTCCGTCACGCCTGGAGTTCTTTACAACACCTCCCGGAAGTTGAAGATCATCAAGAAATTCTTGGCGAAGGGGTCAGTGGTTTAGTTCATAACACCCGCTACTCCCTGACCCGCAGCCAAGAACTCAATATTCTTGACTACATCGCTGTGGAATATCGAATTGAGGGGCGCCTTATGGCTCATCTCTTTTTTGAAGATCCTCTGCGCCTAGAATCAAAAGAAATCCTGGGAAAACTTGCCCAATTTCAATTGCACATTCTTTCAGGAGATAAAAGTCCCCGGGTCACGAAGATTGCGAGCCTCTGCGGTATTCCAGAAGCTCGCTGTCACGCCGAACTTTCTCCTGAAAATAAATTAAAAGAGATCCAAGCTGCAAAACATACTTGTATGATTGGGGATGGCGCCAATGATTCTTTAGCGCTCAAGGCGGCCGATGTCGGCATTGCCGTGAAGGGCAGCGTGGACCTGAGCTTGATGTCCGCAGACGTCTACTTTACTCGTGGCGGCCTGCAACCTCTTTTAGAGCTTATGCAAATCTCCAAGGAAGCACGCCGCACTGTGCGACGCAATCTGGTCATTTCGCTCTTTTATAATGGTCTCGGCGGAGCCCTCGCCCTCGGTGGATTTATCAATCCCATGATGGCGGCCATACTGATGCCGATCAGTTCTGTTTTAATTATTATTTCTTCATTAAGGGGGACTCGATGAATATACTCATCCTCATGATCCCCATGGCCCTGCTTCTTGGTTTCGGTTTTGTGGTGGCCTTTTTATGGTCCACCTCGCAAGGTCAATTTGATGATGTTGAAACACCAGCTCATAGAATTTTACAAGATGATCCACAAGAAAGGAATTGCCGTGAAAAGCCCCGAACTCAACCCTCATAATCTCAGAGATAATCTGACAGAAAAAATCTTCTATGATGATGATATCGTCAAGAAATTCATTCTTGCCACCCTGATCTGGGGAGGAGCCGCCCTCCTGTTCGGCTTGATTGCCGCAATTCAGTTAGCCTGGTGGCCACTGAATATGAATATGGAGTGGGTCAGCTTCGGCCGACTTCGACCTCTGCATACCAATGCCGCTATTTTTGCCTTTGCCGGAAATGCTATTTTCGCTGGGATTTATCACTCGACTCAGAGACTTTTGAAGACACGCCTGTTTTCAGACCTATTAGGCCGCATCCACTTTTGGGGTTGGCAACTTATTATTTTAGCCGCAGCCATCACTCTCCCTTTAGGATATACTCAGTCTAAAGAGTATGCCGAGTTGGAATGGCCGATTGATATCGCCATTGCCGGTATTTGGGTGGTTTTTGCGGTGAACTTCTTTGTCACACTTTCACGCCGTCGTGAACGACACCTTTATGTGGCTCTGTGGTTCTACATCGCTACCATTATCACGGTGGCTGTGTTACATATCGTGAACTCCATTGAAATTCCCGTGAGCTTCCTGCAAAGCTATCCTGTCTATGCCGGGGTCCAAGATGCTCTGGTGCAATGGTGGTATGGCCATAATGCGGTGGCTTTCTTCCTGACCACACCGTTTTTGGGTTTGATGTATTACTATGTCCCCAAAGCCGCGAATCGTCCGGTTTACTCTTACCAACTTTCTATCATTCACTTTTGGTCGTTGGTTTTCATCTACATTTGGGCTGGTCCCCATCACTTGCTCTACACTGCTTTACCTGAGTGGGCGCAAACCCTTGGCATGATTTTTAGCGTGATGCTCTGGGCGCCTAGCTGGGGGGGAATGATCAATGGTCTTTTGACTTTGCGTGGAGCTTGGCATTTGCTCAGAACTGATCCAATCATCAAGTTCTTTGTTATGGCCATCACCTTCTACGGTATGTCGACTTTTGAAGGTCCTCTTCTGTCCATCAAATCCGTCAGTGCGCTGGCTCATTACACCGATTGGATTGTCGGTCACGTTCATGCCGGAGCCTTGGGCTGGAATGGAATGATGATTTTTGGGATGCTCTACTATCTCGTCCCCCGCCTTTGGAAAACCAAACTCTATTCTGAAAAATTGGCGACCAACCATTTTTGGATCGCCACTCTTGGTATCCTTCTCTATTACATCTCCATGGTGACAGCTGGAATTACCGAAGGACTTATGTGGAGAGCCATCTCACCAGAGGGTCGTTTAGTTTATCCAGATTTCATTGAAACCGTGATTCGCATCGTGCCTTTGTACTGGGTGCGTGCTTTCGGTGGACTGTTGTTCATTGCCGGCTACTTCATGGCGGCCTACAATCTTTATAAAACCATTCAATCGGCGCCGAAAGCGCAAGAAGAAGTGGCGGTTCAGGTTCCAAACCGGGCCTCTGTTTTCAGCAGAATGGATGCAGCCGTGGGCCATGGAAAACTAGAAGGAATGGCAACGGTATTTTCAGTTCTGGCTTTCTTGGCCATTGTTGTCGGTAGCGTGATTGAAATTTACCCAACGTTGTCTTTGCATAAATATATTACCCCTAACAATATGGTGGAGCCTTACACTCCGCTGGAGCTCGCGGGACGGGATCTTTATCTTAAAGAAGGCTGTTACGTTTGCCACTCTCAACAGATTCGTCCGATCGCTTCTGAAGTTCTGCGCTATGGAAAAGCTTCGACTCTTGAAGAATCCATGTACGACAGACCTTTTCAATGGGGCTCAAAACGAATCGGTCCTGACCTTGCCCGTGTTGGTAAGAAGTATCCGAATCTTTGGCACTTCCAACATATGCTAGACCCTCGTGCGGTGACCCCTAAATCCATTATGCCTAACTATATGTGGCTGACAGAGAAAGACACGGACTTCCTGATCCTTCGCAAAAAACTTTCAGTCATGAAAATGCTGGGCGTTCCCTATGACGACAATACCGTGGCCAATGCCGATATTGAGGCCCAAAAGCAAGCAATGGTTGTAGCGGAAGATCTTAAAGCCAATGGCATCAATATTCCAAAGCTTGAGCAAAAGCAAATTATCGCCATGATTGCTTATCTTCAATCCTTAGGACAAAAAGGAAAAACACCATGACCAAAGAAGCCTTTTCCTATTTCACCGATACCCAAGTGACATCATTGGGACTGATCATATTTTTTGTTTTCTTTATGGGGGTCCTTTGCTGGACCTCACTCAAAGCCAATAAAGCTATCTATAAAGACCTCGAACAATTGCCTCTGAAAGAAGGGAACTAACCATGAGTGATATTAAAGATTCAATCAACGACCCTCTGACAGACCATGATTATGATGGCATCCAGGAGTACGACAATCCCCTTCCAACATGGTGGCTGGCGACTTTTCAGATCACCATCATATTTGCCTTTATTTATTTTATCCACTATCAGTTCGGCGGAGGACTCACCTTGGCCCAAGAGCTTGATATCGCCATGAAGAGCATCGAAACCACCACCGCTCAACATGCGCCCGCGGAAACCGAAAGCGAAGACATGCTGACTGCTGCCATTAAGAATCCCAAAGCTGTGGAGGTGGGCGCCGCCGCCTTCTCTACAAAATGCGCTTCTTGCCATGGACCTCAGTTGGGTGGATTGATCGGTCCCAATTTAACGGATAACTTTTGGATTCACGGCAAAGGAACTCCCATGGATATCGTGACTGTGATTCGTAAAGGGGTTGCAGACAAAGGCATGCCTCCTTGGGAAACTCTTTTAAGCAAAGAGGAAGTTTACGGAATGACTGCTTTTATTCTTTCAAAGAAAGGCAGCAATCCTGCAAATCCTAAGGCTCCACAAGGAGTCGAAATTACATCGAAATAAAATAGAGACGTGAAGGAAATAAATGGCGTTAGATCCGGAAAGACTGACTAGTATTGATGAATTTGGAGACCGAACTTATATTATTCCTGCGGAAGTCCGGGGATTTTATCATCGGTATAAAAACTGGATTCACATTATTTTACTGGTCATCTTTCTAGGGCTGCCATGGACGAGCATTAACGGCACCCAAACCATTTTACTCAACATCAGCGCCCGAAAATTCGCGATCTTTGGAGTTACTTTTTGGGCTCATGATGCGCCTTTGGTTTTCTTTATCTTAGCGACTCTCACTTTGGGCCTGGCCTTTGTAACCTCTATTTGGGGCCGAGTTTGGTGTGGCTGGGCCTGCCCTCAAACCGTTTTCATTGACAGTGTTTTCCGTAGAATTGAAAGATGGATACAAGGAACCTATATTCAACGCCGCCGACTCAAACAGGCTCCATTAAGTTTTTCTAAAATTTTCAAAACTCTGCTCACTTGGTTTTTGTTTTTCGTCGTTTCTTCATTGATCGCCCATAGCTTCGCGGCTTACTTCGTGGGTTCTGAAGCAATGATCAAGATGCTGCAAGAAAGCCCCGGACAGAATTGGGAGACCTTTCTGATCGTCAGCTTTATCACTCTGGTGGTTCTTTTCGATTTCGGCTGGTTTCGAGAACAGTTCTGCATCATCATGTGCCCCTATGGTCGCTTTCAAAGTGTTCTCTTGGATCAAAACTCCTTGGCTGTGGTTTATGATCAAGCACGTGGAGAGCCCCGTAAAGGGAAACCCTCGATGAATGAAAAACAAGGCGATTGCGTCAATTGCAACCGTTGCGTGCAGGTTTGCCCGACGGGAATCGATATCCGTAAAGGTCTGCAAATGGAGTGCATTTCCTGCGCGGCTTGCGCTGATGCCTGCGATGAAATCATGGTCAAAGTCAAAAAACCGACAGGCCTCATCCGTTACGACACCTTAGATCATAGTAAACTCACTCTTACCAAGCCCCGCTCTCTGGTTTACATGGCTCTGATTCTGCTTTCTCTCATCGGGCTTACTTATAATATTAGCACTCGCGAAAAAGCCCAGGTCTTTATTTTACGAGCAAAAGAAGCACCCTACACTTTGATAAAAAATGATAAGGGCGAGAATATGATTCTCAATCATTTCCGTTTAGAGATTCAAAATCAAAACTTTAAAAAAGCGATTTATCTTTTAAGGCCCCCTACAAGCTGGAGCCAACAAGGGATTGAACTTACAGTGGGGCAAAACCCTCTCAATGTAGAACCTGGAAAAATGATCGAGTGGCATTTCTTTATTCGTTTTAAACCTGAGCTTGTGGCAAAAACCGGCCAACTCAAAACTCAGATTCTTATTGAGGATCAAAGTGAAGTGGAGAGTCCTTTTAAGTCAGAAAAAGAATTTACGCTGATCGGACCAAAACAATAAAATGGAACAGCTTCTTTTGCCCCTAGCCATCATCGCCTCCAGCTTTCTCGGCAGTTGGCATTGTGCTGGAATGTGCGGACCCTTTGCGGCCCTGACTGGCTCACGCGGTCAACTGTGGCACTATCACCTAGGACGATTGATTATTTATTTTTCCCTAGGAACAGCCTCTGGTTTTTTCGGAGAATTTGTCCTGAAATCAGAATTCCGCTGGCTTCGCGCCACCGGCGCTTTTCTTTTAGGAATCACTTTGATTGTGATGGGGCTTCAGTATCTTTTATCGGCAAATATTTGGCAGAACTCCCACCACTGGGCTGGAAAACTTTTTCAGCGGCTTTATTTAAAAATCAAAATATTCAAGTTCAGCCGCAGTAGTTTCGTCATCGGACTCATGGCGGGATTATTACCTTGCATGTGGCTTTATACTTATGTGCTTGCGGCCTCGGCTACCAAGAGTCCTTGGGCCGGCGGCTTCACGATGATTCTTTTCTGGCTGGGCGGGCTTCCCGCTTTGAGTGCGGTCTCAATGATGATTCGACCGGCCCTGCAGAAATCCAATGAAAGAAAACAAAAAATCGCTGGCGGCGTCTTGGTTTGCGCCGGACTCTATGCCCTGGTTTCACATTTGCTATCGGCTTAGAAACTGGCACCCTATATTGTCGTCGAACTTTTAGACAGCAACAATAAAAGTCATATAAAAAATACCTTAGACACCTTCTTTCTCTCAAATAAAAATAAGTCACTTTTTAGCGCGGCATGAATTTGGCATTTAGCTTGGATGAATTGGTGTGTTGGCTAAGTTACTGGTAAAGTTACTGGAATTTTATTTTTATTGAGTATAGGAGAAATTTTATGAAAAACTGCATGAACTTATTGGTTCTCCTTTTTGCCTTTACAATGCAAATAAGGGCGCAGGCACAAACTCAGGAACCGACGTTGGTGGACTCCACCACCGCTGCTGGCTTGGTTACTAAAACTCCAAAGCCTGAGCCTATAAAACCCCTCCTTACTTTTGAGCCTGTTGGTGGAATTACTTTCTCTAACTTCACCGGAGGATCAGGTCCCTATAAGTTTGAGTCCCGTACTGGTTATCAAGGTGGCCTGGGTTTCCTGATTGGACGCGGAAAATTTCAATTTGAGACAGGCCTGCTCTATGCTGAAAGGGGCAGTAGAGAAATCTATCAATTGGGTATTAGCCATTGGCAAATCGACTACAATAATCGCTATATCGAGGTGCCTACGTTAATTCGTTATAATTATGAACTTTCACGAGATGCAAAAATATTTTTGAAGGCCGGTGCCGTGGTTGCGGTTCTGCAGGACTCCACTGGACCCATTTCGAATACCCAAAATTATACCGCTATGGGCAACTATTATGGAATGTACTATAATTCTTCAGGAGTGGCGATCAATGATGGCAATACCAAAAACTATTTTGGCTCCACCGATATTCGCTGGGCTGCAGGCATCGGCGGCGGCGTGAAAATCACAAAATCAATTTCTTGGACTATGCAGATGGATTATCAAACAAGCATTACCAAGGTCAGCGAGAATCAACCTGATGGATATTTGGGAACCACTAATATGAATCTGTTTGCCGTGACCTATGGATTGAATACGGGAATTGCATTCAGTTTATAAGTCAGCTTCTTCTTTTCTTCCATCGATCACCCTATTGAGATCCAGCACGAATTTTTGCAACTGTTGCGCCTGAGCACTTAGCTCTTCGGAGGCCGCGGAGGTTTGCTCCGCGTTCTTTGCATTGCTTTTCGTGACTGCGTCCAGTTCACTCATAGTGGTATTGAGATTAATAATTTCCCGCGCTTGCTCTTCGTTCGCATCAGCAATTTCCTTATTTAAGGCGGCGGCCTTTTCCACGGATTCAACAATTGTTTGCAGCGAAGTCCTACTCTGAAGAGCAATTTCATTTCCCTGATCAATTCTTTCCACGCTTTCTTTAATGAGTTCAGAAATCTCTCTGGCTGAGCTTGCGCTCCGTTGCGCCAAAGTCCGAACCGCATCGGCCACGACAGCGAATCCCTTGCCTTGCTCTCCGGCTCGGGCGGCTTCAACAGCTGCGTTAAGGGCCAGAAGATTGGTCTGAAAAGAAATCTCATCAATGAGATGAATGATTTGCTCAATTTTTGACGAGCTGGCTTTGATGTTTTCAATTGAAGATACTAGGACCGAAAACTCCTGGAAGCCTTTTTCTGCAGACTCCTTAGATTGTGCCGATAGTTGATAAGCCATCTGGGCACTCTTTGAATTGAGACTCACCTTCTCAGACATAAATTTCATGGTGACGGAAGTTTCTTGAAGTGAATTCGCGGCCTCCACAGCCGACTCATTAAGATTGAGGCTGGCTTTGGCAATTTCCGCGCTCGCCAAATGAACTTCGTTTCCAGAAGCACTCAGATTTTCCGCGACCACCGATACTTGCTTGAATGGTTTGCTCAAAATCCAATAAGCGAGAGCCAGTCCAGATAAAGTTATGATTCCACTCGTCAGCAAAATCATCAGCAGTTGCTTTTGTTTCGCCTCACGGGTTGCCGCAAGATTCAAATCGGAAACAATGGCAAAAACCCCATGCAGCTTTTGATCTCGCCAATTTTCCATGGTGAAACCTAAGACATCTTTCCCGTTCCCCCAGGGACTATTTTCAGGATTTCCGTGACAATTCAAGCATCCTTGTTTTTCTGAGAGCCTGACGGGACGATAAACGATCACGCTTTCCGATGTTTTTGATTGAATTTCCTTGAGGTTTGGATCCGCTTCGAACCTCTTCAAAACCTCGAGTTCATTTTCAGTCGCTTGATTTTCTTTAGATCGGGGCTGATCTGAAAAAACTCGAAATTGATACATTTCTTTTTGCGCCTCTTGGGCTCCAACCTGCATGGAGGCAAAGATGGGGACCTGTTTCAAAATCGCTAATTTGACGTCTTTTGGTAGATTTCCATCAGGATAATTTTTTTTTGCATTTTCGAGAGCCCAGACTAAGCCTCCTTGTTCCGCGATATAATTCCGAACGCTTTCGAGTCGAGAGAGAATCGCCCTGGACTTTGTCACAATAGCCGAAGTTTTTTCTGAATCAATTTGCTCGAGCGTGAACAGGAGCTGAGTGCCGGTCAGTAAAAAGCTTAACAGACACAGCACAAAAATAACCCTTACACGAAGACCCATCGTTAAATCCTTAGAAAGAGTAAAATTGTAAATTATAAATCTGAAGTAATCTGAAAGAATCTTTTTAAAAAATAAGCCGAAATCTCATGGCGACCTGACATGCCAGCCTTGGCATAAACCGCAAAGGCTTGTTGGCGAACGGTCATTTCATTGGTGTGGCGCTCCTGAGAAATTTTACGCAGACTTTTTCCCATTAAAAGAGCTCTGCAAACTTCTTTTTCAGCGGTGGTTAAACTCCAATTGTTGAATTCACTTTCAATTGTCTGAGAAATACCCATCACCATGGGGCAATTCCTGCAGTTTTCATTATTTTGAATCAAATTTCGATTCATAAACCTCACCGCCTTAAAGAATCACCAATATTTTTGATAATTTACAACATCTAAACAAATTTTTGATCGAACATTGCCATCTGTCATCGAACTTGCGTACTATTTGTCTAATTTAAAGATAAAAAATCCTCTTTTCCCCTCTTCACCTCTGGCAGTTTGAAAAAATGACATTTAGTGCCATAGCCCATGGTAGCAATCGCAGTGTTATGTTAATCAAGTAATAAAGTAATAATAGATAAAAACGACAATTGGGCATAATTTACGCGAAGGGCTTTTCATGAAGAAGTGGAGTTTAGTAGGGTTCCTCTGCTTATTAGGGCAGTTCACTTGGGCAGCAACGGATACAGCGGCCAAGGGAGCTCCTGAGGTCGTACCCATAGTTCAAATCAAAAAAATAACCTTAACCGAGTCTTCTGAGACCTTTTCCTATCCAGCCCGCGTAGAATCCCGGGTCAACAGCGCCATTCTCGCCGAAATTGAAGGTGTGGTTCGCGAAGTGGCCACTCTCGGCTCCTCTGTTAAAAAGGGCCAAGTGCTTTTCAAAATTCAGCAGTTAGATCCAGTTTACCAATACGCTGCCGCTAAAATCGTAGCGCCGGTCAATGGTGTTGTCAGCGAGGTGGATGTCAGCCTCGGCACTCAGGTGGCGCGGGGACAAAAGATCGCCATGGTCGTAGACCCTAGCCAATTGCGCGTCACCGTGGAAATTCCCGGAAGTGACCTCGAAAAAGTAAGGGAAAAAATCACCCCTTACTCCTCAGTGAGTTTCTCTACCGCTCTCTCTGAAAAACCAGAAGAGTTGAAGTTTGAAGGGATTAGCCCCCTAGTCAGCTCTACCACTGGGACGGCCACAGCCAATCTGCTTTTTAAAAAGAAATCTTTGAAATTACCAGCGGGGACCATTGGAAAAGTCCAAATCACTCTTAACAAAGGTTCTGCGATTAAAATTCCTGAGCAGGCTATTGTTTATAAAGGGGCTACGCCCTATGTGCGGGTGATAGACACTCATAATATTGCAAAATACAAGGCGGTCGAGTTAGGCTCTCGTCAAGCGGGCCAAGTCGAGATCAAAAAAGGTCTTTCCGTGAACGAACTTTTGATTGAACGCTCCAGTCAATATGTTCAAGACAATAAAGCCGTCAAAGTCGAAAAAGATAAAATATGAGACTTCTCTATTCAAGTCCTCTTCGCGTTTACCTCATGCTGGGAGTTCTGAGTCTGGTCGGTATTTTCAGCGGACTCAGTCTTCCGATTTCCCTCTTTCCTAATAGCAGCAAGCCCGTCGTCCAAGCCAGTATCCCTTATGGAGATACCACCGCCAAAGATTTCTTAAATAGCTACGGTCAAAGCCTCGAATCTTCGCTGGGATCCCTCAACACCAAATACGTTAAAGTAGAAAAACTGGAAGCCCGCTACGGCAAAGGGAATGTGACTTATACGGTTTCTTTCCCGTGGGAAACGCCGCCCAATGATGCTTTGAAAGAGGTGGAAACTTTGGTTGCACAAGTCACTTCGAGCATGCCCGAGGAAGTGCGCCGTGGAGCCAATGTTTACACCTGGTCGCAAAATAACGGTTTTTTCGCCGCAAGTTTTTATAGTCCGAAACGGGATTTGGACGAACTTTATAAAATTCTCGATCCCCTTTTCACGGCGGAGCTTAAAAAAGTTTCTGACGCTTCCAATGCCACTTTATGGAATCCTTCTGAAAAAGAAATTCAAATCGAGATCAATCCTGATGCGTTGACCAAGTACCAGCTTCTTCCCGTGGATATCACCCGTGCGGTGATGTCGGCCATGGAGAGCTATCAAGGCGGAAATCTCGAAATCGGCGATAAGCGACTGCAATTAATTGTGAAGAGCGCCGTAGTGACGATCAAGGATCTGCAAAAAGTCCTGATCACCACGCCGCAGGGACAAACCATTCACTTGACCCACGTCGCGAACATTGACTACGCAGTGCCCTTGGATCGAAATCGTGTGATCCGCACCAGTGGCGCCTTGAGTGTGATTTTATTCGCGGATCCAAAATCCGGCGGTAATATCAAGAAAATGTCGGAAGATATCCTGCAGATTATTGAATCCAAGAAACATCTTCTTCCAACGGATATTGAATACAAAATCATCGTCGATCCTTCTGAATTCATTCGGTCCTCCGTCAATAATGTGATTCATGAAGTGGCCCTGGCCGCCGGCTTGGCTGTGCTCGTCCTCTTCTTATTTATTGGCAGCTTTAAAAACGTCGTCACTGCGGCGATAGAAATTCCGATGAGTATCGTCTTGGCTTTCATTTTAATGAAGCTCACGGATATGAATTTGAACTTAATCTCTCTCGGTGGCTTGGCCTTGTCCGCAGGTATGAATGTGGATGGCTCCGTCGTGGTGATGGAAAATATCTTCCGTCATTTCGAAAAGGCCAAGGGTGTTCTCGATTATAAGGCCAAGCTGAATCTCTTAATGGATGCTGTCAGCGAGGTGAAACTGCCGATCATTGCTTCGACCATTGCCTCTATTGTGGTTTTTGCTCCCTTGATTTTCACCAAAGGTTTAAGTTCTGCAATTTTAGGAGATCTCGCGAAAGCCGTGGTCTTTTCCCATGGTCTTTCCGCCATTGTGGCCTTGATCTTGGTTCCGACGGTTCGCTTACAGATGATGGAGAGCGAAACTCACTTCCATCCGGCCTCTCCTTTGGAAAAATACTTTGTGCGCCTTGAGAATTTCTATGCCAAGACCCTGGATCTCTTCATTAAAAATTCTTTATGGAGAAAGAGCATTTATGGCGGTCTTGTCGTGAGTTTACTGGTGCTGATTCAATTTGTCTTGCCGCGGTTGCCGAAAGAAATCATTGGCACACCCGACACGGATTGGGTCATCTTTGGAATGAGCACTCAGGGCAATACCCTGGTCCGCCAGATGGAAACCCAGAGCGACGAAATAGAAGCAAAACTGCTGAAGTTCCTTAATGGCCAGGTCCTTTATACTTTCACTCAAATAAATAGCCCGAGTAATTGCAACATCATGCTCCGTCTTAAAGATAAAAAAGACATGGCCGCCATTATCAAAAGCTTGGAAAATGAATTCCCCGCGACTCCCACCACGCAGTACTGGGTGGATCAGTGGAATCCTTCGGAATTGCCTCTGCCAGATCCTGAGAATTTATTAGTGGTGGTGCGCAGTCAAGACACTGACAAAATGCTTTTAGCGACCAAGGAGATCTTGGATGGCCTTCAAGAGAAACAGTATTATCACAGTCTCTGGGCGGTGCCGGAGACGAACAACCCTGAAGGGATTTCAGTTCAGCCGCGCCTAGAACTTTGGCCCGAGATTGCAAAAGCCGGTTCTCACGTGAGTCCTTCGGATCTGGCGGACTACAGCCGCGTGGCCACCGAAGGCAGAACCATCGGTTATTTGACCATGAACAATCAATTGACTCGCATTCGTCTCAAATATTCCACTGGATTTATCAAAAGCACCGAGGAACTCAGCGCCCTTCCCTTGAGCGTCGCTGGAAAGCTCATTCCGCTAAAGGCGCTGGCTCATATCAACATTGAAAAAACTCGTCCCTCCATTTATCGCTTGGATCAGCAAGAAGAATACTTGCTGCACGGACGATTGAAGAAGGAAGAGAAAAGTTCTTCAAAATTGATTTTGAAAAAAGCGGAAGCTGTGGTGGAGGACTGGAAAAAAACCAGCCCGCTGGCTAAAGAAGTTTCGGTATCCTTTGATAACCCTGAAAAAGAAGTGGATGAAGCCATCCATCAGTTATCGTGGGCCCTTGGCATAAGCACAGGCTTGATCTTAGTCACCATGATTTTGCAACTGGGTCATGTGATCAATTCTCTTTTAGTGTTCATGTCAGTGCCTTTGGGACTTATTGGCGTTTTATTATCGCTGTTTATTTTTAGAAGCACTTTGTCCTTGAATTCAATGCTAGGGGTGATTCTGCTTAACGGGATCGCTGTAGCGAATAGCATTATCCTTGTCGATTTTTTAAATCGCCTGGTGGAGCGCGGGTTAACTCCCCATGCGGCCGCTCTTGAGGCGGCCCGCACCCGTCTTCGCCCCATTCTTATGACTTCGCTCACCACCACTCTGGGAATGCTTCCCATCGCTTTGGGCTTTGGTGAAGGGGGACGTATTCTTCAGCCTCTGGGGATCGCGGTGAGTGGAGGCTTGGGGGTTTCAATGCTTCTTACTCTTTATGTGGTTCCCGCCCTTCAAGTGAGTTATTTGAATTGGTCAGAGAAAAAGAAAGGGAAAGCATGAGATCTCATCAAAGGGCTATCTGGTTAGTCGGAATTTTGACACTGACCTCTCAAAGCTTTGCCCAAAATAACTTCGAAGAAGTGATCGCTGGAGCGGTTAAAAAAGTCGAAGAAGTTCAATCCAAAGAGTCTGAACTTCGTTCCGCGGAACTTTCTAGGACCCAGTCGCAGATGCGTTTTTTACCGGACTTGAATCTCAGCAGCACTTATACTGAAGAAGGGCCAGCCTGGGATCAGCGTAACGCCCTCCGAAATTATGGCCTGCGCTCGAACTTGAATTTATTCCGTTTTGGCGGAGATTATTTCTATTATAAGTCGACGGATCTCACCATGGAAAGCTTGCGTTGGGATTTAAAAAACACAAAGCTCACCCTGGAAGCCACCATTTCAGGAAAGGCTTTGGATTATATCGCGAACCATTTAGAAACTGAAATCCGTAAAAAAATCACTGAAGCTCAGCAAAACTTTTTTAATATTGCGGAAAAACGTTATGCAAAGGGCATTCTTTCAAAACAAGAGCTCGATCAAATCACCATAGACTTTAAAAATGCACAAGCGCATTTGACTGATGCCCAATTGACGGAATTCCAAGCTAAAGAGGCCCTAAAAATTTATCTGGGCGAGGGCGATATCCAGGCTACTTGGCCTTGGCTGGATTCTCTGAAAAAAATGCCTCGGAAGAAGGTTGCATTCAATGTGCAGAGTCATCCTGAGTGGCAGCTTTTGCAAAATAAAGTACAAGCTTTTGAATACGCACAAAAAAATAAATTCTCAGAAATGCTACCGTCCCTGGATTTGAGCCTCAGCTATACCAAAGAAAACTCAGCCTACAACAATGATCCGAATGCCAGTCCTTGGGTCACTCAATGGGTGAGCGGCATCACCTTGACCATCCCTCTTTTTAGCCGTCTTGAAAACTACACTCTTTATCGCCAGGCGATCGAAAGCAAATTTCGCACGGATTTGGAATTACAAAGATCTTCACGGGAACTCGACGCTCAATGGAAAGTGTCTGAAAATGATTTCCATACTCAACTCGCCTCGGTCCTGGTCCGCGAGCAAACCCTGAAAATTTCAAATAATCTCTATCAGGACAATCTTCGTCGTTTTCAAGCGGGCCGCAGCACCGCCAATGATTTACTCAATGACCAAGAACGTCTTTATCAATCCGAGCTTCTGGCTATTCAAGGCTGGAAGGCCGTGCATTTATCCTATATAAAACTTTGTCACGCCATGGGCCAACTTGTGACCGAATGCGGTTTGAAACACTAATCCAGAAAGGATCATCTGAGCAAAAACTTCCTAAGAAGATTTGCATCAGTGATTATAAGCAATTGAAGCGGATTGCTCTATGAGCGGAACTGGCGACGCATTGATCTCCGGGCGACGGATGCGCGTGAAAAAAAATTATTAGAGATGCTGCTTGTTTGAAAAACAGCTCCGACCAGGAGCTGTTTTTATTAAGACCTAGTGTTTGCTGGCCTCTTCCGTCGGCTTCGCATTTTTTTCACGATGTAAGAAACGATCAATAAGGCCTTGAGGCTGACCTGATTGAATCTTAATCTCCTGAGCACTTTTCACTTCCGACTTCGGCAAAACGATTCTGAGAACCCCGTCCTCAAAATGGGCCTCGACTTTTTTTGGATCAATATTTTGTGGCAAAGTAAAGCTGCGAGAGAAGCGTCCATAGGATCTTTCACGATACCCTTCTTCTTTTATATCCTTGCTCCGCTCTCCGGAAAATCTCAGCGTGTTGCCGGTGACGTCAATCTTGACATCCTCTTTTTTAATCCCTGGCAGATCGGCTGAAATCAAATACATCTCATCGCTTTCCTCGATATCAACCGAAGGCGTGAATTCCGTCATTCCTTCCAGTCCTGTCTGGGCCCAGCGCCCCCCTGCTGGTTCGGCAAAAAATTCTCTTTCAAGATTATTAAAGACATCATCGAAACGGGACATCATATTTCTCATCCCAGACAATGGGGCAAGTTCACGACGGCCACGTGATGGAGTTAGTGAACGCATAAAAAACCTCCTCTAGCGAGTTAATAATTTGGAGGCTTTACTTTGCAATAGTCCTAAGAAAAAGAAATAGGGATCCCTTGAAAAATCAAAGAAATTTAAGGCGATACTATTTGTTTTTGACATAAACCATAACTCCTTGTGAAGTGTGAAAAGCCCGAGTAGAGTCATTCAATGGATTGGCCACTCTATTGGAGGCTCCCGCCTAAGGCGGAAAGCACTACAGATCAAATATTAGATCGTTTTTTAGATTATATCGCTTCTAAGAATCTTGAATTGTATCCGGCTCAAGAAGAGGCCATCTTAGCCCTGCTAGATGGCAAAAATGTTATATTAAATACTCCGACAGGTTCTGGAAAATCTTTGGTTGCCTTAGCCTTGCACTTTCAATCCCTCGCTCGCGGTCGCAGATCCTTTTATACGTGTCCCATCAAGGCCCTGGTCAATGAAAAGTTTCGCGATCTTTGTGCTGATTTTGGCCCGGATCAAGTAGGGATGATCACCGGGGATGGGTCGGTCAACCCGCAAGCACCCATTATTTGTTGTACTGCTGAGATTCTTTCCAATCTGGCTCTTCGCGAGGGACCTTTGGCCAATGTGGATGATGTGGTGATGGATGAATTTCATTATTATTCAGACAAGCAGCGTGGCGTGGCCTGGCAAATACCTCTGCTCACCTTGCCTCAAACTCGTTTTTTATTAATGTCTGCAACTTTAGGAGAAATGGATTTTTTCGCAAAAACCCTGACCGACTTAAACCAGCAGCCCACGGAAGTGGTTCGTTCCACCCACCGGCCAGTCCCTTTGGATTTTGAATATCGAGAAACACCTCTGCATGAAACTGTTGCGGATTTGGTGACAAAAGGACTGGCTCCAGTTTATTTAGTCAGTTTTTCACAAAGGGAAGCGGCTGAAGAAACACAAAATCTCCTGAGTGTCGATTTTGCCACGAAAGAAGAGAAAAAGAAAATTCAAGAAGCCTTGCAAGAGGTGAAATTCCAAAGTCCCTATGGCAAAGAAATTCATAAAATTTTGCGCCATGGGATAGGTTTGCATCATGCCGGACTCTTGCCAAAGTACCGGGCCTTGGTTGAACAATTAGCCCAACAAGGTTTGCTCAAAGTCATTAGCGGAACCGACACTCTCGGCGTCGGAGTCAATGTCCCGATTCGCACCGTTCTCTTCACCAAACTTTGCAAGTATGATGGAGATAAAACCGGAATCCTCAGCGTCCGCGAATTTCATCAAATCGCGGGGCGAGCTGGCCGCCGCGGTTATGACACCCGCGGAACAGTGGTGGCGCAAGCTCCAGAACACGTCATTGAAAATTTAAAATTGAAGCGCAAAGCGGCCGATGATCCTAAAAAAATGCGTAAGCTGGTTTTAAAAAATCCTCCCCCTCAGGGCTTTGTCATGTGGACTAAAGAGACTTTTAATCGTTTACTGGTGTCTTTACCCGAGCCTTTGGTCTCAAGATTTCAAGTGAATCACAGCATGTTACTCAATGTCCTCAGTCGGCAAAACGGCCGCAGAGCTATGCAGAATCTCATTCGAAAATCCCATGAAAAACAGAGCCATAAGAAAGCCCTCCGCCAGTCGGCTTTTGAACTTTTTAGATCTTTAGTGGATCGTAAAATTGTGGAATATGTTCCGATCCAGGATGAGAGCGGAGCCCGCGTGCAAATTCGCGTCAATATGAATTTACAGACCGATTTCTCTTTAAATCAGACCCTTTCTTTGTATTTGCTAGACGCTCTACAGTTGCTAGATCCTCAGTCTGAAACATACGCTTTGGATGTCCTGACCCTCGTGGAGTCTATCTTAGAAAGTCCCGAGTTGATTTTACGCAAACAGCTGGATCGGATTAAGACCGAAAAAATGGCCGAGATGAAAGCCGCTGGTATGGAGTACGAAGAACGCATGGAGGAGCTTGAAAAACTAGAGCCCCCCAAACCCAACCGGGATTTTATTTACTCCACCTTTAACGCCTTCCGTGAAGCGCATCCTTGGGTGGGTCAAGAAAATATTCGTCCGAAGTCCGTGGCTCGTGAAATGTATGAAAACTTTCAATCTTTCGCGGAGTACATCCGAGAATACGACTTGCAACGAATAGAAGGCTTACTTTTAAGATATTTGTCAGAGGTTTATAAGGTTTTGGAGCAAACTGTTCCGGAAACAGTAAAAAATGATGAACTTAAAGCCATGGCCCTTTACTTTGGCTCTATGGTGCGCCAAGTGGATTCCAGCATTCTCGATAATTGGGAAAAAATGCGGACTTCAGAAGAACCCATGACAAAATCCCCAACGACAAAGGACTCGGTTCCCGCAAAACCTTCAATGGACAGAACAGCCCTCACTTTATTAGTGCGTAACCAATTGCACAGCTTGGTCAGAGCCCTCGCGCAAAAGGATTACGAAGCCGTGCTGTCTCTTATTCAACCGACGTGGACAACTGCGGAAATAGAACAAATGATGAAAACGTTCTACCAAGAGCATCAAAGGATCAGAACTGATCCCGCCGCTCGCCACCCACAAAACACCAAAATTCAATATACAGACCCTCATTGGAAAGTGGAAAATACACTGCTTGATGAAGAAGACTTTAATGATTGGATGATGGAGTTGAGTGTAGATCCTGTCTGTTTACAGGAAGGTTCAAAACCGGCGCTCCATCTTCTCTCGATTCGCCCCATCGGGTAAAAAAGGAAACCATCCCCTATGATGAACGGACGCATTCTTATTTACAGAGTTTTTGATATTGGCCACGATGTGAATCTCGAGGGCGCTCAAAAAATTTTCGAAACGACCACCACGGCTCAGAGGTTTCGATTAAATCGAAATTCCAAGGCCATGATCATTAATAATGCTCCTTTATCTCTGAATGTTGAAACTTCGAAGTACAACGCCCTCGGACATCCGCTGGATCTCGAGATTTCGGCGAAAATTTGGCACTTTGGGGCTATTTCCATCACCATGTCTTTTGAAATGCCGGAGAGCATGTCTTGGAACCGTTTGATCGAACTTGGAAACTTCCTTGAAAATGACAATCATCTGCATACGCTGGCCACCCACAAAGTGGAACAAATCCTGCAAAGTCTGGATTCAACACGGATTGACCAAGTGAATTGGGAAACCTATGAAGATTACATCTGCTATTTCTTCAAAAAGTTGGAAGGCTGTGAAAAGAATGCCATGAACATCTTTGAGCGCCATGATATCTTTCGCCTGATTTTATCCGAAAATAATGAAAATCTGTCAGAACAAATCAAAAAAACCATTTTGGACAGCACTTTTCAATACAGCAATGATGACCTGGCGGTGATCGACTGGAATTCAGCCTTGATCATCGAACCTTCTGGTTCTTTGGATATCGTGGATGTCATTGAATTCTCCCTTTGTCAGTTGCTGGAAATGCGTCACTATGACGATCTTTTAGATGAAAAGCTGACTTATCTTTACTCAGCGCTAGAGAAAAAGAAATACAATATCTTTCAAAGTTATTACAATAAGCTTTCCAAAGAAGCCGCTAAATTTTATCTGGATATCTCAGACACCGTCGAGAGCGTGGAAAACAGCATGAAAGTCGTTGGAGATTTTTACCTGGCGAAAATTTTCCGCGCGGCTTCGCAGCGTTTTCGTTTTAAAGACTGGCAAGACAGCGTGAACAAGAAGCTTGAGAATCTAGCGCAGATCTCAAAAATTTTCGTCTCTGAAGGAAATGAAAAAAAGAACCAACTTTTAGAGATAATCATTATTTTTTTGATCGCCATAGAGGTTATTCCCCTCTTCTTTAAATAGGCATTCAAAAGCGGGCCCTGGTATTACCCAGGGCACCCCCTTTTATTTTGTGATGTTGAGATAACGGAACCAGAGATCAAACAACAGATGGAGTTTACCATCTTCTGTTTTTACCACTGACTTCATAAGAGTCTGATTCCCATAAGGATCCACTTCTTTGTAATTCTGGTCGTAATGCAAATCAATAAGGATCACGCCCTTTTCCTTGAGAGTGAAAATCTCATTAAGCTCCGCAATGCCGTTGCGATCGCTGTCCAACCAAAGGCGAAGATCCCCGTAAACTTCGTCTTCGTCCGTGATTAAGTTATCTCTATCACTATCGTACTTCGCCAGCGCTGCGTATCCATTGGCTGCAAAGTTTCCATCCGGCCCTTTTGTATTATCGCCAAACATTTGATCAATCCCTAAAACTTTTCCGTCTTTGCCAGGGAGAACTATAAAATAATACTCTTGGACCTCAGGAGTGAACCATGAAATTTGTTTTTTATCGTGAGCCCTCGGGAAAGAATTCTGCCCCAAGATATCAAATTGAATGCCGTCAAGGGGCGCGGTCAGTTTAATACCTCTGGTTTCCGAACCCATGCTGACAATCAGAGGGGACACTCGCTTGTCGCATCTTTTCTGAGTCTCAGCAGTGCTGGCATTGCCAAATTGCTCATTGAATTGGTTATAGAGACTGTGACTACTATTTGTGTCATAAATAATTCTTATCGGCTTTGCCATGAGGCTATAAGTGCCGTCCGCATTGACGGTGAAAGAAATCTTATCCCGGATAAAATCTTTGGATATGAACAAATTGGCTGAAACTTTTTCATCGACTACATGAACATCATATTTTCCCGGCGCAAGCCCAGCACAGGGTTTGAAGTTCAGTTTTTTCGTATTCAGTATTTCCGTCTTAAAATCTCCGGTGACTTCACAGAGGAAGTTATTACCTCTGCCTGCAATCACGACTTTAACGGCTGAAGCTGTCAAAAGATTCCCCCCCACAGACGAAGTATGGGCATTTGAGCACTCAAAGATGAAGTTCACTGAAAGATTTGATAAAGGAGGATTCTTATCCGGAGGTGTTTTCCCTGGAACAGAAGAGTCGTTGCCCATAGGAGGTTTTCCAGGAAGGCCGCCCCCCTTAGGCAGGGAACCATCGTCACCGGGTTGTGTTCCAGCTATGCTGCCATCGTCACCTTGCTGTGTTCCAGCTATGCTGCCATCGTCACCTTGTTGATTGCCAAAAACATTTTCTTTACTGAGGGCTTCTGATTTAGCGAAGGGATCTACCAAGAATTGAGTTCTTGCGCAGTTCTGAAATCCAAAATTCATTAACCCACAGATTGTTAGGCTCCCAACAATCGTTAATATCTTCTGACCCATCCTTGAGTTCATTGACGTCTCCTCCAAAAAATTAAAACCTCTTCATTCCTTGTGCTGCATAAATAAGGCCAACCTAAACTTATTCAGTTCTCTTTTGAGCTGAAACTCAGTCTGCTTTTTTTACAGCTGTCGTGAAAACTCTCGACATTTCTCACTTTGAAACCCTTCTCATTTTGCCAGATGCCGGCTTCTTTGCTAGAGTCCTGCTCATATGGCCGAAAAAGCTCTTTTTTTAATCATTCGTTTCTCTAGTTTTGGGGATGTCACTCAAAGCCTCAGTATTCCGTCGGCCATTCAAAAGGCCTACCCGGAGGCTGAAATCCACTGGATCACTCGGAAAGACATGGCCCCTTTGCTTCAGCATCATCCTGCGATCCATCGCATTTGGGAATATGACCGCAAAACGGGTCTCTCTGGTCTATGGAGTTTGTTAAATACTATGAATGAGTTTCCTTATACCCATATTTACGATGCTCACAATAACTTGCGCTCGCGCATGGTAAGCTGGAGACTCCGTCTTTTCCGCTCTTGCAAGTTCATTCGGAGGCCGCAAAAGCGTTGGAAGCGTTTTTTGCTTTTCCAGCTTCACAAAAATACTTACGAAATGCCTTTTTCAGGGCAACGAGATTTGCTGGAGCCTTTAGCGGCTTGGAATATAGCCAAGACTCTTCCTCCCACACCTCAGCTTTTTGTGGATCACGACGATTTCTCTCAAGCCAACGCTCTGCTCGGGGATTGGAGCGATAAAAGCTATGTGGCCCTAGCGCCTTCAGCAGCTTATTTTTTAAAGCGCTGGCCCGTGAGTCATTTTAAACAGCTTATTCTGAACATGCCGGATATAAATTTCGTCCTTTTAGGAGGCCCCGAAGATCGCTTTATTGAGGAGCTGCAAAAAGTGGCTCCGGAAAGAACCCTCAACACAGCCGGAAAAGCTTCTCTGACGGTGAGTTCCGCCCTCATCAAGAAATCTCGAGTTCTCATTAGTAATGACACCGGTCTTCTTCATGTCGGCGAGCAGCTTGGTAAACCTGTTATCGCCTTGATGGGCCCCGCTCCCTTTGGTTTTCCCTCACGTCCGAGTACGGAAATTATGGAATTAGACTTAGTCTGTCGTCCTTGCAGTAAACATGGCCAAGGACCTTGTATAAATAAGACCTATCACCAATGCCTTGTGGATATCACTCCTGAGCAGGTGACCCAAGCACTTCGCGCCAAATTGGAAAGCTCTTTGTAATGGCGAAGTTTTATAGTTTTTTTATTTATCCTTTGGCTTTCATACTCCTGCATATTCTTAGACCTTTCTTAAACAAAAAGACTCAGCAGATGATGGAAGACAAAAACTCCAACTTCTTTGAAGTGCAAACTCAAAGTGCTCAATGGATCGCCTCAAAACACCCTTTCTGGATTCATGCCGCCAGTGGCGAGATAGAATACGCTCGCCCCATCATCCGCGAACTCAAAACCAGACACCCTGACGTTCCCATTATTGTGACCTACTCTTCGCCTTCCGCAAAAAAAATCCTCAAAGGGCTGACCGATGTGGATGCTTGGGGAATGATTCCCTGGGATTTTGAAAAGGATTGCCTGCAGTTTTTAGAAAAATGGCAACCGCGCTGTTGGTTGATTGCCCGCACGGATGTATGGCCGGTGATGGCCACTTGCTGCCACAGAAAACAAATTCCAAGTCTTTTATTTTCTGCGACTTTTGCCGCCAACAGCTCGCGCCTGAAAGGTCTTTCCGCCAAGGTCACTCGCTGGGCGCTGAATCAGCTTTCCGAGATTCACTGTGTTTCCAAAGAAGATGTGGCTGAACTTAAACGACTTTCTTTGCAAGTGCCGGTTCGGGTTCATGGGGATAGCCGATTTGATCAAGTCTTTTATCGTCTGGAACATCCTAAGCCCATCAAGAAAGAACTTCGCCCGTTGCCAAACGCCCATGTTTTCGTGGCCGGCTCTACGTGGCCTGAAGATGAAAGAGTCCTTCTTCCCGCTTACGCTGCTTTAAAAGATCATTGTAAAATGATTTTAGCTCCCCATGAAATACATAATGACCACCTAAAGTCTCTGGAAAATCAACTCCAGAGTCTGGGTCTTAGCTTCTGCAGATACTCCACTGCAACCTCTTGGACTGAGGAAGAGGTCCTGCTTATCGATCAAGTGGGTATTCTTGCAGAGCTTTATACTTGGGGAACTATCGCCTTCGTTGGCGGCTCTTTTCGCAAACAAGTTCACAGCGTGATGGAACCCCTCGCCGCGGGACTTCCAGTCTTGGTAGGACCTTATCACCATAATAATCGTGAGGCTTTGCTGTTTAAAGAAAAATTCATTGAAGGCCAAAAAGTGGTAACTGAAGTTCTCGACAAAGAAAGCCTGACCACAGCGCTTTTGTCAAAGCCAACCCCTCTATTTCCTCAATCCCTCCGCCATGAACTTATGCAGCATGTCCACTCCAGTCACAATGTGGTGAAGTGGTGCGGGGTGCAAAAACGAATGCCGCTTACTTGACGATGAGCTGGTACTCGGTGTTTCCATTCTGAGTTTTAAACTCTTTCAACTCCACACGTGAAGAATAGGTGACATGGTAGGCACCAGTGCCTCCATTTGTTGAGTCTTTAACGAATCTAGCTTGATCTATTTTGCCAAATACAACTTTGTCTCCTTGTAAAGAAGTACAGCTTAGGGATTTATCAGTAATTTTCAAAGTCGCTGCAAGGGGGGAGAGATTCAGAAGCCTTGGGAGCAGTTCTTAACTGCTTTCTTGCCGCTTACTAGACTTCTTTTTTCGCGAAACAAATCCCCAGCCTTCAAGCTCATTGAGTTCGCAATAATCAAAGACATTTCTCAAGTCCCGGCCCCAGTTCAAAATTCTCACTGCTGTCCGGTAAAAAATTAAATTTTCATAGGCGTCAAACGATGATCTAGGGGTTGTTTCCAGCGGCAACCATCGGGAGGATTGCTCAGGGCAATGCTTTGTCTCAATACGCCAACACGTATTTCTC
>DATBTE010000318.1:0-6067 GCA_036559425.1 Pseudobdellovibrionaceae bacterium | reverse complement strand
ATGTGCTGCACACTTTGAGGACTATTTTACACGAGGTGGATTCCCAGAAGTTGTTGAAGGAGAGCCACAAGGTCTCTACCTTCGCGAGCTATTTGACAAGATCGTAGGTCGAGATATCGTACAGAGGCATAATGTAAGAATCCCGAAGCTCCTGAAAGAACTCGGGGTCTATATGATACAGCAATCGGGCTCAGTGATCAGTTATCAACAATTGCAGCGTGCCTTTGGTTACAGTTCGATAAATACGGTTCGAAATCATCTGGCCTACTTGCAGGAGTCCTATCTTCTTTATGAGGTCTCAGCCTACTCATATAAACTTAAGGAGCGGTCTACATTACCGAAGAAAAACTATGCCTGCGATATAGGCATGATGAATTCCCTAAGCACTAAAGCCACGGATGATTTCGGAATGAAACTTGAAACGCTTGTTTTTCTGCACCTCCGCAGAAAAACAAAAAATATTTTTTATCTTAAATCGAGTCAGTACGACATAGACTTTGCCGTCACGGAAGATCGTAAAATAAGCAGCCTTATTCAAGTATGCTTCAATATAAGCGATGAAAGAACTCGAAAAAGAGAGCTCTCATCGCTGTTAAATGCTGCTAAAAAATGGAAAGTAACAAATCTCAAAATTATAACTTGGTCTAACTCTGAAGAGCTTCATCTTGAAGGTGTAGAGATCCAAGTTATTCCGGCCTGGAAGTTTTGTTTGAGTTAATAAGAGTACAATGGCCTCTAGAGCTCTCTAGGCTTAGCTGAAAAGTTTTTTGATAAAACCAGTCACGCGTTGGCCAATAGACTTCTGCTTTGCCACTTGCGCTGAATGAGGTTTCTTAGGACCTCGATGCGGCTGGGCTTGCTGCGGTCTCTGGCCTTGGCCGTTGCCTTGGTGGGCCGCAGGCTTATGAGGCGTGTGCCGACGTTGATCAGAACGGTGCTCAGGGCCACGTTTATGTTGAGGCCGCTGTTCTCCCTCACGGCGTGGTCCCGCAGAAGATGTTGTGCGGTTGTCGCTGCGGCGAGGTCCATGATCACGACGTTGTTGATCGTCACGGCGAGGACTACGTCCTCCACCTCCTGTGCCACCAGTGCGCGGACCCGCTCCACGGCGTGGACCACGATCTTGACGGCCTCCAGCACCGCCGCCATCGCGGGATTCATAAGAACGAGAATAAGAAGAATCTGACCACACAAAAGGTTTGAAATCCTTCAAAAGGTCTTTGTCTTCAAGATAACCGACTTCAACTTTGTGCTTGAGGTACTCCTCGATACGACCCAAAGAGTCCACATCACGGTCACTCACCAAACTGAAAGCCAATCCAGTTGCACCAGCACGGCCTGTACGTCCAATACGATGAACGTAAGATTCACTGTCCATGGGAAGTTCAAAATTGACGACCATATCAACGCCTTGAACGTCCAAACCCCGAGCCGCCACATCTGTAGCCACCAGCACGTTCAAATCATTTTCCGCTTTGAATTGCTGCATCACTTTAGTGCGCTGAGCTTGAGTCAAAAGACTGGAAATCGCCATTGCAGGAATACTGTTATTGTTTAAGAAACGAGTGATCTTCTCAACGTTGACCTTAAAGTTAGTAAAGATGACGGCCTGACGAGGCTTGTGCAACTTTAAGAGCGATAGCAAATGCTGCCCTTTTTCATCTTGGCCCACATGAAAGATTTCATCTTTCACATTTTCTGCCTTGGCAGAGTCCCTGCTAATATTGATTTCCACCGGATCTGCGCCGAATTGGTAAGCCGTATTTAAAACATCAAAATTCAAAGTCGCGCTGAAAACCAAGAACTGACGTTCTTTGGGAACTCTTTGCAAAATATATTTCATATCTTCTTTGAAGCCCATATCAAACATGCGGTCCGCTTCATCAAAAATAATCGCGCGCACTTGCTTCAAATCAACGAGGTGTTCTTTGTAAAGATCAATCAGGCGGCCTGGAGTGGCCACAATAAATTCCACGCCATTTTTAAGCGCCTCTTTTTGCTTATCGTACCCAGTGCCACCATATATCGCAAAACCGCGAAGGCCAGAAAACTCAGAAAACTTCTCTACACTCTCCTGAACCTGTTCAGCTAGCTCACGAGTGGGCACTAAAATTAAAACAAAATTTTGTGGTTTCCAATCTGAAAAAGCACGCTTGGCTGCGAGAACCTTGGTTTCTTCTGTTGCGCCTGGCGCCAAAGGACGTGCCCGCAAAATTCTTTCCATGATCGGAAGCAAGAAGGCTGCCGTTTTACCAGTCCCGGTTTGTGCCAAGCCGGCGACATCTTTGCCCTCAAGCGTTACTGGAATCGACAATTCTTGGATTGGAGTGCACTCTGCATAGTTGAGCTTTTCGATGGCGGATTTGAGGCTGGGATCTAAATTAAACTCGGAAAAATTCAAGGTTTCACTCCAAAGAGACAGTATTAGGTCTTAAAAAGGCCAAAGTAATGAGAACTTCACGAAAAGTCAAAGAAACAGGCAGTTGGAGCAAGTTAAAAGCCCCCTGCAAAATCCTTCAAAGCTTGAAGAAATAAGGCTGGTTGTTCGGAGTGAACCCAATGCCCTGCATTAGGTATCTCGACGCCAGTAATCAACTCATTGGAGTCCAAGACTCTCTCGAAATTCTCCCGGCTGAATTCACGAGACTGCGCCCCGTGAATCCATAAAGTGGGTACTTTCAAAGAGATCACCTCGTGCCAGCGGTCTTTGTTTCTCCCATCACTGACTGAGTCCAAAATTCCTTGTTTATAAAAACGCCAATCCACAGTCCCGTCCGCTTTGTCTTCTATATTCGCGTACAAAAATTGCGCTAGCACTTGCGGGTTCTCTCGTGTTTTAGCTTTTTCAAGGAATTCCGTCTGAAAAAAACTTCGTGCAGCTTCACGATTCGGAAACGGAGTAGGCACCATCTCTAATAACTTTTCATAATATTCTACTGCGTTCGGTGCTGCCTCAGGTCCAATATCCTCGACCACTAGCTTGATGATTTTTTCAGGATAACGATAGGCGAAGTTCAGCACATTTCGCCCTCCCATGGAATGCCCTACAAGGATAAATTTATCCCAGCCTAGCTCTTCAGTGATTTTTAAAATATCTTCGGAGTAATCTTCAGGAGTATAGCCTTCAGCAGGCTTCTGCGAGCGTCCATGTCCCCGCTGATCAAAGCATAAGACGCGTTCTGTAGATTCCAAACTAGAAATAATTTTACGCCAATTGGCACCATACCCCATGAGGCCATGAACAAAAACCCAACGACGGCCATTTTCAGGCCCTATAATCTGATAATTATATAAATCTAGATAAAACATAGGCGGAATTATACCGCAAAATTTGACACGGTCTAGCCATTCCGTTACAACAAAAGTCACAACTGATTAGCTGAGCAAACATGAGAGTACGTATTGACTACAAAACCCCACCTGCACGAAGACTGGATTGACCCCTACGCTCGCGACATCGTACGCATCCTCCAAGATGAAGGTTTCGAGACCTATCTGGTCGGCGGCTGCGTCCGCGATTTGTTAGCAGGAATTCATCCCAAAGACTTTGACATTGCCACGAACGCTCACCCCAATCAGGTGCGCCGGAAAATCCCTCAAGCCTATGTTATTGGTAAGCGTTTTCGTCTAGTACTCGTCCGCCGCGGAGATCAACAATTTGAAGTGGCGACCTTCCGCCGAGCCATCAGTGCGGAAGAGTTGGAAGGTGCTGACTCTGAGGTTATTGGGGATAATTATTTCGGTTCCTGCGAAGAAGATGCGAAAAGACGCGATTTTACTATCAATGCTTTATTCTACGATCCTATTCAACACAAGATTCTTGATTACTGCGACGGGCTCAAAGATGTTGAAAATCGTACACTGCGTATGATTGGTGACTCAGTCACTCGTTTTGTTGAAGATCCGATCCGCATTCTCCGCGCTGTTCGCTTGACTCATAAATTAAGCTTCATCATTGAACCGCAAATGAGAGCCGCCATTGTTCAATGTGCGCCAGAGCTGAAACGCGCTGTTTTACCCCGCCGCCGCGAAGAGTATATCAAAATTCTTCGTTTACCAGATCCGATTCTAGCTTTCACCGAACTGCATGACTTAGGTGTGCTGGAGAATATTCTTTCCGGTCTCTATGCGATTTTTAAAGATTCTGAAAAAATGGCGGTTTTTGAAACGCATCTGCGGCGCTTGAAATTCTGTGGAATCCGTTTTGATGATCCCACTGAATTGCTTTCAGGTTTTATGTTTGCATTCCTCAAAGCTCATTATGGTGAAAACTCCTGGAATTTAGCTCAAATTCAAAATGATGATCGCCTTCAATTCTTTCTGCGTGAAGAGCTCGGTATGTTCAAACAAGAGCAAGCCACCTTCTTTAAGGCCTTGCAGTTAATGCATCATTTTCAAAGAGTCGATTTGTACCTGCGCAAAGGTGAACGCCGTCAATTGGGATTCTTCCGCAATGAATCCGTACCTCTCGCCATGAAGCTCGCTCAGATTGATTATTCAGTCGCGGGCACGCTTCTCATGTTTTGGCAAGGACAAGCCAAACGGTTTGAAGGCAAAACGGCTCTGAACGAAGGTCAGGAAATTCAACATTAGGCTGTGCTTTAAGCCGCATCCTTCGCATTGATTTTTTGAATCACGTCGTCGGCAATTTTATCCAAAGGCAGTACTTTATCCGTTGCCCCCAGATTGAAGGCGGCTTGAGGCATTCCATAA
The DNA here is from genome assembly GCA_036559425.1 of Pseudobdellovibrionaceae bacterium. Lineage (GTDB taxonomy): Bacteria > Bdellovibrionota > Bdellovibrionia > Bdellovibrionales > Bdellovibrionaceae > JACMRP01. The sequence continues at coordinate 1,354 of DATBTE010000318.1, read as the reverse complement.
ACCACGCAGGTCTCTTCATTCTGAGCTACCGTGTAAGCACCCGCTTTTTTCATTTCAAGTAGACCTTCAGCGCCGTCCTTACCCATTCCGGTAAGCACTATACCGCAAGCATTTTTACCGACAAATTTCGCCACTGATTTCATCATATAGTCCGCTGCCGGACGAACACTGTGAAGCGGAGGTGCCTGATGGAGCTTCACATGATAGAAGGCCCCATTTCTGTAAAGCTCCATATGGAAGTTTCCTGGAGCGATCAAAACGCGACCTGGGATCACTTGATCTCCTTCTTGAGCTTCTTTGATTTCAAAAGGAAACATCTTATTAAGGCTGTCGGCAAAAGACTTCGTAAAGCCCGGTGGCATATGTTGCACTATTAAAGTTCCCGGAATATTTGCGGGCATTCCCGCGAGTAAAACTTTTAAAGCTTCAGTTCCACCGGTAGAAGAAGCCACGGCAATCAATTGATGAGTGGTACGGGCCAAAGCACCTCCGGAAGTTTTTTTTACGGGAGTTCCTGGCATAACTATTTTATGGACCGGGCTTATCCGAGCTCGAGCCACATTCTTCACTTTTTCAACGATGTCAGCAGCCAAGGTCTCCATGGATTGGCTGACATCAATGGAAGGTTTTTCTAGAATCTCGATAGCGCCCGCTTCTAGAGCGCGGAAATAGGTCTCGGAACCAGTCTTCGCCAGACTTGAAAAAATAATCGTGCGAGTCGGCATATGCTGCATCACTTTTTCAAGGAAGCTAATTCCATCCATACGGGGCATTTCCACATCTAGAGTCATCACGTCCGGTTTCAATTCAACCAGTTTATCACGGGCGATATAAGGGTCGGCGGCGGAGCCCACCACTTGAATATCAGCCGAAGAGGAAAGAAACTTTTCCAAAAGCTTTCGAATCACTGCTGAGTCATCAACTATAAGAACACGTATTTTACTCATGTATCACCTACAACTTTTGATAGATTGCTCTAGAGAGGGGCTTAAGGTCTTTATGTTTCACATTGCCAGATTCAGAATGACCCAGAATGAGGTGCCCACCTGTAGCCAAAGCACCGGTCAAATTGTCAATCACTCGCTTTGTAGTGGGTTCATCAAAATAGATCAAAACATTGCGACAAAAAATGATGTTAAACTTATGTTTAAAAATATAAGTTTCATTCATCAAATTAAAATAGGCAAAGTGAAGTAATTTATGGATTTCATCCTTGGCCTGAAACCGTTCTTCCTTCGGTCTCTTTGAGGATCCTTTTATTCTATTAAAATATTTTTGGCGAAGCAAGGGATCTAGCCCTTGCATATCCTTCTCCTCATAAATCCCCAGAGTCGCTTTCTTCAAAACCAGCTCA
>DATBTE010000317.1:0-11745 GCA_036559425.1 Pseudobdellovibrionaceae bacterium | reverse complement strand
GTAATTTTTTGGAGTTCTATTTCTAATTCATCGCCCTTAAATGATTTGGGTTCAATTGGGGATATTAAAATGCCCGCACAGGCCTCGGAGTATATCTTCAGATCTTCTCCGAAAGAGTCCCTTATCTCCATTCAACTCCTGGGCGAGGTCCAGAAACCGGGGATTTATTATGTACCCAGCAATACCGATCTCTTAAAGGTTCTGACTCTCGCAGGAGGAAGTACTCACGGCGGAAATATTTCTGAAGTGATGGTTCGTAAAAACGAACCGGAGAAGTGGGCCACACTGCGCTCTCAGGCTCTGGCGGAACATCGTGGAACTTATGAGGTCGATCTCGAGGAACTGATTCGCCGAGGAGGGAGCGACTCTCTAAAGATGAATCACGATGATCTGGTTTATGTACCTCCCCGAGAAGCCATGTTTAGCCCCGAGACCACTAAAACAGTCACTTTAGTTTCTGTCATTATGAGTATTGCTCTCAGTGGACTGTTGATCGGCAAGTACAGCCATCAGAAAGAGTAGTCACCAATGAAAATCTGGGCCTGGATTCTTTTATTATTGGTTTTTGGTTCCAAGATATCGTTCGCTTTTCTGGGCCTTCCTTCGCAAATTCATATGTTGGTCTTTCAACATGGTCTTCATCCGTACCTTAATATTATTCTGAATTTCCTTTTTGGGATGCCCATCGTTTTTTATATGCTTCATCATTCGCAGAAGTTGGAGGGGATGACGAAGCCTTATAGGACCCTTTTGGTTTTTTTGTTGATCTTGTTGTTTTTCGAGACTCTGTCACAATTTTTATTTTTCGATAGCCATAAAGGTTTCTATATATGGGCGGCTGTGATTTCCACTTTTTGGATGATCCTCCTTTTCGGGATTTTTTTGCCCCTTCTGCTGGAGCCCTTGAGTGCCGCGCGTTTGCTGAGTACTTGGTCCATAAATTTTGTAGTGCTTTCCTTGGTGCTGTGGTTGGTAAGGCCGGATCTGACCTTCAAAGGGGGACGTTTTATCGGAGTTTTCAAACACATTCCTTATATGGTGACCTGTGCTTCGGTCGGAGTGATCTTCACTCTGGGAGTTGTCCAAATGGAAAAGAACCGACTCCGTCGTTTTTGGCAGATTTTTGGGATTTTCTTGAGCTTATTTGCTCTGATCCTGACCGGAACTCGCTCGGCGTTGGCGGCAGTTCTCATGGCGGTGATATTGTCGATTCTCCGTGCACCCACACCGAACCTGGCACGACGTTACTTTAAATATTCAGCCGTCTTGGTGATGTCGGTGACACTTCTTCTTTTTGGCGTAAAAATAATGGATTATGCTAAAGATATTGCCACGGGCAAAAAAGCACTTCTTGAACGCGAAGCCCAAGATGGAGTCGCCAGCCGAATGGAAGAAATCGAGCGGGGTTGGGAATACTTTCAAACCAGCCCCTGGATAGGGCAGGGCTTGCTTTCAAAATTTTCAGGTAAAGAAGAGCTGGAGGTGAGCAGTTACAATTCCTTTAAAGATCCCCATAATATTATTGCTTCGGCGGGTGTGGTGGGCGGATGGCCTTTTATTATGTGGACAGTGTTTTTTTTGCTTTGGCTGATAAGCATGTCAGTAAAAGCATTTATCTCTAAGGATGCTGTCATGTCTATTTTTGGAGTTTACGCCCTTGTGCAAATTCCTATTCTCATCATTTATCATTGGCATTTGTCTTTAGGCGGAATGGCGGATCGTTTTTATTGGCTGGTATTCGGTTACTTAGCGCTTTCGCGAATGAACTGAGTGAGATAATGGCGAACCATATATTCCAACTTCATGGGCTCACCCCGATAAGTCCAAATAAGTTCTTCAAATGCGGCCCATTTTGCTTCCACGATGTTCTCTTCCATGACGTTGGCATTGGCTGCGGGAGTGTGAGGTTCCGCGGCTCCTGGAGTTGGAATGTAATTGGTTCCGATGAAATTGAAACGCACGCTGATTTGACCTGGAGCTTTAAGAGCAAAGATCATTTTAAAACCATTACGGAAGAGCATAAAATCGGCATGGGTTTTGGCGATTCCGTAAATTTTAATTCGCCCCAAGGCGGAGGGCTTTAGTTCGTTAAAAGTAGAGGAGGCATCGACGAATTCTGTTTTAAGATTCAAAAGAAACTGGATGCTTTCAGTAACTAAGACTCGCTCTGGGTCAAAACCAAAGCTCATATCGACTAAGCCTGATTCTTCCATTTGCTGTTCAGCTTTCACAAGTTCTTTAATCCAGCTGATTTTTTCCATTAATCCTCCATGAATAAACTCTCTTCCAGTGTTCGTGACGACCTCAATTTTTGTCAAGGCCTTCGCTTAAACGTGGCGCGCTAAAAGCCGCTGAATTGGATTGCTAGACCCAGAGTGCTGTCAGGAGCATATTTTTCGTTAGCACCTTTATAGAAGCCAGCTACGAAATTCAGTGGGAATTCATAGCCCACTGTGGTTTCAAGGTGAGCCTCGATACCGTAACTCCAAAATATTTCCGAAGCTTTAACCTGCGTGGGAATGTTAGTGGAATTGTAAGCAAAACCGTCTGTCGCAAGCCCATCTGTGATCACAGCGCCATAAAGACGACGTGCGAAGAAAGGATGAGTGCCTTGTCCGTGATACACGTCCTGTACTGGAAAACGATACTCAAGATTGAGGTTATACATATTGTGGCCAATGAACTGGCCGGTCGAATAGCCTCGGGCCAAAAAGTGTGGGCTCAAATCTTGACCGGCAAAATCCATCGAGTCCGATTGAGTTCCATAAATTGGCGGGATTTTCTCGGGAGTGTAAAGCAAACTTCCACGGATCACTAGGGCGTGCAGCTTTGGCAAAAATTGAGAGAAATAATAAACACCACCAGTTTGGAATTGGGAGTGGGACATAAGTCCAGCTCCCTCAACGTAATTCACCGCCATCAAGTAAGCCCCACCGCCTTCTTGCGGAGTGAACTGATCTCCACCTTGGGAGCTATTTTTATAGGTCAAAGTCGCATAAGGACCGGTCCGCTTTGTGGTTCCAGTGCCCCCCAAAGTTCTTTCAAGATAGCGCCAGCCTAGACCCAAACTGAGCTTTTCACTGAAGCCCCAAATATCCGGCAATCCGGCAACGGAGGCCAAGGTGTCTTTAATTAAATTATCGCGAGTCACCAAATAAGAGTGAGTTTGGGCTCCGAGCACTTGGAGAGGAAGATTGGTGACGTTGTTTAAATAGTCGGCGGACCAATCAAGGGCTTGGAGATAAGTATTCCAGTCGATCAAAAGACTGTAACTGTGTTTTTTCAATGGATCAAAGCCTGAGGTTTGCGCTTGAATGACCAGACCGCCTTCAGGTGAAGTCCAAAGATAAGGAATCCAATAATGAGGCCACATATAGCCCCAAGGACTATAATCTGTGACTTCGAAATTTGTTGCTGGAGCTTCCGAGCCGGGTGTTGGCGCGAGAAAGGTTTTGAAACGATCCGCGAAGAGACCGTGGATGCGCGGCAGTTCTTGAGGAGTTTTTTGCCAAATGTCTTTGGAAATCATCACCACCGTAGGACCCGTGGCTGACATATAAGTCGCATAAATATTTTCAGTTTCAGGATCCAGAGTGGCGGTCGTAACCATGGTCAAAACGTGAGTCACAGGCGTTGCTTTTTTCAGATCTGCACTAGCCTGATACAAATTGTGAACGCCATTTTTGGAAGACGTGAACATGAGTCCTTTTTTAGTTAAAACTGGAAAACGCGCTTGCTCAAAAGAGGTTAGAATAGGAGCGACGGTTTGATCTTTAAATGAGTAAGTCCAAAGACCTTCGGTTCCCTGAGCGTCTCTCAGTGCAAAAATAAGCGTATTCGCATCTAAGAAAATCGGTGTGGAGATTCTTTCTTGGAGGGCAGGACTATATAGAATCTCTGCCTTTCCACTGTGGATATCATAGATTCCCAGTCGGGTTCTTCCGCCTTCAAGTCTCACAAAGACCACTTTGTCGTCGTCCGGAGAAACAGAAGGTTCACGGGCGCGAAGAGCGGTGGTCAGTTTTTTACTTTTTCGGGTATCAACATCGTAAGTGTAAAGATCCGAATAGCGCTCGATGCGATTGACGTAATGAAGCTGGTCATAGATGAGTTTAGGAGAGTGATGAAACCACGAAATCCTTTGAATACTTCCCGAAGGGGGACCATCTTCTTTATTGGTTTTAGGAGCTAAAGGTTCTTCTTCCTTTTTTATTTCAACTTGGAGTTTTTTAGTCATCATGTTGGTATCTGCATCCCGAACGAAAATATTCATCATGCGATCGGCTTTATAATCCACGCTAATCATCGCCAGATATTTTCCGTCGCTGCTGATGGCTGGGGCAGATGAGTACTTGAGGTCTGAATTTGTCGCCGATGGCAGGCTATGGATTTCGGTAAGGGGAAGAGAACGCAGAGTCTTAATCTGCCCCTGCGCTAACTTATCGGTCTCGGTCAGGGCTTTGTGGTAAAAGTTTTCGTAATCGTCCTTCAGAAGGTCACGTGCGGGTTCTTCGATGAAATAGGGGACTCTGGAGGAGTGACGCTGGTTCAAGTTATTCATGATTCCTGTGCCATAATCTTGGACCGCTTGATTCCAGAAAATAGAGCCAAACAAATAAGCCCTCATCCCCTCTGGCCAACGGGGAATAACTTCATTGATCTGTGCAACGTCGTAGTTAAGGAGACTTTTATTCTCAGCCATGGCGCGGATGATGGAGTCTTGGTACAGGGATTTTAGGCGTCCCCCTTTGGGACCCAATAGACTCTCAGCTTCTACGGCCAACCCTTCTTTCCACCAACTTGGCAACAAGAGATTGGGCGAGGCAATGCTTCCCATAATACCACGCAGGATTTTAAAAACTCCATTGGCGGGTTCGAAAGTGAGAATATGAGTGTATTCATGCGAGAGAAGTTCCAGGGACCAGTCACCACTTTCGCTCAAACTCTCCTGAGGTCCAGGAAGAACAGGATAAGTCACGATGTGGGGATAGGGAAGGCGAGTGGCATAACCATTCGTCGCATCGGTTTTGTCATTAATAATAATAAGTGTTTTCTCAGGCTGTTCAGTGAAAACAGGGGACAGCAATGAAAATGCTTTTTCGACTTGTCGGGCGTAGTGTTGTCCGAGATCTTGCTGCTCAGCATTATAAATGACATCAAAATGGGCTGTAGATATCTTTTTGAATTTCCACTCTGCAGGAACTTCAAAGGAGAGGCCTCGACAGGGAAAAAGAGCAGCAGTGAGGATAAAGGCGCCAAAAAGAAATAAAGATTTAATTTTCATCCCTTCATTATCACCGCATGGCAACGCAACATCAATATCGAATCAACTCTTTGATATGGTTTGACAATAATCTGTCATGCCTTAAAGTTTCAGAGATTAAGAAAAACATTTAAGGAGGAAGAACGATGTTAAAAAAATTGACGTTCACTTTTGCAGCATTGGCTTTGACAGCAAGTTGTTTTGTGGGTTGTAAAGGCAAGCAGACGAAAACAGATGCGGAAACTACACCTACCACTCCAGTCGCTGACACAGCTGTGGATTCAACTGCTATGAACTTTGATGCTTCAGGCAGTGATAGTGGTAAAATTCCTGGACTTGAGACTGTGCATTTTGATTATGATAAATCAAACATTACTGCTGAAAATAAAAAAATCCTTCAAGGGAATGCGGACTGGGTTAAAAAGAACACGGCTTCCAAGGTTCAAATTGAAGGACATTGTGATGCTCGTGGTTCTATCGAGTACAATTTAGCTCTTGGTGAAAGACGTGCAAACGCTGTAAAAGCCTACCTTGTAAGCCTTGGTGTTCCAGCGGCTCGTTTATCTGTGATCAGCTATGGAAAAGAAAAACCTGTTGAATCAGGGGACAGTGAAGCTGCCTACGCAAAAAACCGTCGTGCAAATTTCCTTCCAGTTCAGCAATAGTAAAAGGATCGTCGGGTGAGGGGACTTGTTATTTTCGTAACTATGCTGATTATGCTCACCTCGAGCTGTCAGTCAGTTCCCCAGCCGGTCGAAGAATATACTTTAGCAAGAGCTGCTATCGAAGCGGCTCGCGCGGTTCAAGCTCCCCGTCATTCGCCAGGGTATTGGCACCAAGCTGATGAAGCTTATCGACAAGGTCGTTTGCTCTATAAAGACCGAGATTATACAAAAGCACGCGAGGCTTTTATTAAAGCAAGAATTGCCGCGGAAAAAGCTGAGAATTCAGCTCGTCTGATTCGACAGAAAACAGGAGATGTTTTATGATGCAGTCGGTGCTCCCTGTAAGCAGATTGGCAAATGGATTGGTTTTGAGCGCTTGTCTCGGCCTGACCGGCTGTCTCAAAACTCGTACGGATGTTCGGGAAATTGAACAAAAACAAGTGATTCAGCAAGAAGTGACAAAGCTGCAGAAAACCAATGCGGATGTTTCCAGTCGTTTTTCTGATGTGGAAGATGACTTGAGAACTCTTCGGGGTCGTCTGGAAGTGCTGGAGCATAAAAAAGACCAGGCTTCTCAAGAGACCGATTCTGTAAAACGATATGCGACAGAACAATCGGCAGACACCAATAAAAAGATTCTTCTTCTTCAAGAAGGTTTGAGCAATCTTGAAAAAACTGTTTTCCAACTGAGTGCGGAATTGAATGGGCTTCGCGCGGAAAAAGCGGCTTTAGTGGCCCAAAATAATGCCGCTCAAGCGAGAGTTGCTGCGGAATCCAAGCGAAATCCTTATGAACTTGGCCAAGAATTTTTCGAACAAAAAGATTGGAAAAAAGCGATTTTAAATTATCAAAGATATCGCGATGAAAACCCTAACGGGAAGAAAATCGCGGATGCTACTTATAAAATGGGTGTTTCATTTCAGGAGATGGGAATGAAAGATGAGGCGAAGACTTTTTTTGATGAACTCGTTTCTAAACATCCCAATTCGAACGAAGCAAAGAAAGCCCGAATTCGTTTGAAAGGCCTTAAAAAATAGTCTGCTTAAAAAGAGTGTGAAAAATGAATCGAGTTCTCGCGATTGAAACGAGCTGTGACGATACCTCTGTTGCTATTGTTGAGCAGACAGGTTGGGTTCATTCGGTGGTTTGCGCGAGCCAAGACTTGGAACATGAACCCTATGGGGGAATTGTTCCTGAAATCGCCTGCCGTAATCACTCGATGGCCCTTATCCCTTTGATTGAAGAGGCTTTGAAAAAAGCCAATATGACTTGGGCGGATATTCCTGCCATTGCCGTGACCAATCGTCCGGGTTTGGTTGGGGCTTTGATAGTGGGACTAGTGACCGCAAAGAGCCTGGCGCAAGCTCGCAATATTCCGTTTATTGGTGTGAACCATCTTGAAGGGCATTTGCTGGCTCCTTTTCTTAAAGATGCCCAATATTCCCCACCGGAAGATTTCGACTATCCTTATGTGGGACTTGCTATCAGTGGGGGGCATACCAGCCTTTATCATATTCTTGGTGTTGGAAATTATGAGATTTTGGGTACCACCAAGGATGATGCCGCAGGTGAGGCCTTCGATAAATTTGCAAAGATGGCAGGCTTGGGCTTTCCCGGCGGCGCTCGCGTCGATCGGGAAGCGCAAAAAGGAAATCCTAAGGCTTATGATTTTCCTCGCAGTATGATTCATGACGATACTTTTGATATGAGCTTTTCAGGACTTAAGTCCGCTGGGCAAAGAATGCTTGAGCAAATGGGACCTGAAGAGGTGCAGAAACATTTGCCAGATCTGTGCGCTTCTTTTCAGGAGGCCATCGTGGATGTCCTGATTACGAAACTTGAAAAAGCGGCGAAGAAATTTAAAGCGAAACGGGTGATTTTAACTGGGGGGGTGAGTGCCAACTCCCGACTGCGTGCCCGGGCCGAAGACTGGGCGAAGCGAAAAGGTTTTAAACTGGTGATTCCACCTCTGAGATATTGTACGGACAATGCGGCTATGATCGGTTATGTCGGTGTCTTAAGGCTGAATCGGGGTGAAGTCTCTAGTTTAGATCTGGGACCTTCTCCGCAGAGCTTTCCCCAAGATTTCAAATGGGCTAAACTATGAGTACAGCCCGTGAACGCCTTCAGGAAGTGCAAGAGGCTCTCGGTATTGCCGCCAAACGCTCCTTGGGTCAGAATTTTTTAGTCAGCGATTTGGTCATCGAAAAAATTATTAAAAAAGCTCAGGACTTTCGGCCAGCTGTGCTGATCGAAGTGGGACCGGGGCCTGGGGCTTTGACCTATTTTCTCAGAAAAATGGAATGTGACTTTTTAGTGATTGAGTTGGATCGGGTGCTTTCTCAGTATTGGCGGGATCAAGGTTTAAACGTCGTGGAGGGGGATGCTCTGCAAATGGATTGGCGGACGTTTTACCAAAAGCCCGGCAAAAAAGTTCTCGTAAGCAACCTTCCGTACCAGATTTCCTCAAGCATTGTGGTGGAACGGTGTTTGGATTGCTCCTCTGCACAGGAGGGGCTGGACCACATGGTGCTCATGTTTCAAAAAGAAGTGGCACAAAGAATTGCAGCGAAGGCCAAGTCTGAGAATTATGGTTTTTTAACTGTAATGGCACAGACTTTTTGGAAAACTGAAACGGTGACGGAGGCTGGGCCGCGGGACTTTTCACCGCCTCCGAGAGTGGCTTCAAGGGTTCTAGCCTTTAGTCGTAGGCTCAGTTCAGTGCAGAACCCAAAGGCGTATCTGACTTTCGTCAAGTCGGCCTTTGCTCAGCGTCGTAAGCTTTTAAAGAAAAATATTTCTTCTCTTTGCAGTCAAAAGGGAATAGCTGAAGAGCAGTTAGTAAGCTGGATTACGGAGATGGGTTTTACTGAGACCGCCCGAGCCGAAGAGCTAACTCCGGAGCAGTTTGTAACCCTTTATAAAAAATTTGGTTTTGAAACATGAGCATAGTAATCATCCAGGAAAATAAAACAGCTCGATTCAACTACGAAGTCATCGACACCTTCGAAGCGGGCTTGATGTTGACTGGAAGCGAAGTGAAAGCTCTGCGCGAGAAAAATGTTCAATTGAAAGATTCGTATGTGTCTTTCCGCGGAGATGAGGCTTTTTTGCAAAATGCCCATATCAGCGTTTATAAAGCCAGCAGTTACAATAATCACGAACCTGAAAGATTGCGAAAGCTTCTCCTAAACCGTTCGGAGCTCGATCGTATTTACGATGCACTCCGTGAAAAAGGTTATAGCTGCGTGCCTTTGAAGATCTATTTTAAAAAAGGCCGTGCGAAGTTAGAGATTGCCTTGGTGAAAGGTAAGAAAACTCACGATAAACGTGAGGCGCTTAAGAAACGCGACGCCGACGCTCAGCTTCGATCGACACTACGTCGCTCTCGCTAGATTTAAAAATAGGTCCATTGCGAGAGAGGGGTTGTACATTGAGTTCTTCGAATTGAAGCTCTGGCATTCCAATTCTTGATCTTTTAATCATGATTAGGTTCTTCCAAGAGGCGTAGGCTTCACGATTTTGCGGATCGATCGAAAGTTTCTCAATCAATTTCAATTCTGCTTCCGTATTGGCTTTTAAAGAACGATAGAAATAATCGTAGGTCATGGCTAAATCGCGGAAATCATCTTCATTGGCGATCTTGTAATCCGGAATATGCCAGTGGCCAAACATGAGTTTTTTCATGTGCTTTTCCATATCCACTAGAGGAGCCAAAAGATTATTAGTCATCCGCAACCCAATGAACAAAGTCATTCCTGAAATGAGGGCTAGACTAAGGACCATGAAGATTCCAAGCCAAACCACTTCGCGTTCCAGATGAGTGACCAAGGCGGGTTGAATATCATAGGCCAGGTTCGTGAAAAGAACATAGTTTTGGTTGATAAAGTAATAAGCCGGAGCGAAAAACAATGTGGCTCCGCCAATAATCGCCGTCATTAAAAATAGAGTGTATTTATACTGGAAGGCCTTATTCAGAATTATTTTCTGAGAACGAAGACGAGACTGACGAGACTGAGGCTTATAAGCTCTTTTTCCGTACAACATATATATAGTTATCGGCAGATTGAGTTTTATTTAAAGTCCAATTATTCTCAAAATGAGTCAAACTGGGACTTAGAATGGTCTTTTAGCAGGTCTTTGGACGATAAAAAGAGAAATATATTAGGACCTTAGACTCTGTGCGGGGCTTCCTATGGAACTTGGAGATTTATTGTGAAAAATAATACTGAGCTTAATAAGAGTTTCTTTCGATTTCATTTACCTCACATCCATCTTAATTCAGTGTTTGGAGATGACTGGTTTGCTTTAAAGGCGGAGGCCTTCGCTCGCTTTTTTGGAACCCCGGTCTTCTTAATTAGTCAAACCTTCGTTGTAATTGTTTGGATTTCCATCAATGTTTTTGGTTTCGCCAAATTTGATATTTATCCGTTCATTCTACTCAATCTGGCCTTTAGTCTACAGGCAGCCTACGCTGCGCCACTTATTTTATTAGCTCAGACCAGACAGGCAGATCGAGATAAAGCTCATGCGGAAGCGGATGCCCAGCACCGAGAGGCCATTGCTCAAGCCAGCGAAGAACGGGAAATGTTTGCTGCTCAGCAGACGGCTCATTTGATGGAATTGCTTAAACAAAACACAGCGCTAACCGAAATGACCCAGCAACTGAGTAAACGCATTGAGGCCCTGACGATCGAAGTGCACAGTAAAATATTGGATAAAAAATAAGTGGGATCGCTGACACTCTTTGCTTAGTTATTGGCATTCAATCTTGAGAAGAACTCCCGGTGAAGTTCCATGGTGAGGGCAAAGAGCTTTCCCTCCATTAAGGCGGTAAGAGAAATAAACTCGACACCAAATATTTGTCTTGGATTTGAAATACTCTTTTCAAATTTATGATAGCGAAGAATACCTTCAATTGCCAAAGGATCTCTGTTTTTAATTATGATCTTGCCGTCGATGTGGCCCCCTATTTCAAAAAGAGGAAGATCGGCCGCGACGACGACACGACAGCCGCCACAGCTTAAATCAGCGAGCTGCCCTTTTAAGTTAATAGAGGTGTCATTGTAACTGGAAAGATGCAGGGCTGCTGGATAATTTTCAGGGATTTTAATCCTATAATTTTGGCGGCGTTGGAGGTGGAAAAGCTCCGTGTCCATCCTAAGAATGACGATGTCAGCATCGGTGCGTACGGAACTCTTAAAGAAATAGCGTTCCCCACCAATAAAGAAATTTCCTAAAATATCACTTTCTGGTTTTGGCTTTAAAAAACCGAAGGGCACCGAGCAATGGAGTTCTTGTCTTCCATTGGCGCGTTCGACGGTGAGACGATAGACATCCTCACCACTTCCCTTGCAGACAATTTCACCACGAATATTGGCAAGGTCTTGGAAAAGACGGATCCCTTCATCGGTGCTTATTTTTGAAAAAATATCAGTCGTTTTTTGATTCACCTTACTCACGCAGTGAGCATACATCATGCCTTTTGTGAAGAGAAGAGCTTCAAAATGGGAATCTTTAAAAATAATTAAAACAGCCCTCAACTCGGCGAAGGTCTAGCCGATAAGTAAGTTATGATGGCCACTCATAACAACTGGTCTCACAGGAGGACGCGAGTGTTATTAATTAATCCATCCGTACGTCACGAGTTTATGCTTCACCGGGAACTTCGTGAGTTGGTCCACCACCGGGAGACGGGCCCACCTTAGTAAAGCTATAAAATACTATTAAAACAAAGCCATGGCATGAAACCCATGGCTTTTTTGTTTTCGCAAACTGAAACCTCCCTTAGACTTTAGAACATGAAGATAAAGATGG
>DATBTE010000316.1:0-3069 GCA_036559425.1 Pseudobdellovibrionaceae bacterium | reverse complement strand
AACAAAAAAATCTATATAACCAAGCCCATAACTTGAATCTTTCTTCTAAATCCCAATGCATTTGACAATAGTAAAAATCATCCTCAAGTTGCTTATTGCCTTTTTTCTTGGCTTCCTCCCTTAGAGAGATGTAAAGACTTTTTTGCTCTTTTGCAATATTTCCCTTTCTCTTACCCCATTTATCATTGTTACAGAGACCATTCTTTCTAAACGTCGCATATGTTCTACAGAGGCTAGCTTTCGATATTGGATAATTGCTACAATCAGAAAAATGAAACTTCTCTATTCCGAGACAATCAGTTTCAAATCCGTTCATATCACACGCGTTTATCGATACTCTTGAATCATACTGGCAATCAAAAGAATTTACTGCAAATTTTTCTAGATTTTTAAGTTGATTTAATTGAAAATCTCCACTGTTTTTAAGTGTAAAATTTTCTAATATTAACTGAGCATTATTACTTCCAATGCACTGTTCAACCTTATAAGCAGATTGTTCCTGTGGCGGGTGTAAAATTATATTTTCAAAATGAAATAACCCATGTATGAGTGAGGTTGATATCTTAAACATATTAGATATTTCAGTATTCGTTATTGACCAATCTCTAATCTCGCTATTATGCATATTAATCTGATTGAAGGTACTATTGCTGATAGTGAAAGATTCAATTGAAGAATTCTTCAATATATTGATGACACCATTCTTGGATTTGCGTCCATTTATGACGAGTTCTTCTATAGTAACCGGTTCAAAAGTAAGACTTCTGAAATCCAGATTGGATAGATCAAGCTTACCTGTTATCCTTACATCTTTGAAGAAAAGTTGGATTATTTCATTTTTATCTTGATCGATACGAACGTAGGGATTTTTTTCTGGATCTACGGTCTGTAATGTACTTTTAATCTCTTCGACACCGCTGTATTCCTTGTCAGACTCCAGACTAAAAAACCTTGCGCCGCGGGATGCATCTAAATGTTCGAGGCAGGTTTGTAATTCGTTTGCTTTAACTGTTGCCTTACCCATCTTTAGCTCACATTTCAAATTCGCGTGAAAAGCCCCCTATGTTTGTAAAGGAGGCTTGAAAGAAAGTGGTCGGGATGACAGGATTCGAACCTGCGACCCCTTCGTCCCGAACGCGATTTTTTGAAAAACAACACCGAACATTAGGAGATTCCAAAAACCTGGAAAAGCTCACTATAATTACAGTACACTGATATTATTCAGGCTTTTGTTGTTCATATGGATGTGCTATTGTATTAACAATCTGCACTTACATTGCACTTACGGAAGCCGTTGATATTGACAACGATAACTAACACACTTATCAAAACTATCCAGCCGAAAGAGAGGCCGTTTGAAGTCCGAGACGAGCAGCTGAAGGGGTTTCTGCTTAGAATTCAACCTTCCGGAGTAATGACCTACTATGCTGAGTATCGGCGGGGTAAGCGCATTAAAGTAGGGCGAGCTGATGCCATAACACCTTATAAGGCGCGAGCATTAGCGAGAGAAGTCCTCGCTAATGCATGTCTAGGGAAAGATCCTGCCGAAAAACCTAAGGAAGATAACGCGAGTACTTTTCTGATATTTCTGACGGAAACATATAAACCTTGGATCCTGGCCAACCTCCGAACCGGAGAGGCTACTTATATCAACATAAAACGATCTTTTCCAGAACTGCACTCAATGCCACTTAGGGATATTTCACATCTGGATATTGAAAAGTGGCGTACCAGGAGACTAACGGAGGGTGTTAAGCCGTCAACCGTAAACCGGGCTTTGGATGATCTGAGAGCCTGTCTAAATCGGGCCGTGGAGTGGGAAGTTATTGAAAATAATCCAATTGCAAAAGTGAAGCGTTCTAAGATTGATAGCAACCCCACCCCCCGTTTTTTGACTACGAGTGAAGAGAAGGCGTTGCGTCAAGCATTGGATGACCGTGAGCATAGGCTAAGAGCCGAGCGAGGCAGTGGAAACAAGTGGAAAGCAGAGCGGGGCTACCCACTACTTCCGAGCTTGTCAGGGGTCGCATATGCAGATCACCTTAAACCCGCTGTTCTTTTGTCTCTGAACACCGGATTACGCAGAGGAGAACTTTTTAAGCTCAAATGGTCGGACATTAATTTTGAGCAAAACATTCTGACTGTAAAGGCGGAAACTGCAAAATCCGGCAAAACCCGTCACATTCCCCTGAATGAAGAGGCTGCTCTTATTCTCAAGCGCTGGAAAACTCAGGAAGGGCTTAAAGGTTTACATGTGTTCATTAACAATGACGGAAAACCCTTTCATGATGTTCGGACAGCTTGGAAAGGGGTTTTAGATGATGCCGATATAAAAAACTTCAGATGGCATGACCTTCGCCATACTTTTGCATCTAAATTGGTTATGGCAGGAGTGGATTTGAATACAGTCAGGGAGCTGATGGGACATTCTGACTATACTATGACCCTTCGATATGCGCATTTGGCCCCTGAACATAAAGCGCAAGCTGTTGCCAAGTTGAACACAGTGGCTACAGTGACATAAAAAAAGAGAGCCTGATTAGCAAGCTCTCTCTATAGTGTTTTTGCGAAGTTTTCTTATCATCCACTCATCAACATCTGTTTTTCGGTATCTGACTGTTCGTCCGATTTTTAGAAATGGCGGGCCATCCCCTCGCATTCTTGCCTGTCTTGCCCAACTTTGGCTCATGTTGAGATACTCCGCCATATTTTTTGTATTATCAATATCTTCCACTACGTTACCCTCCATTATTGTTTCGCCTGCGACCATCTCTATAACGGCGATTTGCTTTCTCAATATCCATCCTCAAGCGGGTTAAGCTATCTCTTTTCTGCTTCAATTTTTTCCTCCTCTTTCCTTTTGCGGTTTTGTATTGCTCCTTTGCCTCATACCAAGCCAAATGTAAGCGGTTAGGTAGCCTCAGCTCCCTGACCGGCCCCAGTTTTTGGTACCACTCAAAAGTAGAGTTTTGGGATCATATCACAGCCCGCAGGGCATCGCTGGAAATCGTAGAATTCCAGCGAGCGACGAATTCCAGGGGTGTGGCGTAGCCTAACGACCGGTGTGGA
>DATBTE010000315.1:0-4371 GCA_036559425.1 Pseudobdellovibrionaceae bacterium | reverse complement strand
TCACAAGACCTTTTGTTTTAGTCATATGAGTTCCCTGACGACGGCTTGCCAACTGCCACTGGACTACATTATGAAGAATATCCTTTTTAACAGGAGCTTCAAAAACATTTGCAGCCAGATCAACTTGACCTACTTTTTCTTTTTTCCAATTTAGAACGTTAACTACTGCCATAACTATTCTCTCACCAATTTCACTAAAGTGTTTCTTGCACCAGGAACTGGTCCTTTAACCAAAACTACATTTTCAGTAGCATTGATTTCAACAATTTCAACATTTCTAACCGTAATAGTTTCAGACCCCAACTGACCTGGGTATTTTTTACCTGGCATGACCCGACCCGGCCATGTCCTGTTACCAGATGAACCGGGACGACGATGAAAATGCGATCCGTGACTAGCAGGACCTCCAGCAAAATTCCAACGCTTTACTGAACCAGCAAAACCCTTACCTTTAGACTTAGAGGTGATTTTTACAAAATCACCTTTCACAAGGCTTTCAATAGAAACTTGAGCACCAAGGGAAGCGCCTTCTGGAAGCGCCTGACGGAGTTCTTTTACAAACTGAGCTCCATTTTCAAATCCAGCTTTTGCCAAATGACCTTTTTCAGATTTATTGGAGTTTTTTGCTTTTTTAGGATGGCAAGCCACCTGAATAGCCTCATATCCATCTTTGTCATTTGTTTTAATTTGGGAAATAACCCAAGGCTCATAACGAAGAACTGTCACTGGTACAGCCTCACCTTGGCTATTGAAAATTGTAGACATACCTTCTTTAAAAGCAAAAAGCCCATTAAGCTTCAGCCCTTGCTCAGAGGAGGTATTATTTGTTAGTGCTTCAGCACCTGCATTTGTAGCTTCGCTCACAACTTACTCCTATCAGATTGCTGACAGTTTAATTTCAACATCTACACCAGCTGAGAGGTCGAGTTTCATGAGCTGATCGACAGTCTGCTGTGTTGGTTCCAAAATATCCAGCATGCGCTTATGAGTACGCACCTCAAATTGTTCACGAGATTTTTTATCAACGTGAGGCGAGCGCAGCACTGTATAACGATTGATACGGGTCGGCAATGGAATCGGACCAGCAATTTTAGCACCAGTACGGCGAGCCGTCTCTACGATTTCTTTCGTAGATTGATCTAAAAGTTTGTGGTCGAAAGCCTTTAACCGAATTCTGATTTTCTGACTTTGCATAGGACACTCTTCTTTTTGTTAAGGTATCGTAAATACTAGTAAAATCTGACTAAACAGCACCATCATCCCATCGAAAGCTATCTCTGGATGGACCCTTGCGGTCCTGGAAATTTCCTAATTCAGAGAGCCTTTTGTAAACTTAGGTGTTTCAAGTGCGCGAGTATGCACTGAAGAAACAATTAATGTCAAAGACAAATCGAAAAATAATTTATTAAAATCGACCTAACTTTGTCAAAATTTCAGATTTCACCTTTAGTGGTACCACTGCATACACCAAAAACTCCATACTGAAACTCGCACGACCCTGACTTAAACTTCGAATATCTGTGGCATAACCAAAAAGAGTCGCCAGCGGCGCCTCTGCTGAGATGATTTGCCCACCACCCGGTCGTACATTCATAGAAATGATCTTTCCACGGCGAGAGTTTAAATCTCCCACAATATTACCTACAAACTCATCCGGACATGCAACTTCAAGCTTAAACATGGGCTCTAAAAGCTCAGTGGTCACCTTCTTTACAGCTTCGCGAAATGCCAAAGAAGCTGCTGCCTTGAAGGCAATCTCATTCGATGAATCCTGCCGAGCTTCCGCTTCCATCAAAGTCCCGCGAATACCAATCATTGAATAGCTCGCAAGAGGTCCTACTTCAGCAGACTCTTTAAAACCATTCTCCACAGCCTTAATATACCCTGGTTGAATTAGCGAAGTAGGCGTTACCTTTGTAACAAACTGCAAACCATTCACTAATGGAATTGGCTCAATTATTAATTTTATCTTTGCAAAATGCTCTTCTCCGCCAAGCTGACGTTCATAAACGTAGTCCACAGTCGCAGAAGATGTAATAGTTTCTCTATAAGAAACCTGAGGCTTACCAATATTAGCTTGAATTTTATATTCCCGCAAAAGCCGATCTACTAATATTTCCAAATGAAGCTCTCCCATTCCGGAGAGAAGAATTTGGCCAGTCTCAGGATCACTCCTCAGTTTACAAGAAGGATCTTCTTTTTCTAGCTTCGCCAAGCCCGCCAACATTTTCTCTTGGTCCGCAGAAGATTTTGCTTCAATAGCCACAGAGATCACAGGTTCTGGGAAAGTAATTGTTTCCAACACCACCGGATGAGAAGCCTCACATAAAGTATCACCTGTTCCGGTAAACTTAAGACCAACCACAGCACCGATATCTCCTGCTTTAAGAGAAAGAACTTCCTCACGAGAATTCGCATGAAGCTTTACAAGCTTCTGAATACGCTCTTTTTTCTCCGTACGTGGGTTCAAAAGCTGATCCCCTACTTTAGTTTCACCAGAGTAGACACGAATGTAAGTCAGTGTTCCCGCAAAAGGATCATTGGCAATCTTAAAAGCAAGAGCAGCTGTGTGCGCATTAAAGTCAGTCCTACAAAGAATTTTTTTATCAGGTTTTTCCGGATCGTACCCTTCGATTGACGGCACATCTAAGGGAGAAGGAAGGTAATCGATCACTCCATCAAGAAGTGGTTGCACGCCTTTATTTTTAAAAGCAGCGCCACAAAAAGTAGGAAACGCCTTAAGAGCCAAAGTTCCTTTTCTAAGTGCAGCTTTTAATTCAGGAACAGTAACTTCCTCACCATTTAAATATTTTTCCAAAAGGACATCATCAAATTCAACAATTTTTTCAATGACTTCAAGACGATATTTATCGACTTCAGCCCTCATATCCTCAGGCACATCTATTGTTCTAAAATGTTCGTCTTTGCCGCCAGTATCCCAGATATAAGTTTTGTTTTCCAAAAGATCTACTACACCTCTAAACGTATCCTCAATCCCCACTGGAACTTGTACAGCTATAGGGTTGGCGCCAAGCTTTTCTTTGATGGAATTCAAACTCATTACAAAATCGGCCCCAACGCGATCCATTTTATTTATGAAACAGATTCGAGGGACGTGATATTTATCAGCCTGCCGCCAAACGGTTTCAGACTGAGGCTCTACTCCATTCACGCCGTCAAAAACAGTAATTGCCCCATCGAGGACTCGGAGTGAACGCTCAACTTCAATTGTGAAATCAATATGGCCAGGAGTGTCGATAATATTGACACGGTGGTCTTTCCAGAAACACATGGTCGCTGCAGAAGTAATGGTGATACCCCGCTCCTGCTCCTGAACCATCCAATCCATGGTAGCTGCACCATCATGGACCTCTCCAATTTTATGACTTTTGCCGGTATAATAAAGAATTCGTTCGGTGGTGGTCGTCTTACCGGCATCTATGTGAGCCATGATGCCGATATTACGAGTGTACTTTAGATCAGCTATAACTTTTGGATCTTTCGCTGACATTAGAAAAGATTACCAATTATAATGCGAGAATGCCTTATTTGCTTCAGCCATTCTATGAACATCGTCTTTCTTCTTAATAGAGTTTCCTCTGTTATTGAAAGCGTCCATCAACTCACCAGCAAGGCGTTTTGAAAAATCCTTTTCACCACGCTCACGTGAGTAAGCGATCAACCATCTCATAGCCAAAGCTAAACGACGAGAAGGGCGTACATCTACGGGAACTTGATAAGTAGCTCCACCAACGCGGCGAGAACGAACTTCAATGGAAGGTTTTGCGTTTTCCAATGCTTTTTTCAAGATAGCAATAGGTTCCTCATTAGGTACTTTTCCTTTAAGCTCCTCAAGAGCTCCATAGAAAAGTGCTTGAGCGATACCTTTTTTTCCTTGGATCATCATTTTGTTAACGAACTTCGCAACAACGAGATCTTTGAAAACTGGATCAGGAATAATTTCTCTTTTAAAGGTCTTTTTACGACGTGACATTTTTATAACCTCTTAATGACTATTTCTTAGGTCTTTTAGTGCCGTATTTAGATCGCGCACGAAGACGTCCATTAACACCTTGAAGATCCAATACACCACGAATGATGTGATAGCGAACCCCTGGTAAGTCTTTTACACGACCACCGCGGATTAAAACAACACTATGTTCTTGTAAGTTATGACCTACCCCAGGAATGTAAGATGTCACTTCGTAACCATTTGACAATCTAACACGTGCCACTTTTCTCAAAGCCGAATTCGGCTTCTTCGGAGTCGTCGTATACACACGAGTGCAAACACCACGGCGCTGAGGACACTGAGTCAGAGCTGGTGACTTAGTTTGATTTTTTTGAACAATACGCTCACTTTTAATGAGC
>DATBTE010000314.1:0-1683 GCA_036559425.1 Pseudobdellovibrionaceae bacterium | reverse complement strand
ACCATGCTTCGATTGATCTCTGGAGCTTCCTTTTTGGCCAGCTCCCAATCGGCCATTGAATTCCATTTTTGATGCCAAAATGAGCAAAAGCATCCACCACCGCTTTGGCAGCTCGTGAGCGATTCGTAGTCTGCAAAATTTTCTGCAGTTAGTGGTTTTAGGGAGATATTCATTTGAACTTTTCCGGTGTCTTCAAGTATCTCTCCTTACATTTCTTGGTGCAGAAATAGAGTGCTCTTGAGTCTTTTTTGAGAGTATTTGAACAGCGGTCCGGGTTTTTAATTTCCCAGGTCGGGCAAACAACACAATAGGTCTTCTTCTTTTTTTCCGTTGCCATCGCTATACTCCGAGATTCTTCCAAGCAGGTTGGCTTTTTAAGAGCTCTGTGGCCATTTTGTGTGCTGCTTCGCTTGTCAGTCCCTGCGATTCCTTGAAGTAGTCAGCATTCGCTTTGAGGATTTTTTCATAGGGCAGAAGTTTTCCCGAGTTATCTGTGCAGTATCGACAGTAAACACTTGATGGGTCTCCTAAGGAAAAGTCTTTCGGATTTTCCATGGGCATCCCACATGAGCTGCACGATTTACATTTTGGTTTCATTTATCCTCCCTTGTTTTAATGAGCATAAGAAAAAGACGAAGTATCTCGTCTCCTTTGTGTTTAAGAATCGGCGATTTCTCAGAAAGAAGATCGCGATTCATAATGTGATAATTCAGTAGAGCCATCCATGAATTGAATAAGGAGGCCTGTGGAATCCTTTTTATAGAACCATCTTTCATTTGTTTCTGAGCGGCATGAAACAACCGATACGAAATAGCGGCATTCATCGAATAAACGAGGCTTCTGATTTGAGGTGGAAGTGTCTGAGACTCGCAGATTACCCGTAAGTAAAAATCCTCGAACTCGGTCAGGACACTCAGGTGGGCCTGAAGTATTTCCTTAAGATGCAGGTCGCTGGTCAATTTTGCATTCAGCCTTACCGACAAGCGTTCTCCAAACCTCTCAACAGCAGCAAGTATCAACTCCTCACGAGTTGGGAAGTGAACAAAAACTGTCCCATGGGAAACGTCGAGGGCCTTGGCCACATCTGCCGTCGTTGTGGACGAGATACCCTTCGTTGAAAACAAATGAAGAGCCTCATCAACAAGGTTCGCTCGCGTACGTTCTTTTTGTTCTTTTCGGGTAATTCGTTCCATTGGATAAGTACATACTCAGTGAGTAAGAGCTTAGTCAACTGAAAAGTGTTAAACATTAAACAACCTATCGGAGGATATATCTGAAATGTCGAACTGGCTGATTTTCTATCGACGATCCTTGCGCTGGGAGGACAGCAGGCCCGGCGAACCCCACTGGCTTGCTTTGGACTGCTCCAGGAATTTCACCTGTGCGTGTCGGATTTGGTTGGTGATGCGGGGTAACTGGCCAGTCATTGCAGCAGCCAGAGTCAGAGTGAGTGCGAGTTTAATGACGTTATCGAGTCCCATGATGTTTGCTCCTTTTGGGCTTGGATTTGTCGATCGTTTCACTTTCAGAAGAATTAGTAGACTCCCAAGGCTGGTAGGTCACGATCTTGCCATCGCGCTTCAGAAATACATCCGGGTTTACCTGATGCCACTTGATGATTTGGCGGACGGTAAACCGAGTCCATGAAGAGGCACAGCGAGGCCGGAGTTTTTGGGTATTCAG
>DATBTE010000313.1:0-2065 GCA_036559425.1 Pseudobdellovibrionaceae bacterium | reverse complement strand
AAGAGTGAAATGAAGTTATTCACTATCTTGTTACAAGTTCATATATCACGATAAAATGGAATATGGCGGCTATCATTATGAGAATATGGAAAATTTCATGATAGCCAAATGCCTTTGGAAAAGGATTTGGTTTTTTTATCGCATAAATCACTGCGCCGATTGTATAAATGATTCCTCCAGCAATCATGAAGCTTATATTCATGCCTCCTAAAGCCTTACTCATTTCTGAGAGGTAAGGAATGCCTGCCCACCCCATAATCACATAAAAGCCTGCCGACAGCCATTTTGGAGCTTGGATCCAGAGCAACTCCTTGAAAATTCCTGCAATTGCCATGCTCCAAAAAACCCAAAAAAGACGTAAACCTGACTCACTCCTCATTCCCAACAGGCAAATCGGAGTCCCTGTGCCCGCAATCAAAAGAAAAATAGCTGAATGATCAAGGTGGCGCCAAAAAGCCCGAGCTTTTGGTGTCCAATTGATACGGTGATAAAGGCCACTTATTGCAAACATTCCGCAAAGACTAAATGCATAGGCCAAGCAGACTAATTTAGCATAAAGGCCTTGAGCTATCATAATTAAGACGCTGCTCGCCCCTAGGGCAATGAAAAATCCAGCTTGATGAAAGTGTCCGCGAAGAAGGGGTTTCACTTTTTCAGTCATGAATAACGATAACTTTGAATGCAGATGCTGTCACATTAAGAAATTCCTATTTGTCGAATTTCAAATTAAATCTGTCATATTTTCTGTAATGGATAACGTCTCAATTTAGATTACTTTTGATGGCGAAGTCTCCACAGTTCAATTAATGGGCAGATAACTCCGTGATTAGAAATGGCTTTGAGGGCTTCTTCAATTGAGGGGTCTTTCCAGGATAGAATTTTGATTTTAATTAAAATAGCTGATTTTAATGTTAAATCAGCCTATTCGTCTCGAGAAACAATTCGTATAAAACTCATGGCATCCCCTGAATGAAGTTTCCATAAGCCTAACAAGTGAAAGGGAGGAAGAAAACTGCTTGATGTTTTTACTAACTAGATGAAAATCAAGTTAAAATGCAATGCTGTAGGTCCCAAATTCAAATCTGAGACTCACTCTTTAGGGAAGCCTGGGTATTCATCCTTAGACCTAATGGTACACTTAGGTAATGAAGGGGCTACATAGCCAACGGGGCCTATATTTAAATTTGTACCCAAATCCGATTTTAAAGAATCAATAAACTCACCAGTAATTTAGTGATTTCTGTGATTTGACTGTTATTTTTTAAGCGTTAACGCTTTCACTCAGTGGACCTACGACAATAAAACTAAAGATCCCAACCGGCAAAAAAGCTAAATTTTGCAGACAAGGAAGGATCTTATGTCAGACCTCACAAAGTGGCAACTCCATGAGTGGAAGCCAAAAACAATAAAGTTTGATTGGACCCCGAAAGAGAAAAATTTAAATCAGGCCTCAGGCGTATGTGCCTTGGTGGATCTATTGGTGGCATCCCCTTTTTATGATGAACTAAAGAAATGTCTTCCGGAAAGGCTCAGCAACAATTCCTATCATCCACTTCACTTTGCGATTCTTTTAATCGCAGGATTTTGGATGGGTTATGATTGCCTTGATGATCTAGAGGAGTTTTCAAATAATCCCGCTATTAAAGCACAGTTTGGAAAAATCCCGTTAGCAAAAACCTTTGGCGATTATCTCAGGGATTTTTCAGGGGAAAATATTTTAGCACTAAGAACACTCTTAACCCGTCAGGCCCTTTACTACCGCGAGGCTTTAAAAAAAGATTCTTCCATCACTTTTGATATGGACTCAACGGATCACGAGCATCACGGAGATCTTATTGAGGGCTTGGAGTTTAACTATAAAGGGAAGTGGTGTTTGGACTCACTTGAGGTGTTTGATGATCTCGGGTTTTGTTATGATTTTGACCTGCGTCCTGGATCCACATTTTCTTCCGTGGGCTCAGTGGACATGATGGAAAAGATCTTGCTTCACCACACGTTACGAGTTCCCCTAAAAGATGACTTTGCAAGACTGGATTCCGCGTTTTGTACCGAAGAAATGATTCGG
>DATBTE010000312.1:0-7246 GCA_036559425.1 Pseudobdellovibrionaceae bacterium | reverse complement strand
AGGAATGTCTATTCATGATGCTCAGGTGCGAGTAAAACAGCTAAATTCCCAGACAATCATTCGGGACCAGGAAAAGCGAATACAAGAGAACCGCCGTCAAGAAAAAATTGAGCAAGGGAAAAATGAATTTTGCTTACCAGTGGAGTTTGTCGCTGAATTTGAAAAACGATTTCTGCGAGTTCGAGATAGTGACACTACAAATGGTAGAAAAAAGAGATCTCGTGCTCACATAATCTGGCGAGCCGCCCAGAAGGCTATCGCCGCAATTCATATGGAACCCAGCGAGTGGTTTTATCATACTCATGAGATTTATGATCACTTTCACAGGCAACGCTACAGTGTTAGATATATCCACGTTATTTTGAAATTTATGAATCTCTGGGGCTTTTTTATTTGCAGGAAGCTTGCGCTTCCATTTCTTGGTATTCCTTGTCCTAAAGGATATGAACGGGCAAGACTCATTGAGGCTAATTATGAAAAGCAAGATGCGACAGTCAGAAGACCTTCATTGCCATTGTCGCCAGAGGATCTTTCAAAAGTTGCAGCTAAGCTCAACCAACCGAATCTAAACTGGCTGTATCTGTCAATTTGGCTGGGTTTGAGACCCCAGGAGATTGATAACTTACATAATAAAGAAATGTGGAGACTTGAGAAGAATATTGCAGGCAAGGACATTTTGTGGGTATTTCAAACAAAAATTGTAGCACTTCCCATTGAGGATCGCTGGAAACCAATTCCGATAATTTTTGATGAGCAAAAATTCGCGATTCGAATCATAGAATCAAATGGTTTTAAGCGACCGATCACAAAGACAATGCGAAAATATTTTGGACCAGGGACCACGCTTTATGCAGGACGAAAAGGATTTACTGATTTGATGATTTCAAAAGGTCAGATTTTGGAGAATATTAGTGTCTGGATGGGACATTCGACTTTGGACAGAACTTGGAGGAGCTATAAGCAAAAGAGAAAATTCCATCTACGTTATTCGTTGGAATCTTGATAAAATCATGTGGTGGGTTTGATGGATGTTATGGACTCAGCAGTGGAGGTCTTGACCGGCTATACAAAGCCAGGGGACCAATGAGGCGTTCATCTTCGTGGATACGATAACCCATCTTTCTATAAGTTGAAACGCGGCTGCGATACATCTTGAGAAACATCCCGCTATAGGAGTCCACAAAATCAATAATTTGAGCTGACTTCTTGGTCTCAGACTCCCTGTGAATTCGTCCAGCGTACTGAATGAGTCTGCCTTCAAATGAAAGTGGCGTTGCAAAAATAAGTGTGTCCAACGCCTGCAAGTCGAACCCTTCGCCGATTAAAGATGCCGTTGCTAGCAACATCACTTTCATTTTGGTGAATCGAAGCTCGGCAATTCGAGCTAGAGCTCCACGGCGTTGTTTATTCGTGAGAGTTCCTTCAAGCACAACAAGTTCAACATCGGGGCTCATTTTTTTGATTAACTGCTCTAGAAGATCAAGATGATCTTTGCGATCCGAAACTAAAAGTGGGAAGCGATTCTGTTCAAGAACCTCTGCAACTTTTGTCGTGATAAGATGATTGCGTGATTCATTTTGTACAAGGTGGTGAATCAAAACGTGATAGGGCGGTTGTCGTCCCAATTCATCAGGGAATACGAGAGAGGTCTCATAAATAGAGACTTCTTTTGGAAGCGCTGAAACCTCTGCTGGTTGTATTTCGTGGCGAATGGGACCGCACTGTAAAAACATGATCTTCTCAAGTCCATCTTTTCGGTATGGCGTGGCTGACAAGCCGAGAACAAATCTCGCGTGTAATTGTTTCAGAATGGCTTCAAATGAAGTGGCCGGAACGTGATGACACTCGTCGATGATGATTTGAGAATATTTTTCGGCGATTACAGAAAGGTCCTCTAGGCGACTTATTGACTGGAGCATCCCGACATCGATTTTACCGGTCATTTTCTTTTTTGCTCCACTCAAAGTGCCAATTTCTTTAACAGGTATTTTTAAAAAACTTGAAATGCGTTCCTTCCATTGCTCTAGCAAAGGCTGTCTGTGAACAAGAATCAATGTTGAAACTTTTCTCTCGGCAATGAGTTTACACGCCATGACAGTTTTACCAGCCCCAGGTGGGGCCATCAGAATGCCCAAATCAGATTCCGTGATCTTATTCACGGCCTTTTCCTGTATTGGAGTCAGGGTGCCCTCAAAATCGACCGTTATTTTCTTTTTGGCTATCCGCTCATCGCGAATAACAACGCTGGCTCCTACTTCTTGCAGGATTTTTGTGACTTTATCCAAGACGCCTCTAGGTAAAAGAAGATGATCTGGCCGCATTTCTCCAGAAAAAATAAATCTCGGATTTGGATATGTTTGCAACCTTATCCGTTGGAGTTTGTAAAACTCAGGATTGGCAAAGCTAGAAGTTTTTTTAAGGCGGGCAATTACTTTTGTCGGCAAGCCCTCAACTGGAATTGATAGCATTGGACCAAATGTAATTTCAACATTCTTACCTTCGAGGGAGCGGTCATGCTCTTGGGCGATCGAGGTTTTATCAAGAATTTCGTTGTCGGTGAGCCAGGCAACATCTTCAAAGGCATCAGCTCTTTTGAAATTCCCCTTTGGCAGGTATTCTTTTAGTAATAAATCGACTTCATATTTGTAGAGCCGCCGAACTGATGATAGATACGCCCATTGATCCGAAATAGCCACAAAGGATTCATCTACAAAACAACTGTTGCCGTTTTCTCTAGGTATTTTCTGTAACGGCAATGCAATTAAATTCCCAAATCCCCCTTTCGGCAAAAAATCCTGAGTGGGGAAGAACCGATCATAGGACTCAAGACTCAGTCGGATATTGCGCTCCGAACATTTTGCAATGATAAGAGTTCCGAGCGATCTTGCCAGTCGTGCGGGCACAGGTTCTGCAAAGAATATCCAAGCATGACCGCCGTTACCAGAACGTGATCTCTCCATTGCCACGTCGATACCAAAGGACTTCGCTGTTTCACAAAATGCTAAAAGGTCAGTTTGCCAAGAAGATTCGTCAAAATCACAAGCTAGAAATGGACAAGTGTCATCCTCTCGAATGGCATAGGTGCCAATTGTGGTTGCTCCGCGAAGGTGAGCTCCAATCGCCAAAGCACTCAACGGTGAGAATTTCTGATGGCTACAATCGCTACACTTGATAGTAGGCTTCTGGCAAATCGGCTTTACCCATTCATTTTCACACACTGGCGAGTATCCGCTTCTGCCGGTTTTGAGATTCTCCCAGCGCTTGGGATATACATTTTCTCGCCCTCGAAATAGAGTCAAAAATAAATCAGCCTTCTCTTCATTTGTTTCGGGGGTTTTCATCAGGGGTGGGCGGCCCAATAAAAGCATAGGCTTCTGTTCGTCCCTTTGGGCTCGCAGATTTCTTAATTCACCCAGTAAATCGATGCGTTCTTTTTCAAGAGCCGCCAGTCGATTTTCAGCTGAGCGGATTTGATCGTCTACGCCCATGATCGCCTTGTTTGTATTGAGACCTTTAGCTTCAGAGCAGAATGAATTTCTACCAACTTATCAATACTCATGTGGCCGATCTGTCCTGAGAATATTTTTGAAATTCGGTCTTGGGATAGGCCAGGAGCCATAGCAGCCATTTGCGCCAGTTCTTGCTCTTGTCTGCACATAGTCCGTCCGCCTTTCGGATTAATGGTAAATATCCTATCAACGGAATGTGGTCAAAGTTATAAAATGCGTGTTCTCGGCGACTGCGATGTGATAGGTGTTTACCCTTTAGACGAAAAGGGTGTCGGTGAGCAAATCGTTGAGCCAGCAAATCAATAAAAAGTACCAGGTGTGGGTCGCTCATCACATGACCCACATTGATAATCTGCGATCGATTCTCCAATCTGGAGAGCTACGATCTTATAATTCAATGAGTGGGCAAGGCTATAGGAATCTCGCGAACGAGGATGTACAGGCAGGACGCTCAGCTATTATTGTGCCGGTATCTCAGAAGCCTTTACATGACTATGTCCCACTGTATCTTGGCTTCAAAACCCCGATGGTTGCGGTCAATCAGGATTACAACGAAGAGTTACTATTTCTACGATTTTCATTGGATATTTTGGCAATGCCTGGATCCATAGTATGTGACGGAAATGCTAGGTCTCAGGTTTCTAAATTCTATTTATTTAGTGGCCCCGATGTTTTCTCCAAAGTTGATGTTGGCGCCGTCAGATCGGTTAAATACGCCAAGGACCCAGAGCTGAGGAGAAAGAAGCAGGCTGAGGTTTTAATTCCTGATAGGCTCCCTATATCTCAAATGCTCGATATGATTTGCTACTCAAAAAGTACCCAAACTCGCACCTTGTCCATTTTGAATGAATTTGGTATAAAGAAGCCGGTTAATGTCAATCAGGGCTGGTACTTCCTAAGCTCTCCGCAAATCGGCTCCAAAGAAGGATAATTTAAGTGGTCACAATTGTAAAAGGCGACATTTTTAAATCTCCAGCACAGGCTTTAACGAACGCTGTGAACTGTGTTGGAGTCATGGGCAAAGGTGTGGCTCTTGAATTTAAGAATCGTTATCCTCAAATGTTCAGCGACTACAAATTAAAATGTGATCAGGGGAAAGTAAAACCAGGCCAACCGTATCTTTGGGAAGACGACTCTGTTCAGATTCTTAACTTCCCCACGAAGAGGCATTGGCGAGACGGTTCTCTACTTGAGGATGTCGAAGAGGGGCTAAAATATTTGGCGAGCTCCTACGTACAAATGGGACTCCAATCCATAGCAATGCCAGCTCTCGGCTGTGGACTAGGCGGTCTTAAATGGTCAGAGGTGCAGTCGCTGATCGTGAAGCATCTGGGTTCAATTCCTGATCTCGATGTTTATGTTTATGAGCCGCAGGGAGCTGTTGCTATTAGAAGTGATGTCGATGGCAGTGTCTCGGATATTCAGGCTGACCTGGATAAAGTATCAGCTCGGCCACGAGAGTTTTAAGCAACATAGTCAGCGATTTATCACTTTAGGCGATGGTCTAAGTTCGGACTTATCTTATTCTCTTGCAAGAGTCCTTATCAAATATACTTGGGCATCCCAAGTTCTTCTGAGCATTGATCAGTGCTTTGTGTTGAAGAGCCACGATATGTTTCCAAAGCCATTCCTGCTGACCAGTCGAGTAAGTCAGAATAGTGGTAGCGGCGATTGCGGTGATGAGATCCTTGATTGCTGCAAGCATAGTTTGCTCCTTGGGTTAGAGTTTTCCATTCCATCGTTTATAGATGCGACCGACGGTCGCGTGGCTCCAGGAAATGGAATCTTCCCTGTTTTTGATTCGACGACGCACAAGCACTCGTGCGATTTCTTGAAAGGACATTTTCGAGTTGTTCCGGAGCTGGACGACGAGTCGGCAAGTTTTCAGTTCGGCTTTGTTGGGGATGAGGCGTCCATCTTTCTTTGAAAACCCGTAAGGGGCATAGGCGAGACGGTAGTTCTCAGGATTGGCGAGGAGCCGCCCCTTATTACTGCCAAGGCGGATGCCTTCGCGCTTGAGTTGATTGAGGACCGTCTGTTTTGGAATGCCGAGTTGCTCACCGATTTGTGCAGTAGAAAGGCCCTTTTCTAGGTAAAGCGCACTATAGTTCGCAGTGTTTTTCCAGTGGCACTTCTGAAAAAACTCTATAGAGTCTAAATAGGTAGCGCGATTCGGAAAAGAGTTCGTTCCGATACCCGCCGCCTCCACCATATACGGAACCTGGAATAGGTTCTAAGTTGTTAGAAATATTGAATTCTCCCCTCTGGGGGAATCAACCTCAGGTTCCGAGGTTCTACAGGGAATCAATAGCTTACAAGGATGTTTTGATTTAGGGGATTGGCGAAATGTCATTACGTGACCAATTAAAAAAATTGAATGTAGGAATGAGTCGTAAGGCTGTTTCTCTATCTCCGCACGATGCAAATTGGTTTGAGGCATTCAGTGCAGTGGATGCCGCTCTTAATGACTGTGTTCCTAAGGATCTCGAACTTCATCACATCGGTAGCACTTCCATCCCCGGAATCCATGCAAAACCAATTTTGGACATTCTAGGTGTCGTTCCATCAATCGAAGCTTTTGATAACAATCGATCAGAATTGGAATCTTTGGGGTTTGTTTGGAAAGGCGAATACGGAATTGCCGGTAGGCGATACTGCGTTCTTTACGATGAGAGTGAAGAGGTCGGGTTGGTCCATCTTCATGTCTTTGCAAAATCAGATCGTGAAGTAGAAAAGCATCTTATTTTTCGGGACTATTTAAAGGCTACAGCAGAGGCGTCTTATCGCTATGAGGAACTTAAAAAAAAGCTGGCTCAATCTTTTATGGATGCACGTACGAACTACTCTGAGGGCAAGTCAGAACTAATCGCTCAATTGTTGGACGAAGCTTTTAAGTGGAAAAACAATTCTATTGATTTGACTCCGGCCATGAATCTTCATTCTCTCGCCTACCAAACTGACCTTTCGATTTTGGCCTTGCAAGGCCGTTTGGAAAATCGAGAAGAGTATGTCGTCGCGGAGTCGTTTGGTAATCCTGGATATTTCTGGGGAAATCTTCTCGTTATGAAAAACGCTCCTTCGCAGGGCGACTACGCAAGATGGATTGGCTTGTTCAAACAAGAGTTTAGGCATCAACCATTAGTAAAACATATGACGTTCGGTTGGGACTCTACGGATGGGTTCGAGGGCGCTACTGAACCTTTTGTCGAAGATGGATTTGAAATCGAAAGGTCAGTTGTTTTAACTTTACAGCAAGTTCGATTGATAAACCCGAAGCATTCATGTGTTGGGTTAGAGATCCGTCCGTTAGTTAACGATAAAGACTGGGAAGCAGCTGTTCAAAATCAGGTCGATTGCAGACTTCAAACATTTAAGTTGGAAACATTTCTTCCCTTCAAGCGTATTCAGATGAAGAAATATCGAGATATGTCAGAAGCAGGGTTTGGACATTGGTTTGGTGCTTTTTTAAATGGAAAACTCATCGGCGACTGTGGTCTATATGTTTTCGATGGTACTGGTCGCTACCAAGCGGTGGGTACTCATCCCGATTTCCGAAAAAAGGGCGTTTGCGCCAATTTGGTTTTCGAAACTGCCAGATTCGGATTTGAAAAATTAAATGCGAAGATGTTAGTGATGGTTGCCGATCCTGAATATCATGCCGCCAAAGTTTACGAGTCGGTCGGATTCACACCTACCGAGAAAGCCATCGGAGTGTATCGATATCCGAAAGATCAGTG
>DATBTE010000311.1:0-14932 GCA_036559425.1 Pseudobdellovibrionaceae bacterium | reverse complement strand
GGCCATCTTGCCAGGGCCAATCCCCACTGGAAACTGATTGACGGTCTGCCGGTCACCGCAATTTTCCACGGACCGAATGCTTACATAACCCCGAACTGGTATGCAGAAAATGACGTGCCGACATGGAATTATGCAGTTGTCCACGCCGTAGGACAAGGTAGATTGATTTCTGACTATGACGGAATTGTTGCCTGCCTGAAAAATCTGACGGCCCAAGTGGAGGCTAAGTCTAAGAACCCATGGAATTTTTGGCTACCAACTGATCTTGAGTCTCCGGCTGATCTAACTTCCGCTATCACTGGGTTTGAAATTGAGGTTAAAGACATCAATGCTAAGTTCAAGCTTAGCCAGAATCGATCCCTTTCTGATCGAAATGGAGCCATCGCCGGGCTGGAGTCCGAGCGAACGGATGAAGATAGCAGGAAAATTTCCGAGCTTATGAAAAAAATAGGCAACAGGGCAAGTGATTCATGATTCGCTTTGCAAATTTAGAAGATGCAAGAAAATTTGTCAGTAGATGGGGTGGAGATCCTTCTTCCATTGAACATCTCGGCGACAGTGGTAATTCCGTATTTTCGTTCAAAAACTCAGATGGAAAATTACAAATTCTTCGATTCACCGACAACGAATTTAGGTCGTTTGATGAGGTGACCGCCGAGCTAAACTTTGTGAATCATCTGTATGGAGCGAATATCCCCGTAGCCCAAGGTCTTTCCACCAAAGACGGCGAGCTTGTATTTTGGGCTGAGTGCTCGACAGGCAGTCTCATTTGTTCTTCGATTGCCTATGCGCCAGGCGTCGATGTCCAGGAAGGGGCTGAATTGTGGAACTCAGAATTTTTTAAAGAATGGGGGCGTAATCTTGGACTCATTCATCAAGCTGCAAGTAAATATGTTATCAAAAATGAGGAACCAAAGAGATGGCAATGGGATAATGAAATCCTCATTTCCAGAGCGGATGACTTAATCCCATCCGAAGATAAAATAGCACGCGAGGAATTTAACGAAGTTATTACTTCTTGCCAGCAGCTTCAAAAAAGGCCCTCTGAATTTGGTCTGATCCATGCCGACCATGCTCCGCAAAATTTCCGATATGACCCCACCGGTAAACGGCTTACGGCGTTCGATTTTGGCAATTGCTGCTACCATTGGTTTCTTTCAGACCTCGCCATTTCGCTTTCGACAGTTCGGCGTAAAAAGAACCGCGATGAGATCCGAGAAAATATTTTGCAAGGATACTCGTCAGTTTATAGTTTACCAGAGCATTATGAAGAATTGATTGATCTTTTTATTCGCCTTCGTGTCGTCTATGTCTACCTTTCTCGATTGTATCTCTGGTCTCGAAATCGAACTGAAAAGCAAGCAAAGGAACTCCAAGTAATAAAAAGCCGCGTCCATACCAAAACAGGATGGGGACAAGCATGATGGGAGAACAAATGGAACAATTGATCTTAGGTTTGACACTTGAACAGATTGGTGCACTAAAGGCGTTTTACCCATGCCAGCAAATGGTCCTAATTTAAATGCACCAGCTCTTGAGATTGTCTTTGATGGAATCTATTGGGTCAAACATGCTCAAAATCAGGATGTTCCCGCGATTCGAAATCATTTAAGTAAGCTATGGGATATGACACTCAAATCCAGTGATATCACAACAACACAGAGACTTATTGCCGAATTCGAGTGGTGGTTCTTTGTAGCCAATCCCACAGCTCGCGGGGCCGCTTCACTAGGAGATTTATTGTCGCTTTCGCTGCAAATCTCTAAGGGCCTTAAATTGCGTAATGAATTTTTGCATATGGATTGGTTCGCATTATCTCGCAGTCTAGATGACTACGTATCTTGGAGACTTTCTCTGGGGACGAAAAACTAGCAAAGTAGAAAACATCTGATCTCGAAATCAATTACAAGAAACTTCTGCATATCAAACAAAAATGATTAGAGATGCTAGTGATGAATTAAAAGTGATGGACACAATTGAAGAAAAAATTGATTCCAAAGGTTCCTCAATAAATCCTGGAACCGAGGCTGAGCCCTCGGTTCTTGGGATCTAAGACACAGTCTGGTTTTTAGGGTTCTGACAATGCTGAGCTATCATGTTTAATAAGTCCCCGCGGCGAAAGGGCTTACATAAATAATCGTTGCAGCCGGAATGCAGACAACGTTCAAGATCCTCTTTCATCGCGTTGGCTGTCAATGCAATGATGGGGATTGTAAAACCTTTATCTCGCAGCTCTAAGGTTGCCGTGTATCCATCCATCACGGGCATTTGCATGTCCATCAAAACGAGATCGAAGGTGTGCAAAGTCATGGCTCTCAGTGCTTCAAGGCCGTTGTTGGCGATAATAACTTCGGCGCCTTCCTTGAGGATATACTGCTGTGCTAAGAGTTGGTTGTCCAACGAGTCCTCAACGATCAAAATTCGTTTTCCATTGAGACTTAACGAGGTCTCTGCTGGCAGTTCACGACGTTTAGAGGCGACTTCAACTGTGTTATCGGCTTCAAAAGCAATCGAGACCTCAAATACACTGCCGCGACCAGGCTCACTATATTTTAGAATCACATCACCACCCATGAGTTTGGCGAGTCGGCGGGAGAGGATCAACCCCAGACCCGTGCCGCCATATTGCTTACGGATGGAGAGGTCCACCTGTGAGAAGGGTTGAAACAATCGGTGCCTGCTTTCAACAGGAATACCGACACCCGTGTCTTCCACTGTACAGATTAATTTCTGAGCTTGCGTGAAAAGGGTTACCTTCACTCCGCCATGACTGGTAAATTTAATCGCATTACCGATCATGTTGATCAGAATTTGCTTTAGACGGCTAGGGTCGGTGATGATTCTCTTAGGCAATTCAATCGTTTCAAAAGTAAGCGTAATGCCTTTTTCTTCGCAGCGAAGCCTTAGCATTGATTCCAGGTCTGAAGCCAATTGCAGAGGCGAGCAGGGGGCTTTCTCGATTTCCAGTTTACCGGCGTCCACCTTCGAGATATCCAAAATATCATTGATGATGGTGAGGAGGCCAAAGCCCGTGCGTTCAATGATCTCTAAGTATTTTCTGCTTTCATTGCGTGGGAGAGAGGGATCCTTCAGAAGATCCGCAAAACCGAGAATGGCATTAAGTGGCGTGCGGATTTCATGACTCATATTTGCCAAAAAGAGACTTTTAATTTGATTGGAGCGTTCAGCGACTTGCCGCTCGCTATTCATCCCTTGCAGTTCTTCAGTCATTTTGTTGAGGGCCGCCGCTAAATGCCCTAGTTCATCATTGGAACGCACGGGAACTTTTTTTGAAAAGTCACCAGATCCAACTTTTTGGGCAAAGGCATTGAGTTCGTTCAGGACCCTGGTTAAACCCTTACTAAAAGTAATCGTCAGAATCAGGCCCGTACTTTCAACGGTAATCACGGCGATGATGAGTAAAATCATGAGCGTGCTTTCAAGCCATCTTGAGGCCTCACCGAGCGTGGCAGAGAACTGATTTTCAAATTCCGTGGCCTCTTTATTTATCACCAAGATCTTATCCATCAATGCCTGCACTTCTTCATCACTGGCTTTCTTCTTGCCAGGTTGGCTGATGAGTTTATGAAGCCGCTCTGAGGCCTCAATCAGCTGAAAAATCTGATGATCGGCTTTTTCCCACGCGAGAATAGCTTTTTGAAGATAAGAAACCTCGCTAAATCGGCGCATGAGTTTTACCATGGGAACGATATCTTGCGGATGTATTTGACCTTCAAGAAACCCCTTGGTGACAATGGACTTATCCATGTTGGTTTTTTGCATTTCTAGACGGGCCGCATGATCTCCGAGGGGAATTTTTAAATGTTCACGAAAGGCCTCGTAATATTTTACATCTCGAGTGCGAGCATAATTTTGAATTTCAAGCACCGCTCCTTTTTGAGCTTTGGACCAAAGGCCTTCGCCACCCACGAAGGCCCGCACGGCAGATAAGATATTCATTGCAAATAACAGAGTGAAAAGTTCGGAGGCAATAAGCACCGCCATGACTCCCACCACTGCATACAGCTTGTGGGAGACCGACAGGTTTTTCCATTGGTTTTTAAAAGGCACTAAACGTCGCATAAATATTACTTCCTTGATAAATCGATAGCCATGCGGGCTCGAAGCTCCTTACAGAACACCGTGAGCTTGGCAATCAATAAATGAATATTGTCGATCTCTTGATCCTGCGCTGCTTGCTCAAGCCCCCTGCCTAGATCGGTGATGATTTGAAATCCATACCCGAGTCCTGTGCCTTTCATCTTATGTCCCACTGATTTGATGGATGCAAATTGTCGAAGCCTTAAGAACTCTGACAATTCGACTATTTCATTTTCTCGTCGCGCTAAAAATCCAGGAAGCAATGGAGTGAGCTCCGGCGGCACCAAAGAAAGGATATCTTCATTGGTGTCCGTAAACTCATCTTCACTTCCCCAATATAGCGCGGCGTTGTTCGCATTGAACTTCCTCATGGTATCCTCCTTTATTTGGCAGCGAGCAGGCCCGAGGCCCGCGCAATCGCTTCCCGGAACGGCATGGGTTTTTGCCAGTGATCGACGTGTTTGAAGTAACGTTTCCCCGAAGCTGGCAGCAGAGTTTCGGTGCAATCCAGCGAGGAATAGGTCACGACTCGCGGTGGCTGAAGCTCAAACTTGTGACGGAGGTCACTAAATGTATCGATCAGTAAATTTGTTTTTTCCATGACCTGCCCTGCCGTGACATTGTTATTGAGCTTCCAATCAAGGAAAATATAATCAGCATTGCCCTCAGCAATGGTGTGATGGAGATTCTCGTATCTGTTCGCGACATCGACGTGGTAGCCCAAGTCAGTGAGTGCTGTTTGCATCGCTAAAGCTAAATCAACATCATCGTCGACAATCAAAATGTTCGGTGGCGGGGAGCAGACGTTCAGATTCAAAAATCGAGTTTTATGCCACTGTTCGAGCTGTTGCAGTATGATCTGCCTTGCAACCATAAATGCTTCTTTCGGCGTTTGGCCCAGTCCCGTGGCGTGAAAGCTTCCGCCAACGTGGTTGCAGTCAAATTGAAAACACCAAAGATTGTTTTCAAGATGAAAGGTGTTATTAATCCAAGAGTCCGAAGGCAGCTTTTCGACGAGTTCTTGAATTTCAGCGTTATCTAAAATTTGAGTAAAAGGCAGTGGTGTGTACAACATAAATCCTCCTTGCTAGCGGTGAAGCTGATTAAGTAAACCGAGCGCGCGAACCAATAATTCTCGCTGCGGTATTGGTTTTTGCCAGTGATCAGCCCAGGTGATGAAATATCGCTTCGACCCTCAGTGCTGAATCAATATCATCATCGACAATAAGCACCTGGGTACGAAGATGATGTTGGTGTTGTTGCTGTTGAACGCTTTCCGTATTCATAGTATTCCTCCTGATACGAATAGTTTGCCAAAAAAAAATTTAAGATTGGATTGTGAGAAGGTTGTATGATCTCGACATTTGCCGTGTCAGGCTGAGACAAAATCATGTTTTGAATGAGTATTTTCTCAAAACGAGCGTGTTCTGGATATAAACAAGATGATAAAATAGAAGTATGTCGAAAATCCTTTTGATTGATGATTATCAGGATATTGGAGAATTGGTCACTCGTGGATTAAGGCCCTATCCGGTGACCCATGTTTATACCATTGGTGAAGCTGAACAGGCTTTGAAATCATCGTCCTTTGAAGTTTTCATCATTGATGTGAACTTGCCAGATGGAAACGGTTTTGATTTTTGTGTCAGCCTTGGCCAGAATCCGCTTTATCAAAATGTGCCTAAGATTATTCTTTCAGGCCAAGGTGAAGTGACGGATAAAGTTTATGGCCTTAACTGTGGGGCTGATGATTATGTAACCAAGCCTTTTGATGTGGTTGAGCTGCGAGCACGGGTGGAGCGATTTTTACGTCGCCTCCAATCGCCAATGAAAAATTACCTTAACGTCGCAGGTTTCAGTTTTGATACCGAGTTTTTAAAGTGCTATGTGATTGATGGACGCTCCAAGAAAGATCTCGAGCTCACTCCGACTGAATTCAGAATTTTTCTAACGTTAGCAAAAAGCGAAGGTCGCTTGGTGACTCGGAGAGCTTTAGAGAAAGCGGCCTGGGAGCCTCAAGGGGTCAACATCAAGATTCGCGGGATCGATACGCATATTGCTCATTTGCGCAAAAAACTGGGTGCTGAAATGCATATGATTGTTTCTGTGTATGGCCAAGGCTATTCATTTAACACCCAGATTCGCGGATAAGCCGAACCTCAAAGTATAAATCACATTTTTTACCGGGGCATTACCCCCGGTAATTTTATAAAAGATTCCTCTAGGGCTAGCTCTAGTGATTTGTAGCATCCGAAGGGAAGCCATCAAAGACTTCTACGTCATCAACCCACTGATAGGAAGGATAGTAGCCGCCGGTATAATTTTGAAAGAGCATGATGCGATTGATCGGGAAGTTATTGACTCCCATATTTGCTCCTCTGAAATCAGCGATGACTTGACCATTTATGGCAACCCACAATCTTCCATCGCTTCCGCTACTTCGATGGGTAAAGGTTTCGAATTTAAACCAAGTGCCAGCTAGGACAGGAGCGCCTGAATTTTCCTCATGGAAATAAACTTTCTTTGGAGCTCCGGAGTTCGCGACATTATCAGCTGTAGCGTACCATTTAAGTTGCCGACTGGAATTCATAGTTATTCCTACAATGAAGCGATAGTCCCCTGGCCAATTGGCACCCTGTCCTCCAGTTTTCCACTCCCACAGAACGCGCCAGTTGCCGTACCCGCCATCAGGAGTTTGGCCAGGAATGAGCTGGTTCGTAGCTAAATCTGATTGAAACTTAACCCAATAGCGGATGTAAAGATCCCCTTGTTCAGCGACAGTGTTTGTCGGTCCAATGATGTAAGGGTCTTGCTGATTTTTATTTCCTCCATAGCTTCCCTTCAGTGACTGATAAAAGGCCCGAGTGGATGTTCCGTTATGGCCAGTGACAGTCTGAATTTCATTCACCATATAGTTACTAATGGTTGAGGTAGTTACGGGTGCAGTACTGAGAAGCTGCAAATAACTATTATTAGCACTTCCCCAAAAATTCACGGGCCACGAGCTTCCGCCAGAATCTCGGCCTGTGATGTCTTGCGAACATTGAGTGCCGCCGCAAGAGTAAGGCGCACCTAAATTTACGCCACTTTCAAATCCCGACTTAAATAAAATATTAGCACCCGTCGGAGTTGGAGTCGGAGTTGGAGTCGGAGTTGGAGTTGGAGTCGGAGTTGGAGTCGGAGTTGGAGTCGGAGTTGGAGTTGGAGTTGGAGTTGGAGTTGGAGTCGGAGTTGGAGTTGGAGTTGGAGTCGGAGTTGGAGTTGGAGTTGGAGTTGGAGTCGGAGTCGGAGTTGGAGTTGGAGTCGGAGTTGGAGTTGGAGTTGGAGTTGGAGTTGGAGTTGGAGTCGGAGTTGGAGTCGGAGTTGGAGTTGGAGTCGGAGTTGGAGTCGGAGTTGGAGTCGGAGTTGGAGTCGGAGTTGGAGTCGGAGTCGGATTGACGACATTTACTTGTGATTGGGCCCTATACCCGCGCGAGTCTCGGACAGTGACGACCACCGAGCCTGCAATACTTGGGGATTTAAAGGTAGCGACATTGCCCACGGAAGTGATCACACCGCTAGAGGCAGAAAATACGTATCCGCCACTTCCACCTGAAGCTGTGAAGTTCTGGTAAGTATTGGTTTGAAGAGAGACACTGCTAGGACTAATAGTGAGAGTTGGGTACTTGGCTTTATTTAAGATTCCAGTATTTGAAAAATCTCTAGTTAGAGCTCCATTCTCATTAAGAGAGAAGCCTGATTTAGTGCAACTGGTATTTAATACCAGAGCTGTTATGACAAAGGCGGTAAATGAAACATATTTTCTCATATTGATGACCCCCATCTAGAGACCTGCAAAAGGATGACCATTTTCAAATAGATTTTAACATGTTTACGGAAATTATAATGGAAATAAGTCCCAATGTTTTAACAACTGTAAAAAATTATACAACACTGAGCATCTTTCTGGAATTTGCGGCAGCCTCTGCGGATGCATCAATCTGATACAGACTTTTTTCAAAGCTAAAAGTAACCGCTTTCCTATGTCTATTTGTAGCCTGGAAGTTCAAACGGAGCGCCAGATGTGTCGGGTCTACGGGTGATGTTGTCAACTCCTTGAGCAATCATGCTCCTCTGTGAACACTCTCGGAATCTCAAGAATATCCAATTGTTAAGTTAAACCACCCCCATATTCAGACACTTCCTTAGACAGCTGTTCATATTTTTGGCGCTTCAGTGCGCATACATCGCACTTAGGCTGGAAAAGTATTTGCAGAGTTATGAAGGTGCTGGGGGGCGCTGGAGTGAAAAGACAAATCAATCATTTCTGCATGATTTTTTTCGGGGTATCGGTATTGTTATTTCAGAACTGCACCGGAGGGTTCCACCTTGGCAGCGATGAACTGACAGATTCAACCGCGGCCAGTTCAAGCGGTGTGCTTCTCTACGAGCAATCCCTTAGTGAACTACAACCTTATAGTTACAAATTTTCTGGATCTGAGACCGTGAGCTTTCAGGACGCTCTTCCAGCCGGAGCTTTTTATGATTCTGACACTCGCACATTGTATTGGATTCCCACCAAGGGTCAGCGGGGAGACTACAATTTAGGCGTGAAGGAGGGAGGGGTTGACAAGTTCCGTATCGCTTTTCATGTCCTTGCTCTTGATGATTATAAATTGCGATATGGAGGCCCCCCCTTTCATTACCAAGATGGAGATGTGGGATATATCTTTGTCCATGGCGTTCAAGATACGGATCTTTGTATCGATAGGAGTAAGTTGGAGCAATATTGGGGAGGTACCCCTCAAACCATCGCGCCGGATTCAAACGATCGATCCTTGGCTTGCTATGATGGTCGAAAAGCCGTGGCGGCCGTGGCGGAAAGCGTTGCTCACCAGATCATGGATGCGAAATGTGGTTTTTATAAAAAATGTATTATCATCACCCACAGCATGGGCGGCCTTTTGATGGAGCATATGTTTCTTCATATCCGCCCTCCGGTTGCTATCGATCCGGTCCAATCCTGGTTTGACCAGCGCGAACTTTATAAGGCCGTTCGTGAGAAAACATTGTTTGTTATTTCACTGGCTTCAGCGGCGGGAGGATCTAAAACCGCTGATTTGGTCAATGGCAACGCGGGGACTGTAAGTCAGGATGTGATAGGGGCACTCAGTCGGTGGATGGGAGCCAACATGGATTCTACCAATAACCTGATGGTGGCCTATGCCTCACGCGTCGTGGCTCCGATGACCGAAGATCCCGGGGTTCCGTTTTTTATGGTTCCTGGGTTTACGACCAAAACTCTTTATGAGGCCAGAGGTTTTTTTGGCAGCATCTGGGACACCCTTATCAATTCCGTTCCGGACACGGTCTTTAACGGGGATGGCGACTTGACTTTTGTGGATGGGGTGACAGAGTTTCCCTCACGCAGTGATGGAGTTGTGGACTTGCGGAGTTCCTGTGGAATCGCCAGTGATGATTACAATAATGGCGTCGGTGACAAAGCTTCTCTCGATGATAACCTTCATTATTGTTGGGGCGCACCCAAGAAAGCCAATCACTATCTCTGGTTTGCGGTAAACTTAAATCATTCCCTGATCACGCGTCCTGCGGCGGAAGTCTCTGAATGCTTCAGTCAGGAGAATCCCTGTGTGCCGCGCTTCCCAGCCTCCCTGGGGAATCTTTTTCCTGACGATACAATGAAGAGCTGGGCCGCAATTGATGTCATCCGGAACAAAATCGCAATGCCTCGAATGCCTGCGGCCCCCGTCATTTCCAAAGGCTCATTGGCAGGTAACTAAAAAAGAAAAAGAGCAGACAGCTATTCCACAAATCTATCCTAAAATTTTCTCTGCAGCTTAAAATTTAGTATCATAATATTTCTTGGGAGGGCTTTGTGATGGCGCCGCAAAAGTCACCCGAAGCAAGGCCAGGGAGATCCGAACTCTATAAAAATTTGAGTGGGGTCTCGGGTATCCTTCGTTTTAAAATCAATCGGGACTCAATAGAGGTCGAATTCCACGATGGCGCGGTCTATCTTTACGATGAGGCAATCACAGGTCGCGTTCATGTGGAGCGTATGAAAGAGCTGGCTCGGGCTGGAAAAGGGCTGAACAGTTACATTAGCAGAGCTGTCCGTAAAAATTATGCCCGGAAGCTAAAGTAAGCTCTTTATAGGCACTAAGACTTGCTTGGCCATGAGTAAGTCTCTATAGTTTGTCGATGCAATCTAAAGATTTTTATCAAAGCCATTTGGATCGGGTGAGCCGAAGTTTTGCTTTCTGTATCGCCCGTCTTGACGGGGATTTAAGAATCCAAATAAGTCTTTCCTATTTGCTTCTCCGATTGCTGGATTCTATCGAGGATGCCATCTGGGAATCGCCTCAAAGCCAGGGAGAAAGTTTTGAAATATTTAATCGGTTTATGCAAGAGTCACCGCAGGAATCCCTTTGGCAAAATTGGGTTCAACGAGTTCCCAACACTCTGCCATTGGTGGAGCGTGATTTGTTGGTTGACTCGCTCTCGCTTTTTCGGGAACTCCATCAGTTACCTCCGAACGTGAAGCGAATTATCCAAGATTCCGTGCTTAATATGAGTCGCGGCATGATGTTTTTTCTGGAACGCAGAGGCTCTAAAAAGGGATTGCATTTAGACAACCTTGACGAAGTGAACGGATACTGCTTTTTTGTCGCTGGCATCGTCGGAGAGTTGCTCACGGACTTGGTAGCTCTTACCAGTCAACGACTTATGACTTCACCTAAAATTTATGTTCAAGCGATTCATTTTGGACTCTTTCTTCAGAAGATCAATATCCTCAAGGATCAATTGGCGGATGAAAAGGAGGGACGACAGTTGGTTCCTTCACGGAGCGAACTTATTGCCAGCCTCCGCTTGAATGCCCAGGGCGCAGTTGAGTATCTAGTGGCAATACCCCTGGAAGAAAAGGGCTACCGTCTTTTTTGCGCCTGGTCTTTGTTTTTGGGACTGGCCTCTATTTCGTGGATACAGAAAAGCTGGATTCTTAGAATACTA
This sequence comes from Pseudobdellovibrionaceae bacterium, assembly GCA_036559425.1. Taxonomy (GTDB): domain Bacteria; phylum Bdellovibrionota; class Bdellovibrionia; order Bdellovibrionales; family Bdellovibrionaceae; genus JACMRP01. The sequence continues at coordinate 3,820 of DATBTE010000311.1, read as the reverse complement.
GAGAAAATTCCTAGAAGTATCACCATGAAGTTGTTGGCGAATGTCGAAGTCATCATCGATGACAATGTCGCCCTGCTGAAGCAGTTCCAAGAATTCGTGCAAACCTTGCCCACGCTCGAAAAAAATATCTCAGCTGATCAAGTTCCGTGGATTTCCTATGAGAAATTCCAAGAACTGTACTCGGGTCGCTTGAGTTTTGAGGAACTGTCGGAAATTGGTTTATTTGCTCCTTCATAAAAATTCACATTTGTTGATAACGGGTTCCGCTTCCTCCCTCTCTGGGGGTCCAGCGTGGCCCAAGATCATCGGTGGCCTTGCAATCCACACAGTTGGGAGCATTGATATGAAGCCGTCCCTCTTTCACCTCGTAGACTCCAGCAGGGCACAGGGCCGCATAAAACTCGGCCACTTCTTGCGGGATATTCTGGCCCACCAAGAGATGATTGGGGATGTCGTCTCGAGTTTTATTGCCTGCATGAAAAACCCCATCGACTTTGGATAAAGATCCTGGGGGTTGTGTCATGGCATCCTTAGTATAAGTTTTTAAGACGTGGGCGTCTGACTTTTTGTTGGGAGTAGGATCGGGAAAAGCTCCTGAACTGAGAGTCATCAGGCCGGCCTTGATCACACCGGAATAGAATCCACGGTGAAAGGCCTCTCGCATATTTCGTACTTTATAAAGATCTTTCACTATCTGGCTGGATCTGATGAGATCATCATATTTCGACAATTGCTTTGAACTCAAATCTCCAGCGATGAGGCCTGCAAAAATAGTTTGCGCCGCCATAATTCCTGATTGCATGGCATAATGAATTCCTTTTAAGGCGGGGACATTCACAAAGCCCGCAGCATCCCCAATGATGAGGAGGCCATCTCCGTGAAGCTTTTCTGGAAGGGCATGGAAGCCTCCCTCGGGGATTGTCTTTGCACCCCACTCCATAAGTTCTCCGCCTTTCAAGTAGGATCTAAAAAACGGATGCGCTTTCATCTGCTGCAAAAGCTGATGGGTGTCCGTATTCGTTTCTTGATAATCAAGGCCGACGACCAGGCCCAGTGCCACAAGATCTGCTCCCATCGGATAGAAAAAACTTCCGCCAAACGTACGACGTGATAAGGGCCATCCCAAAGTATGAATAATTTCTTCGAGTGGTTTCTTCACACGCCAAAGCTCTTTAACGCCCAAGGCGTAGATTTGTGGTGAAGGGGATTTGATTCCCTTCCAGCTCTGATAACACTGAGCCAAGAGACCGCGAGTGCCTTCACTCAGCACGACACATTGGGCACTGAGGTCGGCGGGCGGCGTGAATCCACTGCCTGGAGTGCCATCCCGGTTCTGTCCCGCTGCGACGGTGCGGACTCCTAATATTTTTTGTCCATCGGTCAATAGGGCGCCCACGGGAAAACCGGTGAGAATATGCACTCCAAGGGCGGCGGCCTGCTGGCCAAGCCATCGCACCATCTCAGAAAGGGAAGCGACGTAATAGCCATCATTTCTCATCGTCGGAGGAGTGGGCAGCATAATGTGATTCTGTGGAGTCAGAAAGAAAGTTTTTTCTCTTTTGACTAAACCTCGAAATGGATATTGTTGTGGGTCCAGTTCCGGAAAAAGATATTTCATCGCAACGGGATTAACGACGGCGCCGGAAAGGCAGTGTTCACCTAAATTTTGCGATTTATCCATAACCCCAATTTGAATTTCTGGAAAAGCAGAATCTTGTTTTCGTCTATTCGCGATCAGTTTCGCGAGCTCAATTGCCCCGGAGAGCCCCGCAGGCCCGGCACCGACAAAGATCACATCTAACGGCACAGGGTCCTGTGGTTTTTCTTTGAGAATCACTTTTTCAATAGGCAGAGGAGGCTGGAATTTCAGCGGTAGAATTGTCTTTGTATTTTTGGGCTTCATAAAATCATTTTCATTCACGTCTTCATATTCTAGGAATGGGGCCTTCCTGTAAACGGTATGACGAAAAAATCAAAACAAGCGCTTAATTCCTCTTTGAATTCTGAGGCTTAATTCATTAAATAGGTTCTCATGACCATTCTTGAAGAACTCATTTCGCCTCTTACATTTGCGGAGTTTCAGGAAAAGTATCTTTGCCGCACGCCATTTGCCGCGCCCTTCAAAGCTTCGCGTTTTCGTAACTTATTATCATGGTCTTTATTAGAAGAAATTTTGTCTATTGGGCATCCAGACTGCTGGCTTCCGCGACAAGGGCTTTTGCCGACTGAGTCTGCACTTTGCCAGGGAATTCTCACCATGGAGCAAGCTTATAAAGGATTTAGCGAAGGCCGAACGGTTGTAGTGCGGCATGCGGAAAAAGCCCAGTCTCAGTTAAGGGAGATCGCAAAAGATTTTGCGATACTCTTTCCGGGGCTGGTGGATGTCCAACTGTATTTTACTCCGGCGGGCGAAGAGGGTTTCGATTGGCATTATGACATTGAAGATGTGTTTGTTTTGCAGAGCCGCGGAGAAAAAGAATTTCGTCTTCGCCCGAACACGATCACGCCGCGTCCCTTGCCGGAAATTTTGCCTAAGGATCTTCACTTTGAACTGGAGCCTTCTCGTTGTGAAATCAGGTGTTTGTTAAAAGCCGGAGATTGGCTCTATATCCCTTCAGGATATTGGCATAAAGCGCGGGCAAAGACCCCTTCATTTCATATTTCGGTGGGGGTGCGTTCCTCCCAAAATACATCTTCTTAAGAAAAAAAGATCATTTAGGGAGTCCCTCAGAAAACGTTAATATAATTCCGTAAAACTTTACATATTTACATATTTTTACAGGAGGAATTATGAAAAGGGAATTTAATCACAACGTTATTGAACAGGGGCAAACGGCTCGGCATTTAGTTTCTTGGGGCTGCCTGTTTGCAGGCTTAATGCTGACACTGCTGATTTTTTCCGGTGCTCTGGCCTTAGGGGTGGCCGTCGGCGGGGTAGGTCTTTCTGAGGGGACGACGGCGCAAAGGGCCGGCATCTTTACCGGCGTTTGGTTCATTATTTCCGCTGTGGTTGCGCTTTTTGCGGGCGGCTATTTTTCCGTGCGCTTAGGAAAATTCCGCAATGACATTGTGGGTGTGGCCCATGGCTGTGTGATTGCCTCTTTATTTGTACTGCTATTGCTCAACCAAACCGCGACGGCGGTGAGTTGGCTCAGTCGTGCGGCTACGGATGCGGCCAGTGGCGCGGCCTCGATGGTGGGCGGCGGTCTCAATGCGGCGGCACAAAATGGCATTGTTTCGAATATGGTGGAGGACACGTTGGGGGATATGAGTTTTAAATCTGATCCTGATGTGGTCATTTCAGGAGTGGCGGCTCGCCTCGTTCGCGGCGACACAGTAAGCGCCAAAAATTATCTGGCACGCCAATCAGGGCTCAGTGCCGCTGAAGTGGATCAGAGAATCACCGCTTTGCGGGCCCAGGTTGACCAGGCCACAGTTAAAGTTCGTGAGGCCACTGCCAGCGCCATGAAGGCCACAGGCTGGAGCTTATTCTTCTTAATTCTCTTTGGAGCCATCGCCGCCGCCGTTGGTGGCGTGTTAGCTTCACAAGTGAATAACCGCAAACCTTTGGCAAAAACGCTCGATGAGCCAGTTCCTCTCTATGGCACTTCGACCGCAGCGATGTAGAAAGAAGTTTGGTAGGGTCGTTCCGGGCTGTCGCCACCGACTCTTTGTTTTTTAGAAGGGTCTTAAATTTTCTACTAGACGAAGATACGGCTATCATAAGTCGCGAAGGAGCTTATTATTCATTTTGAAACTCGTAGCGCGACTTTACTTCTGTTTGAGTACAACCAGAAGTCCAATGAAAACATTCGGATAG
>DATBTE010000310.1:0-2776 GCA_036559425.1 Pseudobdellovibrionaceae bacterium | reverse complement strand
TCTCCCTGCTTTCGTTCAGAAGCGGGTAGTGCCGGACGCGATACGAAAGGTTTAATACGTCAACATCAGTTCGATAAAGTGGAATTGATGACCTTCGCTCATCCCGACCAATCTTATGAAATTCATGAGCTGCTCACTACTCATGCTGAACAAGTGTTGGTGGATTTAGAACTTCCTTTCCGTCGTGTGCTTCTGTGTAGTGGGGATATGGGCTTTGGAGCGGCGAAGACCAATGATCTTGAGGTTTGGCTACCTGGTCAAAATACTTATCGTGAGATCAGTTCTTGCTCTAACTTTGAAGATTTCCAAGCTCGTCGCGCCAACATTCGCTTTAGATCCACAGGGGGCAAGCCTCAGTTTGTACATACTTTGAATGGATCAGGCTTAGCCGTAGGGCGCACACTAGTGGCCATTCTTGAGAATTATCAGAGAGAAGATGGGAGCGTGGTGATTCCCAAGGCTCTTCAGAATTACATGGGCGGACGCAAAGAGATCAGAAAATAAACGCCGCATCAAACACAACAACTGCTTGAATACCCTCTCTAAACCCAATAAAACGGTCGACGGAGAGCTGGTAGAGCGGTTGAATACACCAGTCTTGAAAACTGGCAGCCCTTCGCGGGGCTCGAGGGTTCGAATCCCTCGCTCTCCGCCATTCTTCGTGCCTCATTAAGAGTGAAGTTTCAAAACTCAAGTCAAAATAAACGGTTACACAACAACTAACATGAGCAGGCGCTCTGTTCAGTATTTCAGCATATTTCACGGTATTTCAAAATATGGTAGGCTCTTGGTAGGGTTCTAAAATCGCTACAATCTTAGCAGTCGAAACATCAATCACTCTTCTTCTTTCTGATTTTCATTTTATCACTTGGGATTTTTTAAATCCCGGAAGAGGAGAGATTTATGCTGCGTTTTATTTGGGGTCTACGCCAAAGACTGGGGCAGTCGAACTTTTGTTAGATGAGGATTACCGTGTCGGCATTTTGCTCTTTTTTTTTACCAGCAGACTCGTTGTTGCCAGGGGCCACTCCCGCCCAGGCGGCAAACCTTCGCTCATCAGGAAATGAACCCATGTCCGTCGTGGCCCCTGCAATGATCGCCATAGCAAGCACTTTGTCGATTCCAGGGATTTTATCGAGCTCTTCGATTAAGGGAGCATAGGGAAGCATTTTTTCAGTCATCTCGTTCTCCATCTCAAGAATTTGAGCCTGGATATATCGATATTGTCCATCAGTCTTTGCAAAACAAAAATATGTTCGTTCATTAAACAGTTGGTCAGTGCCCTAACTACATCCTCCTTTCTTTTTATTCTGGTGGTCACACTTGCCGCCAATGTTTGCGCATTGGTAACACCATCTGCGATCAGATCTAAGATCTTCACGCCTGCCACTCCGAAGGTGTCTGAGACGATTGAGCTCCACTTTATGTTGCCATCTTGAAGAACCTTTTCAACCCGGTTTTTCACTCTTCCGAGATCTCCGACCAAGTTGGTGCGATGACGACTCAATAGTCGTAGCCGTTGATAAATTCCCTCTGGAACAAATGAAGGCCGTATCAAACCATATCTATGAAGCCCGGCGATCCACTCCGAGTCTTTGACATCGGTTTTTCTTCCTGGCACATTTTTAATATGCGAAGCATTCCCGACGATCACCTTCAGACCCAGTGGCTCCCAGACATTATAGACTGGCTTCCAATATTGGCCAGTGGACTCTACTGCCACATCTCGAACTCCCTTTTCTAGAAGGACAATGCCACAAGCTCTGAGATCATCCGTCATCGTTGAGCATTCCAAGTGTTCTACTTTTGGATCCTCATCTCCACTCCCAATCATGATCGTGATTGCAAGAATATCCTTGTGTACGTCCACTCCAGCCACGTGAGTTTTCAATGCTTTCATTTCGTCCTCTCCCTTTGTTGCAAAAAGTTTGTCTTCAAGAGAAGGGAATGAGCTGCACTACAAAATTTGCCTAGCGAAGCCGTGGCTGTGATTTTGGTCACAACGACCATTGCTCCATACGACGGTTCTTTAAAGCGCTCACTCGGCCACATTCTATTCCGACCTCAGTCGGTCACTCGCAAAAGCGACCCACTTCGGCCAAAGACAATTCGACCTTGTTATCCCTTGAAAACGGGATCTTCATAGGCAATAAAGGATAGGATTGTAAAGAAAAGCCATCGGATCGCGCCCCTTCGGGGCGCCCAAAGAGCTTCACTTGAAAAAAAATTCAAGAAATCAAAACCACTTACGTCCTAGACGGTGGAGCGAAGCTTCATAGGCATTGATGAGGGGATAAATGGAAAACAGCATTTTAAATCTGTTTTTGAGTTTTCCATTTATGTAGCTTGAGTAGATGAGGGCAGATGGTTAAGCCCGATCACGGAACAAGGCTACTCAGGTGAAGTGATTAAGCCATATTGGGGCCGACGGAAAACACGACGGAGCCGTCCCAGTCAGGGGTAAAAATACGGACGCCGCAAAACGCGCTGACTACCGCTTATTTTTTTTCAGGTCCCTGCCAGCCGAACTGATTTCCGTCGGGGTCTTCAACTACGAACCAACGAGTGCCCCAGGGAGTGTTTTCAGGATGGGTGATAACATAAGGACCATCTTTAATTTTTGAAAAGGTTTCATCAACATTTTTTGTATCAAAGTGAATGCTAATGCGTCCTTTTGTTTTGTAGATTTCAGGCTTTTGATTAGGAGCGGTTAAGTCGTGGTCTTCCGCAAGGACTAACTTAAAATCCCCGTAGTTGAGATAAGCTAATCGGCCAG
>DATBTE010000309.1:0-15552 GCA_036559425.1 Pseudobdellovibrionaceae bacterium | reverse complement strand
GATAAAGTCGAAAAGTCTTCTGCTGCTAAAGATAATGAAAAGGGCGCAAAAAAATTAGCTACTAAGGCGAAGAAAGCTGCTGCTAAAACTGTGGCAACTAAGAGAAAGTCTGTTAGGACCCTTCAGAAGAAAAGTAGATCCGAAGCAAGAGTTTAATTTTAGGCTCCCAATCTTTTAAAAAGTGATTAACATAAGCCTAGGGAAACCTAGGTTTTTGTATTTGAGGCTAAGAGAGGGCTTAATAATGAATAAACATCTTAAGGCATTGCTTATCGTAGGCAGTATTACAGCGCTAATTTTAGTTGCAGTTGAGTTATACAAACAAAAAACGCAAGATAATGCCGATAGTATTGCTGGCCCAGCTAAAGGATTAGTTCAAATTAACCAGGAGCTGCCCAACTTTGAGACGAAGACCCTGCAGGGACTAAATATCCATCTTGCTCAATTTAAGGGTAAAGTAGTTGTTATTAACTTCTGGGCCTCATGGTGTGGGCCTTGTATTGAAGAGGTTCCGTCCCTTATTAAACTCATGCAGGCGTTTCCTCGTGACCTTGAGCTTATCGCTATATCGGGAGATTCCAATCATGATGATATTAATAGCTTTATGAAATCTTTTCCCGAAATGAATACTTTATCTAATATTCATGTAGTTTGGGATGCAGATAAAAAACTCTCTCAAAAATATCATATATATCGTTTGCCCGAGTCTTTCTTGCTTAACAAGGACCTTAAACTTGTAAAAAAGCTTTCAGGCACAATTGATTGGCATACGGAGGAAGCGATTGCTTATGTTAAGCAACTGATACTTTCCAAACAAAATGCCATTTCCTTAGACTCGCACGGAGCTGTGGACACTCCGAGCGAGACACCAAGCGAAGCCCATTGAAATTCGTACCTTAGCAAAAGTAATAGTGATCGTGGTGTCGGCATTAAGCTGCCCCCTGTAGGATTTAGTCGCCAGCTCAACTCCGCCTTTGTTGTAAGGCAACTAGAGAATCTTTAGTTTGAAATAAAAAAGCGCTATTTCTAACGCTTTTTTATTTTTGTGAATAAAAACCTTTGGTACGGCTGAGTTCTTTTAAGAGGGTTAGAAGCCGAATTTCTTTTTTAGGTCCTCGACGGCTTTTTGGCCCTGCTCGCCGAGCTTTTTCTTGGCTTGATTTTCTGCATCTTTTTTGGCCTGTTCGACTTTGGCTTCTGCTTGCTTTTTCTGGGTGTTAAGCTGATCCTGGATCTTTTTAACCTCTCGCTCTACTTGCTCCCGAACTTGTTTCACTTGGTTGTCGATTTGCTCCCGTTGTTTACCGACCTCTTGGTTTATATAAGCATTGATTTGCTTGCGTGCTTCAGCGATTTTAACTTCCACTTGCTTTCGAAGTCCTTTTTCCAGTTCACTTCCCAAATTGGAAGTTACCTCAAAGCTGATGCTTGGTAAATATCCAGAAGCCGAACCTATGAGATTGATAATTGGAAGACTTGAGAAGGTATTTTTCAAAATGCTGTCTATATTTCCATCCTTTGCACTGATTTTGAAATTAGTCGTGGTGAACTGATTGTTGAGATTCATTTTGAACTCTCTTAAGGCCTTAAGTTGGCCGTCGATATTCAATTTGCCCACAGCTGACGTAAGACTGATTTTTACATCAGAGGAAGTAACCAGATCGGTCCCTGCAATGGGATAAGATCCTACGGATATTTGATAAGTGACCAAGCTATCTGCTTTGGTGTTATCCAAGACCAATTTTAGCAATAAGTCTTTGATTTGTTCTGTGGGAAAGTCTCCATTGATTGTGGCTACCGTAGGTCGTCCGGTAAGCACTTGATTACTCGTAATATCGAGAATTTGGCCGCGAATATTTCCAGATTTGGGCGCCATTCCAGCTTGGGAACTAATTGCGGCTTTTTTAATCCACAATAAAGGGTAAGAATTCTTGCGGCCAAACTCATAAGAAATTCCCTTCTCGCGTGGATGTGGCTGAATAGATATTTCGTCTCCATCTTCAGATTTCCCTTGATCCTTTCCTGTAATCTTATCCATATATTTTGGCGGTATATATTTTTCGGCCATCGCACGATAATGATTTATCTTGGCCATATATTTGCCGAGGTATTTATTGAAAAGGGCGCGTGTCAGCTCTTTCGTATTGATGGAAGGAATACGGAAACGGGTCTCCAAAGCTTTTATATCGGCTTTGATTAATACATCTAGTTCTTTAATATCCGCATCGATTTTCTTAAGATCTTTCTCAAGGTCCTGACCGGTGGAGCCAATTTGTTTGTAGTAGATATCTCCTTGTTTTAAAACAGCATCAAGCTCTTGCAAAGAGAACTGCAACTCTTGAGGGGTTTTGAAATCTTTGGTTTTAATTTTATTTAAGCGGTCGCCCAAAGCTTGAATATCTTTTCCCTGAGGAAGAGTTTTAACTTTGTCATCCCAGAACTTTTGCTTACTCTTTATATCAGCTTCGATTTCTTGGGCTTTCTTTTTTGAAACAAGGCTGCCTTCGATCTTACCGAGCTGTGCCTTGGCATCTGTGCCGCCTAAGATGGCTGCAAGATCGCCGAGCATATTGTCGGCGTAGTGCTGCTGGGCTTTGGCTAGGGCCTCTTCTTTGAGTTTCTCCGCCTCCTTCTCAAGCATACCAGGACCTGGTTTTGGAGGAGGCTCTGGAGGAGCCACTCTGCCTGCATACTTACGAGAGGTATTGAATTGGATATTTTCAATCATAGCTTCGTTCACAAGAATTTTACCCCGAAGAAGAGCGTCCCACGACATCCCCCAACGAATGTCGCCGATTTCAATCGTATTTTGAAGGGGTTTTTCGGCATCAGTGATTTCAATGCCCTGAATGCGAAGGCTTGCTTTGAAGAAACTGGTTTCAAGGTTTGCGATATTGACTTCGGCTCCGACGGATTTGTAGCCCGCCCATTCAAAAGCCTTTCTCAAATTGAAATCAAAGAAAAAATGGAAATAGATAAAAGTCAGAGCGCAGATTATTAAGAAGGGAATAACGGCGTTCCAGCGAATGGGACCTTGAGTTTTTTTATTTTTTTCTGTTGTCATCGTCATTACCCGTAGAGTTCTTTGTATTTAGAATACCATCCATACACTTTCGTAGTGGCGAAGGCTTTCCATATTTTTGTGCCTTTGAATCTAGCAACGAAAGTTGCGCGATATTTAGTGATCAAAACTCGAAAAATAAAAAAAGCTGGAATCACCATAATAAGACCGACAAGCCCCGAGCCCATCACAATGGAGTTATTGAATCGAGTCAGCGGCACAAGAGGCATATTGTACATCTCCGTAAACAGCGGACGCAGTGATACATTCTCAAGAATTTCGCGGCCCAATTGGTCCGCCCAAGGATCGACGATGAAGGCTACAAATTTAAAAAAGAAGGCAGACAAGAAGGCGGCGCCCATTTGAATGCGGAAGAAAAAAACCAGACATAGAATCAACAAGGTTTGAATGGACAGAAAAGGAGAGAAGCCCAAGATGAGCCCACAGGCGAGGCCCGAGGCTAGTTGGTTGGTTCCAGTTTCTGAATTCAGAAGCTGAAAGAAAGAGAATATCTGCTTTAGAAGCAAGGTCATAACTCTCCTGACGTGTTTTATAAAAATAGTTTAAGTACCTATTTGCTTAGGTTAGAAAGAGCTCTAAGCATTGGCAATCTTTTGATTTTTCGCAGTGAGTAGAGAGAGGGCTTCTGGAAAAACCCAGATGCTTCCGCAGAGCTTTTTTGGTAACATAAGTTTTACTGTGAGGTGGTAATGGATTTTAAGGCTTATATTCGTGAGAGTTTAGAAATGTCCGCCAAAAATATGGTGGCATTGTCTCAATCTGCAGAAGTTCTCAATAGCTTTGCTGGTGCCATCAAAACGATTGTGGAGTCTTATAAAAAGGGCGGGTGCATGTATATCGCGGGGAATGGTGGATCCGCAGCGGATGCCCAGCATATTTCTGCAGAATTGGTAGGTAAGCTCTCACGTGATCGTACGCCTATCCGTGCGTTTGCTTTGACTGTGGATAGTTCTTTTCTGACAGCTGTGGGTAACGATTACGGTTATGACCATATTTTTTCACGGCAAGTGATGGGCCTCATGAAACCTGAAGACTGCTTTCTTGCCATCACGACCTCAGGCAACTCGAACAATATCATTACGGCTTTAGAGGCTTGTCGTAAATTGGGCGCAAAGAGCATTCTTCTTTCAGGGAAAGACGGTGGTAAAATCAAAGCCCTGAATCTAGCGGATCATTATATTATTGCTCCGGGTTCAAACACCGCGAATATCCAGGAAGCCCATATAGCGATTTATCACACTTTGTGCTTTATGATTGAGAAATCTCTCATTGAAGACGGATTGGTGAAGTACTTCTAATGTCGAAGAGCGAAAGATCCTTAGAAGGTTTTGGTCAACAAAGTTGTCTGTTTTTGGATCGGGATGGCGTGATCATTGAGGATATTCCCTATAATGCAGATCTCACTAAGGTGGCTCTAAAGCCCGGCATTCTCCAACTTCTTAGAAAAGCTCACGGTCTTGGTATGTGGATTACGGTGGTGAGCAATCAATCAGGCCTGGGGCGAGGCTATTTTTCTTGGACAGCGTATCGTCAAATTCATCAGAAAATTTGTCAGTTGCTGGCGGCCCAAGGTGAATGGGTGGATTTGAGTCTCTGTGCCCCCTACTCAGAGGGAACTGATTTTAAACAAGCCCAAGCGCGTCCCCACTATCGTAAGCCCGACGTTGGTATGTTTAAACATGCCGAAGAGGAATTGGGGATTTCTTTTTCTTCCTCAGTCATGGTCGGAGATAGTGCCACGGACATGATGCCCGCATTTTTAAGTGGAGTGCGTAAGCTTTATCTAGTGACCTCAGAAAAACAAGAGGGAGAGATTCGAAAACTTTATGAGTTTCAAAAGCTCCATCCTGATTTCAAATATCAAGTGATCACTCATTTTTCAGAGGTTTCACTCTGATTATTGCCAAACGATAGTTTATTGAACCAGCTCATGGAACTGGTTCAATGGACAATATCTTTATGGTTTATTTTTATTAGCTCGGACTGGTTTCTAGAGGAGCTTTTTCTTTTCTTTGCATATAGAAAAAAGCGCCGAGGAGGCCGAAGAGGAACTGTCCCACCTGATAGGCGGTTACCACTGTCGGTCCTAAATCTGTCGCGTGGCCGCTATAAATATTAAATAAAAAGTAAAAGGCCGCTTGGCCAACGCCGACTCCCGCCGGAGAAATTGGAATGGCTGTAGCCATAAAACCGAGGGGGGCCACAAGGAAATATGTGGACCATGGCATTTCAGTGCCAAGTCCAGAGGCATGTCCTGCCAAAATCATAAACAGGATTGAAAAGGACTGGGACAAGAGACTGATGAAAATACTGCCGATAAGAGTTTTGTAGTTGCGGCCGTAGAGATGAACAGATTCATAAATCCGAACTGTTTTTTCGTGAAAAGGAAGTTTTTCAAGTGCTCTTCTGAAAGATCCGCGATCATAAATTTTCTGCGAAAATATTAAAGCAAAAGCGGTTGAGGCGGTAAAGAGCAAAGCTATGATGGCTATCCAAAGAAAATGTAAGGAGCTATCGGCCTGTACATGCTTCCAGTCAAAAAGCATTGCAAGAAAGGCCATAAGAATTAGACCATAGAGTCCAAGTACACGATCTACAAGTACACTGGTGGCCGCCGCCATTTTGGATTCAGGATAGTCTTTGGTGAAATAGAAAGCTTTGACGATATCTCCGCCCACGCCCCCTGGAACCGCGAAGTTAAAGAAAACTCCGATCATGGTGAGTTTAAAAGTCTTCCAAGAGGGCAGGTGATGGCTTTGAGTCTGTAAAAGAATTCTCCAGCGTTCACTTGTCAGATACACGCTGCCAGCAACCAGCAAAAATCCCGGGAGCACATATTTGAGATGCAAAAGATTGGTGAGGGCTTTGAAATTCAACTTGCCCGACTGGACAAGCCAGAAAATAAGGCCTACGGAGAAAACAATCTTTAGAATTTGGAACAAAATATTTTTAACTTTTTTTTGCATGCGTTTCGACTCTTTAGACTAGAAGTGAGTTTGCCAGATTTTTTGCAAATTCTTGAGCATGGCTTCTAGATTTTTCAGGGGAAGTGAGGTCGGGCCGTCGCAAAGAGCCACCTCTGGATTGGGATGAGTTTCCAAGAAAACTCCATCCACTCCGACAGCCATCGCTGCTCGAGCCAAAGGCCAGACCATTTCTCCGCGGCCGCCACTGCTTTCGCCAGTGGCCCCTGGTAATTGGGTAGAGTGAGTGGCATCCATAATAACTGGGAAACCAAGCTTACGCATTTCAATGAGGCCAGTCATATCGTTGATTAAACGATTGTAGCCGAAGGTGGTCCCGCGCTCGCAAAGCAGGAGCTTGCTATTCCCTGCGGCTACGGCTTTGTTGGCAATGGCCTTCATATCCCAGGGAGCCAGAAACTGACCCTTTTTAATATGAATGACTTTTTGAGTTTTAGCCGCTGCCACCAACAAATCTGTTTGGCGGGAAAGAAAGGCCGGGATTTGTAAAACATCCGCCACCTTTGCAGTGTCTTCAACCTGGAAGGTCTCATGAACGTCCGTTAAGAGGGGGCAGCTCAATTCGTTTTTAATCTTATCAAGGCTTTTAAGCGCATTATTTGAGCCAGGACCTCGAAAGCTGCTGGCACTCTGACGATTCGCTTTATCAAAAGAGCATTTTAAAATCCACGGGATACCCAAAGCTTTGGTGACTCTTTGGATTTCTTTGCCCGTTTCTAAAACCATTCCTTCGTCTTCAATGATATCGGGACCGGCAAAGAGAACGAAATTTCTACCGTCTCCCCAAGTGATGGACCCTTGAGAAGTTTGCAGAGTCACTGTTTTTTCAAGAGCTTTAAAACCCGTAGACATGAAAAATCCTTACTTCATTGCGCTAACAACGGCGCCAATAATTTTATTTTGAGTTGCTGTATCCATATCTGGAAACATTGGCAAGCTAATCACATGCTCTGCAGCGTGGCGAGCTTTGCTAATGTTGCTGTTGCAAGGTGTGTTTTCTTTGTACCAAGGTTGATCTGGCATCGTGCGAGGATAATGCACAGAGGTGGGTACGCCGGTGTCTGTGAGTTTCTTCTGGAAATCGTTACGGTTTTCTACGGACAATGTATATTGTGCCCAAACACTCTTGCGATCGTTTTTCACTAAAGGGACTACGAAGCCAGGAGTTTTGATGGCAGAAAAGGCCTCGTTATAACGGTCAGCGATTTTTTGTCTTTGTTCGACTTCCCAGTCATATCTTTCCATTTTTGCTAAAAGGATGGCGCACTGGAGTGTGTCCAAACGTCCATTAATCCCTAAACGGGTGTGGTAATAGCGGGATTCAGAACCGTGCTCGCGAATCTCTTTCATGGTCTTTAAAAGGTTTTCGTCATTGGTGAAAATCGCGCCGCCATCTCCGTAGCATCCCAGCGGTTTTGCTGGAAAGAAGCTAGTGGCGCCGACAAGAGAGGCATTGCAAGATTTGCGATCTTTGTAACTTGCTCCATAGCTTTGAGCCGCATCTTCAATCACGAAGAGGTTGTGTTTTTTAGCGATCGCGTTGATTTCGTCCATGTCTGCCATTTGTCCATACAAAGAGACGGGCATAATGGCTTTGGTTTTAGGAGTGATGGCTTTTTCTATCGCTTTTAAATCAATATTGTAAGTCAGCGGATCAATATCAACATAGATCGGTTTTGCGCCGACTAGGCAAATGGTCTCAGCTGTTGCAATGAAAGAGAAGGCTGTTGTAATAACCTCATCTCCGGGGCCTACTCCTAAGGCCATTAAAGGAAGGACTAGAGCATCTGTACCGCTGGCACAAGTGAGAGCATATTTTGCACCCGTGTGTTGCGCCAATTTTTTCTCGAGTTCAGCGACTTCAGGGCCGTTGACATAGGCTCCATGATCAAGAACTTTTTGAATTTGGGAGTCTATAGAGCCCTTAAGGGCCTTGTATTGTGTTTTCAGGTCAATAAATGGAATACTCATGAATTAATCCTCCTGATGAAGATTCGAGTATGTCTCTATCGTTAAAGAAAGTCTAATTTTTCGCGCGGAAAAACAGTCTAAACTCAGGGGTGTTCCGAAAGATTTCCGTGTGTTTTCTTCAACACTGTCGTGAATAAGACTCAGATTGAATGACCATCTGAATCAATATGTGACTATTTTTAGTAGACGATGACCAGAGCTTTTGATTTTATAGGCCTTTGTCCTAGGAGGAATTGTTTGATTCCAGTTATTTTATCCGGAGGGAGTGGGACTCGTCTGTGGCCCGTTTCCCGTGCAAATTTTCCTAAACAGTTTTGTGATCTTTTTGAAGATTCTTTACAAAGCCTTACTTTGAAAAGATGTCAGAGTTTAGGCCCACTTTGGATCATCACTGGGGAGTCTTTAAAAACCCTGACGGAATCAAATCTCAAAGAATTACATCTCTCAGCTGTCACCACGATCTATGAGCCTGTAGCCAAAAATACCGCTCCTGCCGTGGCCCTCTTGGCTCATTTATTGGTCTTGCGTGGCTTAGGTAACGAAGTGGTGGGTGTATTTCCATCAGACCATTTAATTCAGGATACAGAAGCCTTTTATCAAGCGGTGCGAGAGGCTGAGCAATTGGCTTTGCAGAATAAAATTGTAACCTTGGGAATCCCCCCAGATCATCCCGCCACCGGTTACGGATATATTCAAAAAGATTCTCAATCAAACAAAGTTTTGAAGTTTCACGAAAAGCCTTCCTTGGAAAAAGCCGAGAAATTTTTAGCTTCCGGTGATTTTTTCTGGAATGCAGGCATGTTTATTTTTAAAGCCAAGATCATGCTGGAGAAGTTTCAAAATCTTCAGCCTGATATTTTTGAAATTGTCAGTCAATTGAAGGAAGATTTTAGCAACTTGAATGAAATTTACTCTCAGTTCAAGAATATTTCTCTCGACTATGCCATTATGGAGAGTCTCTCTTCTGAAGAGTTGGCCTGTGTGCCTGCCGATATGAAGTGGAGTGATGTAGGTTCTTGGGATGCGGTTGCGCAAGTGGCGGAAGGACAGGCTTCCAGTAAATCCTTAGAAGTGAACGGCCATCACAACTTTGTTTTTGGTAGACAAGGCAAAGTATACTCTTTTGTGGGAACTGATGATCTCATTCTGGTGGATACGGCAGACGCTTTGATGGTGGTTAAAAAAGGAGAATCCCAAGAGGTGAAGCAAGTAGTTGAAGCTTTGCAGAAGCAAGGTTCAATGCTTACGAAAGATCATGTTTTTGAAAAACGTCCTTGGGGTGCTTTTGAGATTCTGCGTGATACCGCGCACTTTAAATCCAAAGTTATCACGGTGAATCCTATGTCCCAACTTTCCTATCAATCTCACAGTCAAAGAGCTGAGCATTGGATTATCACTCGGGGGCAGGGGGAAGTGGTCCTCGATGATCAAGTCATCCTGGTGAGGGCGGGAAGCCATGTTTTTATCCCGATCCAAGCTAAACATCGTATTCGTAATACTTCGGATTCAATTTTGGAGTTCGTCGAGGTGCAGTTAGGGAATTATTTCGGAGAAGAT
The DNA here is from genome assembly GCA_036559425.1 of Pseudobdellovibrionaceae bacterium. Taxonomy (GTDB): domain Bacteria; phylum Bdellovibrionota; class Bdellovibrionia; order Bdellovibrionales; family Bdellovibrionaceae; genus JACMRP01. The sequence continues at coordinate 5,958 of DATBTE010000309.1, read as the reverse complement.
GATATTGTTCGATATCAGGATGACTATAAGAGAACATAAACAAATAAGTCGTGACTGATGAGTAAAAGTTTAGTGATAATTTCCACATGAACTTTTGCAAAATATTATTCAACCTATTAATTTTTAGTAGTGTTTGCATGCAAAGTCAGGTCTCCCAAGCCAACGTGCTTGGCATGGACTCGCAGACTTTCAATCCTACGACCAATGGACTCGATTTTGTAACGGTTCATTCTTCAGCCACCTTAGATCCAGGTATCGTTAATATTGGGTTCTTTCTAAACTATGCAGTGAATTCCTTACCTTACGTGTATGGGATCAATGGCAGTGGGCAGGCACGCACCAAGTTTAATGATCGTTTGTTCTCTTCCGATCTTAATTTTGGGGTCGGCCTTGGCGATAATTGGGATATGGGTTTTGCTCTTCCTTATTTGTGGTCTCAGTCGGTGGATGATGGCGGTCAGCTAGGTAAATACAGCCAAACCGGAATGACGGGACAACGTTGGAATTCTAAGTATCGTTTTTTTAATGGTGATAGATGGGGATGGGCCGCAGTGGCTTCTGTGGATCAAAGTTTGGTGGAGAATAATCCTTATACAGGGGAAAATCCGGGCCCTACTTACAATCTTGAGCTGGTGGCCGACGTGATGTTGCATAATGTTCTGCTCGGTTTTAATATTGGTCATCGTTGGCGCAATCCAGGAGCCAGTCTTGCTGCGACCTATGGAATTACCCCATTGCCGAATCAGTGGATTTATTCGGTGGCCGCAAGTTATCTTTTAGCCAGTTTAGATACGAAGCTGATTTGGGAACTTTACGGAAGCTATCCGGATGGCAAAAGCAATGATTCCCAAACACTGAATATTTCGGATCGCGAGAGATCTTCTTTAGAGACCCTTGTGGGCATGAAATACGATTGGACGACAAATCTAGCGGTGCATTTTGGCGGAGGTACGGAGATTTATCATGGGACCGGCACCCCTGCCTGGAGAATTTATTCAGGAATCAATTATGCATTTGGTCCCGTATGGGAAAAGAGAAGCGAGGTTCAACCTCGACGTGATTTGACGAAGATCCCAAAAGTTCAAAACTTTACCCTGACTTTCTTAAGGTTCAAATTTGATTCCACAGAACTCGATCCGAGCTCGTACAAGAATTTGGATATTGTGGTAAGAATGATTCGCGAGACTCCAGGGGTGCAATCCATCACGATCGAGGGGCATACGGACTCTGTTGGGTCTGAGTCTTACAATCAAAAATTGAGTCAATCCCGAGCCAATGTAGTGAAGACCTATTTGAAAGAGCACATGCTGGAACTTGCGAAAGTGGACTTTCAAGGGATCGGATACGGAGAAAGCCGTCCGATCGCGAATAATGGGAACTATCAAGGTCGGGCTAAAAATCGCCGCGTGGTGATTCGAGTCGTTCGTAAAATTATGATCGGCGATAAGCCTGAGACGGAAGAAAGTTCGATTACCTTCTAATTTATTTATCAGTTTATGTATTTAGAGCTAGACCAAAGTATGGATATGGTTCGGATATATTGAAGTAAGACATATTTTTTCCGATACGATATTGATGGATAAGTCTTCGTTATTCCATTTTTTGTTGCGACGTTTTGGAACTCAATTTGGAGTTCTGCTCCTCTTTGCGTCCAGCTTCTATTATTTTCAAGACAACGGCTCTAAGTCTGACATTTATACTTTGTCCTTACTTTTTGAGGTTCGCCAGGGCATTTATCAGGCTTCTAGGAATAGTGCACAATATTTAGTGAATGGTAAGGGCAAAGATCTGGATGATTACAATCGGGAGATCGTTCAGCTTGGCCAGCGCTTTAGTGAGTTGGCGGACGGTTTTAAGAAAGTTCCTGGGCAATATAAAAAATTCGTCGAGATTCAGAAAAAATCTCGCGCTTATTTTCTGAGTCTCAATGACAAGATTGAGAGAAAGCAAAGCGGGACCATAAAGGGGGACCGTGCGGTCGCGGCGACATCTGAGTCGAGTGAATTGATTTCACTTTTAGACGGAATGATTAAAGATATCAGTGAGAATTCCTCTGATCCGTGGAATTTTTTTGGCATGACTCAGCCAAAAGCCCTTTGGTATTTCTTGATGGGAATTGCGATTTCTTGTTGTTTGATTTTGATGAGTCACTATCTAAGGGAGAAGGCATATGAAGATCAAAAGAAAGATATATCGGAACTTAAAATTCAATCCATTCTTTTGGATGGAATTCTTAATAGCATTAGCGAAGCCCTGATCGTTGTTGATGAAAAAGGACAATTCACCCGTTATAATACGGCGGCTCAACGAATCATTGGAAATAAAATAAAAAGTATTTCTTCAGAAGAGGATGCCAAAGCCTTCGGTTTTTTTGACATCAATAGTTTACAGCAAATCGGTCTGCAGGAGCTTCCCTTCGCACGGGCTCTTCAGGGTGAACAGGTCGAGGATATTGAGATTCTTGTCCACAACGAAATGAATCCTGAGGGAATTTATATCAGTATTAGCAGCCGTTATCTTCGCGACATTGATGGGGGCATTCACGGCGCTCTCGTTGTATTTCGAGATATAAGTCGACGGAAAGCCACGGAGCAAGAATGGCTCCGTGCCCGCGAGTCGGCCTTGGAAACGGCTCGCATGAAATCCGATTTTTTAGCAGCCATGAGTCATGAAATCCGCACTCCTATGAATGGTGTTATAGGAATGTCCACTTTATTGGCGGAGACCAAATTGACAGAAGAGCAAGAAGATTACGTTGGGATCATCAAAAGATCCGCGGAAGCTTTGTTGAGACTGATTAACGATATACTCGATCATTCAAAGATAGAAGCTGGGAAAATTCAAATAAATCCCCGTCCGTTTGACTTAAAATTTCTCTGTGAAGATGTTCTAGAACTGTTTTTTCCGGCGGTACGGGAAAAAAACATTCGTTTGGAGATCAGTTTTCTGGGCCGAGAAGAGTGGGCCTTTGTTGCCGATCCTGAAAGATTGCGACAGGTATTGGTAAATCTTATAGGTAACGCGGTAAAATTCACGGAGCGTGGTTACATTCAAATTGCAGTGGAGAGTATGAAGTCCTATGCAAACAAAGCCACCCTTAAGATTTCCGTCATGGACACGGGGGCGGGAATGACTGAAGAAGAGAGTCAGTCACTTTTTCAAAAATATTTTCAAACGAAAACGGGTATGAAATATGGAGGTACAGGGCTGGGTCTTTCAATTTGTCGTCAGCTTATAGAACTAATGGGGGGACAAATTGGACTTCACAGTAAATTAGGCTTAGGCACTACTTTTTGGTTTACTCTGGATTTGCCAGAAACCACCTTAGGACAAATTTCGATTCAACATGAAAGTCACTTTGCCCCGGTTTTTAATGGCTCTGTTCTTTTGGCTGAAGATCAACTAGTCAATCAGCGCGTGGCGGTGACTTATTTGCAGAAATTAGGTTTAGAGGTGGATGTGGCGAACAACGGTCAGATCGCCCTGGAAAAGGCTCTGTCAAATTCCTATGATCTTATTTTTATGGACTGCCAAATGCCAGTAATGACAGGATATGAGGCCACCGAAAAAATTCGCGAGAGACAGAAGGGTGAAAAAACGCCGATTGTGGCGCTGACTGCGGAGGGGGCCAGTGGCGAGAGAAATATTTGTTTCTCGGTGGGCATGGATGATTTTCTTACCAAGCCTCTGGAGCTAGACCGTCTCACGGAAGTTCTGCATCGCTGGTTAAAATCCTCGCCGAAAGTGTTAGATGAAGCGGCTCTTGAAAAGCTGCGGAAGTTTATGGTCAACAATAAAAGTCTTACGGAAGCTTTGATTGAGGATTTCATGAATACGGCTCCAGATTTGGTGCGAACTATTGCATCAGGCTGTCATGAAAACAATCTAGAAGGAGTGCAAGAATCGGCTCACGCGTTGAAATCAACGAGTGCCACTCTTGGGGCGACAGGTCTTGCAAAGCTCTGCCAAACTATTGAAGACGCTGCAAGTGTTGAAGAAGTTAAATTATTATTGGTGACAGTGGAAGATCAACTGACGAAAAGCCTGCGCGAGTTGCAAAAATATGCGACCCGTGCGGCGGCGTAAACGGAGTTTTTTTATGGCGCATATTCTTATTGTCGACGATCAACAAAGCGTTTTGTTAACTTTGGAAGCTTTGCTTAAAAGTGAACATCATTATGTAACTGCTTGTACGAATGCGATTGATGCGATGGAGCATTTAAAACAAGAGCCCTTTGATTTGGTGATCTCGGATGTGGTCATGTCTGTAGGGGGCACAGGTTTGGCTTTATTGCGCACTATAAGAAATCAGCCTCAGTTGGCTCGGCTTCCGGTGATTTTGCTGACTGGAAAGAGGGAAAAGGCCGATGTGGAAAAGGGAATTCAGGCGGGAGCTGACGATTATGTGGTTAAGCCGATCGATCCATCTTTGCTTTTAGAGAAAGTTAAAAACATCGTCGATAAGGCGCAGCAAGGCCCCTCACGTTTTGTCGAAGCGGCTGTTAAGGTCAAAGCTGAATTTGAGACTAAAACAGAGATCATTTCTTTGTCCGAATTGGGTTGTACTTTGCAATCGAATATCTCTGCAACGGCGGGAGCTCTGATCAAAGTTCATAGCGAAGTATTTAAAGCAATTGGTATTCCGATGCCGACACTGCGGATCGTATCAACTGAAGAATTGCCTTCACAGGACGGTCAGCATAAAATTGTTGGCAACTTTGTTGGCTGGAGTGAGAGAGAGCTGACACCATTGCGCCTTTGGGTACGCAGCAGAACACGCGTTTGATTGAGTTTTAGAGAGAGGTTGTCATCTTAATTCTTTTTCTTCATATTTAGAATATGAAAAAAATCACCATTCTGCTCTGTTTGGCATTTATTTTAATTTCAGCTTGCATGCTTTATTTAGTGAAGGTGGGTGTGAGCTTGCGCTCTGCTCCCCTGATTGCTGCGTCAGTGATTTCTCCAGATCGGCAAAATATCGCAGAGGGAGTTGTTTTTCGGTTGTCCCCGGAATTTCAAAATGCACATTATGTGTTATGGGGATTTTTGCCACTTTCCCCAGAGTCTCAAAAAATTTTCGAATTGCTTAAGGCTGAGTACGAAAAAATATTTCGCCAGCCTGTGCATGTCCTAGCAAATGCGGAGACGGCGAGTGCAGAAGAAATTCGTACCTGCGAAAAGCCTTGTTGGCTTCTCTTGCCCATGGATAAAGCGAACGAACTAACCCCCAATGAACTTATCAATCTTAAAATACGGCCGCTCGGAGAGAATTATTTCAATGTAACGTGGGTTCCTTTTGCAAAACGAGAACAAGTCTCTTCGCATTGTATGGCAGAAAAGCGTCTTACCCTGGAGTGTTTGCGAACGCTCGCGATTGAAGAGTCGCAGAAGAAAATGAAGCCTGGAGCTCAGTATTTTTTTATGAAAAAATATAATGAGAAAGATTTCTTTTTATTCTTTCAGGAGTTTTCACAATTGTGATGAAATTAAAGAATGGTCATAAGAGGGAGATCTGGTGAAAAAATATTACATTTCGAATGGTCAAGAAAATTTTGGTCCGCTGACAGAGCAAGAAATCATGGAAGCGGTAAGAAAAGGACAGATTAATTTATTTGATATGATTTTTCACGACCAGCTTTCTGAGTGGGTCATGCTTATACAACATCCAGATTTTTCAGACCAAGGAAGCGAGGAAATCAACGCGAGTGAAGAGAAAAGCCATATTGTGTTGGGCCTTCTTTCTGTGGAGAATTCTCAGGAAAATACCAATAACGCTTTTATTTTAGATGAAGACACCCCGGAACTGACGGCGGTTTGTTGGCATATTAAAAATGATCCGGACAAGGAATTGACTTTTTTAGACGTATTATTTTTACTCAGCACTAAGAAAATTTCAGAACATTCTTTGATTTCCAAAAATAGGGTAGGGCCCTGGTTGCCGTTGGCCAAGTGGGAGGA
>DATBTE010000308.1:0-2581 GCA_036559425.1 Pseudobdellovibrionaceae bacterium | reverse complement strand
CTCGGATAAAATTAAGGAAAAGTCTACCAACAGTGAGATGATGTTTATTGGCGATCAATATGCACGCACTGGAGACTGTTTGGCGGCGCAAGCCGAGTTTAAGGCCGCCTTTGAAATAGATCCTAAAAGCGGCATGGCGGCGGTCAAAGCAGCAAAGTGTTTGTGGCAGTTGAATCAAAGTTTTGAATCCATTGAGTGGCTGACAAAAGCAATTAAGGCAGAGCCCAATTTGATCACTGCCTACGTCCTTCAAGCGGATTATCTGTCCCAGCGTTATAATTTTGCTGGTGCAGCAAATGCCTTAACAAATGCGGCTAGAATTTCTCCGAATAACTATGAAGTGTTTCGTGGAATGGCTTTGATTGAATTCCGTAGAAATAATATGCAAGGTACGATCAACTTTGCCCAGCGCGCACTTCGTGTTTATGATGCAGATATTGAAACCTATACGCTTTTAGCTAAGGCCAATGCAGCTCTTTATGGCAGTACTGTATCTTCGACACGAAAAAATACAGAGGCTCGCGAAAAGTATCAGCACGAAGCCCTTCGCTATGCCACCAAAGCTGTGGAAATCGATGCCACTAATGCTGAAGCTCAGATTACTTATGCTAAGGTCATGGCGCAAATTAATGGTGTGGATTCTGGTGTGAACTATGTGAAAGAACTCATTAGGAAATACTCCTATTCTTTAGAGTATCGAGTCGCACTGGCAGAGATTTTCAAATCTGAGGACCGTTATACACAAGCTCAAGAATATTATGAGCAAGTGACAGAGGCAGATTCAAAAAATAAGAAGGCTTTTATAGGCTTAGGTGAGTGCTACAAGGCTGTGGGTTTAGTGGATCGTTCTTTAAAAGCTTTTTTAACTGCGGCGGTTTTAGATCCTTCCGATGGCGAGGCTTTATTTCAAGCCGGCAAACTCTATATGGAGAGTGGCCGTTTTGAAGAGGCGATCCAGCAATTTAAGCGAGTTCAAAGTCTTAATTCTCACTTTCCGCGGGTCTATTACTTTATTGGTAAATCTGCGTTTTTAGCCGGTGATTTCAATTTAGCGCTGGAAGCTGTAAAAAAAGAGAAACAAGAGAATCCGAATTTAGCCGACAGCTATATGTTAGCTGGGGAAATCTACGGGGCAAAAAAGCAATATGCGGAATGTGCGGCGGAGTATTCTCAGGCCATGAAGTTACGGGCACAGGGGGCGGATGCCTATGTCAAAGCCGCTCAGTGTTATCGACAGTCGGGCGCTATCGATATCGCGCAAGATTTGCTATCTATGGCGTCTTCTCGTGAGTCGGGTTATGCTGACATTTATAAAGAGCAGGGAGCGATTTATGAAGTCCGTGGAGATATTCGCTCAGCGGTGCAGTCTTATAATAAATATTTAGGACTATCGCCAAACGCTTTAGATCGTGGTGAAATTGAATCTCGTATTAACCGTATTGGCGGCAGGTAGGGTAAAATGAATATTTCAGATAAAATGAAGGGCCTATCGACAAACGTTCAAGACGGAGTAAAAAACTCCTCGGTGCTGTTATTTTGTTTGAGCCTTCGTATTTTGACGGGGTTCATGCTCGGCCTCACTCTTGGGCTTATCGTCCAGGAACTCGTGGGTTATGGAACATTGGCCCTGATTTTTATGATGGTCGTGGTGATGGGTCTCGTGGTGAGAGTCACCTCCGGCTGGAACATTGGAAAAATTCTCATTTTTGATTTAATTCTCATCCTTGTGGCAATGCTCCTCAGGATGTATATTCTCGTCGCTCCGTAACTAGAAAGGGTCCTTAGCAATGATCGATATTAAGCTTCTCGAAAAGAAGGCCGAGAATGGTGTTTCTTACTTTGATGAATACAAACAAAGTCTTGTGAACCGCGGGGCTTCCACAGAAGTTCTTGAGCAAATTATTGAGCTTAATAAAAAACGTAAAGAGATGATTACTTCGGCCGAAAGCGAAAAAGCTAAGCAAAACAAGCTAAGTGGAGAAATTGGCAAGCTCAAGCGCGAAGGCGGAGACACCTCAGCACTCATGGCGGAAGTTGAGAAACTGAAAGGCTTAGTGAAAGACCTTGAGCTGAAGGCCACAGAGATTGACCAGCAGGTCACTCATGTTGCCTTAACTCTTCCAAACAAGCTTCATAGCAGTGTTCCTGTTGGACATTCTGAAAAAGAGAATCTGCAAGTGAAGTTGGTGGGCACACCTCCGAAATTTTCTTTCAAAAGTAAAGAACATTGGGAAATTGGTGAAGCGCTGGATATCATCGATTTTGAGCGAGCTGCGAAAACCACAGGAACCCGCTTTGCTTTTTTAAAAGGCGCGGCGGCTCAGCTTGAGCGCTGCTTGATCCAATTTATGATGGATCTTCACTCTCAGAAGCACGGATATACGGAGATGATTCCGCCATTTATGGTGAATAGCGATAGTCTCTTGGGAACAGGACAGTTTCCCAAGTTTAAGGAAGACGTATTTAATCTTACGGGGACTGATCTTTATTTGATTCCAACCGCAGAGGTTCCGGTAACGAATTATTATAATAATGAAATTCTGAACGAGACGGATTTGCCGAAGAGTTTCTGTGCTTATTC
>DATBTE010000307.1:0-8861 GCA_036559425.1 Pseudobdellovibrionaceae bacterium | reverse complement strand
CTTGCTGCCAGAAATAACCTAATAGTAAATCTTCAAACGAATTTACTATGGGAGCGAACTTCAGATGAATACACTTCCCAGATTCCTCATTTAATCGATGAAAAGCATCTTCCAACGATTCCCCTTCTCGAAGCTCATGCAAAGAAACAATCAAGCGTTGTTTTAAAAAACGAAAAGGTTCAGGTATGGGTCCCAATTCAATGGCCCAGTCATAGTATTCAATTTGATTACTATGAGGCGGCTCTTCCGTCTTTCCCGAGCGAAAGGAAAAAATAAATTTCTCCGAAAATAAAGAGCCTAAGCATATTTGAACTTGATCGTGACTTAAAACATCATCCCTAATTTCAAAGAACTCGATGCCGCGATTGGCATAATTTTCAAAAAATCCATGCAAACGGGCTTTTTTTAAGAATAATTCCGGTAACAGAGTCAAAGCTCCAGCAAAGACTTTTTTGTGGCGAATCAAAATATCTTCTTCTAAAGGATCTACTTCGATGAGTCCCTCAGGCATTAAATAAACTTGATCGTAAGAATTTTTAAAATGAAATTCCCGTGATTTCGCTCTTTTTTCGAATTCCTCCAGTGGTGACAAGTCTTTGTCCAAGCGGGGACGATCCAAAAAAATTCTTCCTGCGTGATCTGTAGATCTCTGGACCCAAAGAATTCGCACTGTTTCAGGAATAATCCCCACGGGAAAGCCGCCGCCCACTGCCAACCAACAAGTAGGATGAGACAGAATTATTTCTTGAAAAATTCTTTTTTCCAGATCTCGAAAGACCTCTTCCCCTTCTCGTTCAAAAATTTCACGAATAGTTTTTTTTGCACGTTTTTCGATCTCTTGATCAAGGTCAAAACAAGGCACTTTTTCATCACTGGTATAACGATGGATTCTTTTTAATAAGTGGGTCTTACCCACACCTCTTTGTCCAATAATCACTGTAATCATGCCTGAACTCCCACATACTTCCAAAACTCTGGAAAACTTTTACAAACAACTTCTGGATCTTTGATTTTAATTTCTTGTCCGAAATATTTTAAAAGCGCGGCAGCCATTGCCAAGCGATGATCTTTGTCAGGATCAAACATAAAAGAAGCCACCGGAATAATTCCGCTCCGGCCTTGGATTTCCAGTCCATCCTTCCGCGGCTTACAAGAAATCCCGGCTTTTTTCAAAAGCTCCGCGGTCTTCTGAATACGATTGGATTCTTTATAGGCCAACTGCGGAGCTCCAAAAAGCACAGATCGTCCTTCCGCAAAACTGCAAAGCACCGCAAGGACCGGGAATAAATCTGGAGCATTTTGTAAGTTCACTTTTACCGCCTTCAAAATTTTCGGTGAACTTACGGAAAGGATTTTCCCTTGTTGAATATTACGAATTCCCATTTTTTTAAAAACCTGAGTGAATGCGGCATCTGGCTGAAAGCTCTTCTTCGGAAAATCTTTAAAAATCGCCTTGCCAGAGACCCCTGCGAAAGAAGCCACGCTAAATAAAGAACTTAGATCAGACTCCACTGTGTACTGAGCCAGTTTGACCTTTTGATTACGAGGAATGTAAAAAATATTTCCTCTGCGAGAGAACTTAAGGCCCAAGTCTTTTAATACTTTTAAAGTCATTAAAAAGTAGGATTCCGAAGTGATTTTTCCACGAACCGTTATTTTAAGATCAAATGCCAAATTCCAGGCGTTCAAAAACAACGCTGACAAAAACTGACTGGAATCCTTAGCGCTAAGGACAATTCCTTCTGCTGGCTGTTTCCAACCTTCAGAAATAATACGAATTCCTTTTTTTTCAAAAACAACCTTAGCCCCTAATTGTTTAAGAAGAGTCTTTACTTCTTTTTGCGGTCGACGGAGAAGGCGTGGCGTCCCTTTAAGAAGAAACTCCCCCTTTTCCCTCGAAACCCTGAGCGCAAGAAAACGCAAGGTGGTCCCGCCTTCGCCGCAATCAAACACGGTCCTCTGGCCGGGCTTATTACAACTGAGTTTTTTAAGGCTAAGCTTCAAGTGAGTGACATCATCACAGCTTGAGTCTCCAATCAGTTTTAATGCTGGCTCAAAACTTTGTACGATCAAGGAGCGATTCATAAGAGACTTGGAAGCAGGAATGCGGCCTTGAAAACGAAAAGTTTTCATCTTACCCCCAAAAAGACTGCTGACGAGCAATCTCTGGGAGAACGTCTTTTAATGAGATCTCAGCGATGAGTGGATGACCCGGACTTTTTAAAAAAACGAAACGCAAATTCCGCATATTAGTCTTTTTCTTATCCTGCTCCAGGTAGTGCAAAAATTTTTGCGGCCTATCGCTTAATAACGCCATCATATTAAGATTTTTCCAAACACTGAACTGCTTTGCTTGAACCGCCTTTTTCCAGAACCGGGCTCGCATTAATTTTAAATACTCGGCCTGATTCATAAAGCCCCGCTCATAACTCCACTCAAGGGCGAATTGCAAGCCGGCAAGAACCGCTACTCCATGGGGTAACTCATAATGAGCTTCAAAGACATGGCCCATTGTATGTCCAAAGTTGAGAACATGGCGAAGTCCTTTGAGCTCATAAGGATCCTTTTGGACTATTTTGTATTTTTCTGTCACCACCAAAGGAAGCAATTTCCAAAGAGTTCCCGAATTCAACGAACTCACCTGATTCAGTTTTTTATAAAGACTCCCTCCGGAAATCAACGCCATCTTAATAAGTTCACCCAACGCCTCGAAATTACGTTCTGAAGGCTGCGCCAACAACAAGGGCTTCACAAGATAAACTTCTTTCGCAGGATAAAATGTGCCGATTTGATTTTTAGCACCCCGGGCATTCAGAGCGGTCTTTCCACCATGGGCTGAATCCATAGCTGAAAGCCAGGTGCTTGGAATATGAATCAGCTCAACACCACGCTTATAAATACTCGCTACAAAGCCCCCAAAGTCTCCCACACTGCCCCCGCCTAGGGCGATTATTTTTAATTTCTTAGAGGAGAAATTATGGGTCTTTTGCAAAATCATATTCATGTGTTGCGGGAATTTTTGAAGGCTCTTCAGTGATTCTCCGGACTTCACCGCATAGCGCACAGGAAAGCGCTTTATCCACTGGGCTGCTTTTGTATTCGTTTCGAAAACATTGTCATAGATTAATAAAACTTCATCACCAAATCTCTTTGGAGAAGGCCATTGATTCACATATTGAAGTTGGGATCGAAACTTTGTCACTCCGACTTACTCAGACTTAGTTTCTGAGAACTCTTTTTTTGCTTTTTGGTAAGACTCAGAAATATTATCCATAGCCTGACTCATTCCGTTTTTCATATCTTCCCAGGCTTTACCCGTACTTTTTTTCCAACGAGCTAAATCTTTTTGTAAGGATTTTTGCTTCTTCTCCAGCGTCTTGATTTCCTGGTCCAATTCTTTTTTTACTTTGCCCGAAGCTGCTGCCGCATCTTTTTTCAAATCTGCAATCTCGCCAGATATTTTTCCCATTTTATCTTCAAGACTTTTTTGCATTTCCGCTTTTTGTTCCTTGGTATATTCCGCAGCAGCCTGTGCCGTCGCTAAGGCTTTTTCTTTAACCTCGTGGCCTTTTTTATCAGCGGCTGTATCCATGGCGTAAACGACGGATCCCACTAGACCCAACACACCTAAGATTTTAATGATTGCCATAAACTGTGCTCCTTGCTTGGTTTCGAATTATTTTCCGCGAGTTTCAATTTGAAATCCATATTTTTTTGTACTTCCTATAAGTTCGCCTAGAATCAGTATAAAAGCCTCGACTTTTTAAACGTTGAAGAAAAGCTTTTAAGAGGGCAAAGACCAATCTATTTCTTTAATCCCATGCTCACGCAAATATTTATTAATTTTCGAAAAAGGCTTTGAACCAAAGAAGCCTCGATAAGCAGACAAGGGTGAGGGATGGGGGGATTCTAACACTAGGTTTTTTGTGCGATCTACAAATGCAGCTTTTTTCTGCGCATAGCTGCCCCATAAAAGGTACACGATATGTTCCCGATTTTTATTCAAAGTCGCAATGATTTGATCCGTAAACAGCTCCCATCCTTTGCCTTGATGAGCCGCCGCCTTACCACCTTCCACCGTAAGAACTGCATTCAGCAGCAACACACCTTGCTCCGCCCAATGGGTAAGATCTCCGCTTTTTGGAAGCGGCAAACCCAAGTCGTCATGAAGTTCTTTGAAAATATTCATCAAGGAGGGCGGAAAACGCACTCCCTTGCGAACCGAAAAACTCAAGCCATGAGCTTGTCCAGGACCATGATAAGGATCTTGGCCTATAATCACCACTTTTACCTTATCAAGGGGAGTCAAATTCATCGCTGCAAAATACTCTTCACCTTTCGGATAGATGATTTTTTTAGAGTTTTTTTGCGAAATGAGAAAACTCCGCAAATTTTTCATATAATCTTTTTCGAATTCAGGCTGAAGCAGTGTCAGCCAGGATTTTTCAAGTTGTGGCAGCGCCACTTTTGCCTCTTTTTTTAATTCCGAAATAGTGTTCAAAATAGCTCCTACATAGGCTTTTAAACGATTTCTTGATCATCTCATTTTAAGGCGAAAGGAGTCTCAAAGACTCCCTGGACCGTCCAAGGTCGAGATTTTAAATCAAATATATGCCATTTTAAATATATTTTTTATTTCGCGGTTCCTTGACCTGACTTAATTGGAACTCATTGTTATGATAGAAGAAACCTGTAGTAACGGAATAGGAGGCCCTTATGTCTGACCTTCTGAACCCCGGGCTAGAGCAACTTAAAATAGCCCTTGAAGAGAATCCTGAAGTTTGCCTTGAAGATAGTCCCGAAGTAAAATCGTATGTTTACCAGCAAATTGCAGAGTTTCAGCCCTATGTAACTCCACAAACCGTGGTCGCTGTTATTTTGAAAGACCCCACTAAACTAGCGCTTCAATATGAAGCGGAAGGAAAAAAATTCGAGCTTAATGACTTGAAATCCCTTTATAGGATTTCAATCACATTAAGTGAAGACCGAGCTAAGATTACAGCCGAAGGCGTCGACAAAGATATTTTCGTGGCCATTCGCACAGCAAAAGATCTTTTACTGAAAAAACTCGCAGCGATTCAAGATAGCGTTGTGACACAACAAGAACGCAATTTAGAGATTCATCAAGCTCTCCAGAACACAATGCTTCATTAGTTTTTTTCGTTCACTTCAGGAGAGACCGAAGTTTTCACCACTTGATTGGGAATGATCGCGTCTGCTCGTTTTGCTTTGATTTCGATTTTGACCAGAGTCCCGATTACATCCTGAAGTCTTTCCAGAGGAGCGAGGGTGGCAGGCAGATCTTCTCTAAGTTCAGTGGTTAAAACTGGGGTCCGGCGTTCAAACCACATGTAACGGCCTAGGCTACCTGGAAAATGCCCTAAGGATTTCCAAGGCAGATAATCATACTTTGGGAAATTCACTTTGGGTCCGTCGAAGTCTAAAACTTTGAGTGGGGTGTGCACGGAGACGATAAAATCCGGTTTAAACTCTTCCAGATGTTTCAACGCACATTTGGTTTCTGCTTCACTTCCCGCGCTATCGCCAGGATTGCGGCGGGGATTTGACTTGGTTTGCTTTTGCCAATAAGTCTTGGCAAGTTGATCCCAATCTTTAGTGGGAAAATTACGATTCAAATCGATATTATGGGCATTGGTTCTCGTCTTGGCCTGAACACCGTCTGGATTCAGAACAGGCACCACACGCCAAGAATTGCGAGGGTCAAAACTCTCAAGGCGTTCCATCCAATAACGTCCCACAGTGCCCGCATGGGTCTCATCACCATGTATAAGGCTAAATACCAAAACCTTCTTGGCCTCAGTATTTTTGGCGATCTTTTCGTAGTGAAAAATAGGAGTTCCGTTAACACTCCTGCAAACATCGTCCAGTTGGACCCTGTCACAGGCCTTTTGCAATAAGCTTAAATCAACTTTGCCAGGAAATGCTTTTAAGGATTCCATGCATTTTTTGGAAAGATCAGTTGAATCCGCCGCCAAAGCTTTGGAAGTTAGAATCACGCTCAAAAATAGGACGGCCACAGTTCTCATAAAATCCTTTTTATGTCTCTTTTGTAATTATTGCCAGTCCTTTACACACTCACAAGGCAAGATTTCTCTTGGCAAAACTTTTCTTTGTCTCACCCTGAGAACTTCTAACTTTAGACTAAGGTCCTGGGCCACTTCATCCGTAGAATAAAGTAACAAGGATTCATTGAGGAGGACTGCATGCTCGAGCGTGGTGGATTTAGTTTCGTGGCACTATTGGTCATTAATCCGATAGCTATTTTATTCTTCCAAAATTGTTCTTTCTTACCCACCACCCAAAACGCGCTTGCCTCACGAGAAGTGAATCCACAAAAACGATTCATGAGTTCCCTAGCGACTCCAAAAAAAATCGAAAACACTCAACTGATAAAGGTCGCATCGCCGACTATTGCTGACTGCAAAAGCAGCCTTGAGAACTGCCCCGTCTCTGAAGAATAGGTGAAAAAACCAACCTGGACCATCAAAATTAATTTTTGACTTACATATTATTTACATATGTAATTGACATGTAAGTATGATTGAAAGTTCGCCCCTCCCCCTTACTATAAAAGAAAAAGCCTTCTTAGATTTTGTAGAAGGCTTTCAAAAGAGTTTTGGAATTTCCCCGTCCTATCAGGAAATTCGAGATCATTTCGGATTTGCATCGTTTAACTCGGTCCAAAATTATCTTAAGCAGCTCGCCCGTAAGGGCTACGTAAGAAACCAGCTCAATCAGAAACGCGCCATCCAGCTTGTACTGCCTTCATTAAGCATATCAGCAGGACCTTCTCTAACTCCGCTCCTCCAAAGCAAGGAGGAGGTTCTGTCTCTTCCCCTTCGGGGTAAAGTCGCTGCAGGGACTCCTTTTGAATCCCTCAAGCATGATGAATTCATCAGCGTACCCGCAACTATGGTTCGTCAAGCTGACAAGACTTTCGCCCTGCGCATACAAGGCGAATCTATGATTAACGAGGGAATTTTAGAAGGAGATACGATTCTTGTGCAGCAACAAAACAATGCTGCTAATGGGGATCTCGTGGTGGCGATGATCGAGAACGAGGCCACAGTGAAACGCTTTTATCTCTGCACTCCCCCCCGAGGAAGCCATGACGAGCTTATGGTCGAACTGCGTCCAGCAAATGAAAAATTTCAATCAATGTGGTTCTCGCCTTATGAAATAAGCATTCAGGGTATCGTGGTGGGCTTACTGCGAAAATTCTGACTCACTAATTTATTGTCCATCAGTCGAGCGCGAACCCATCTACGAATCATGGGCATTTCTTTCTCCGTCAAATCGTGATCTTTATCAAGTTCAATCCAGTCAATGCCAATACCGGCGGCACGCAGTTTATCCACTCCGTACTTAGTTTCATCAAGTTTTAAAAGATCATCCTGACGACCGTGGGTGAAAATCCACGGAGTTTTCAAGGCGGCCTTGGAAAGTCGCTGGCGCCATCTTGGGTAAAAGTGAAAATACCCACTCACGCCCACAATACCCCCCAGGCGTTTTGGATAGTTCATACCAACATCGGCACTAATCAGGCAGCCCTGCGAGAATCCGAAAAGAAAAATGCTTTCACTTTTCCATCCCTGCATTTCCAACTCCGCTAAAAGTTGTAAAAGCCTTTCGCGGATTTTGAGAACGCCCACCCTCTCAAAAGGAGGATCTCCGTACCAAGAATAACCATCCAAGAATTTCTTGGGCGCATTCAACAACAGATAATTCATCTCTGGCAGCTTCATCTCCTTATCGAAATGTCTAAAGGGGCGAATACTATCTCCCTTGCCGTGCAAGACGATCATCAATTTTTCTGAGCGCTTTTTTGCTGGAATGAATTTGAACTTAAAAAGATCCGTCGAGATCATCGAGTACCTCGCTCTGCAATTTCCCGGCAATTCAGAACCCGATGAGCTTCCTTTATTTCAGGATCATCGGAAGATAAAAAATCGCTGTCGAAGCTAATGCAGGTGGCAATATCCGTCTGCAGGCCCACAGCCGTTTCCATTTGAATACTTAGACTTTCTGGAACCAAGGGATACCAGAACTGATCCACTTCGCGCAGTGCAAAGCTGTCCTTCAAGCCAACCTTCACATCGGGTTCTAAGCCCACAAGCTGAGGAGTTCTTCCTGACGGTAAATAATAAAAACCTTTTGTTTCGAAGATTGCAATATGAGGATTTTTTGACCACGCTTCACCCTCTTGGAAAGAGCCTTTGCCAAAACTTCTCTCGCCGACCAAAACTGCCCGCTTATAATCCTGCAATGCCCCCGCAACGATTTCGGCGGCGCTCGCCGAGCCAGAATTGATCAAAACGGCCATGGGCCCTTCATACTGTTGCTCTTCGGAACCAAAAGAGGCTTCTTCTTGAACGTCATCTTGAACCTCATCCACCAAAAACTTAACCTGATAAATTTTTTTGTTTGGCCCAACAAATAAGCTGGTTACACAGGAGGCCTCTTCCATTTGTCCTCCTGGATTATCCCGTAGATCCAGAAGCAAACCTTGAATCCCTTGCTGTTTTAATTTTTTAAGGGCGTTTTTAACTTCAATGCAAGATTCGATGGCAAATTTATTGATTGTCAAAACACCCACTGGCTTAATTCCCTGTAGCACACCTGCACTTACCGTCGACAAGGTTTGTTCCGTACGAACAATCGTGATATTTTTGATCTCCCCATGCCGAAGCACGGTCAATTTGAGCATACTCCCCTCTTCGCCATGCAATGACTCACTCAATTCTTGCGGGGAAAGAGGACTCGCCTTTTGCCCATTCACAGATAAAATAACATCCGCTTTATGGAGACCGGCAAAAAACGAGGAAGAGTTCTCAATGACT
>DATBTE010000306.1:0-2874 GCA_036559425.1 Pseudobdellovibrionaceae bacterium | reverse complement strand
TCCACATCTTCTGCACTAAAATTGTGCTTTTTAGAAAGAAAAGGTTTTAATGTCGCGGTAATCGGATAAATAAACGCCGGAATATATCGGAAATTAACAATCTCACTGGAAGAGGCTGAATCCGTTTTATTTTTTTTAGTTCGATGGTGACGAAGAGCGATTTCATATTGGTAATCCAACCATTGCTGATCATAATTTGCCTCGGCCGTATCCAAGATCCATTGCTTAAATCGCAATTTCACTTCATCCATATAAGCTTTATTGAGTTTACGATCCTGCATAGGATCGGGTGTACTAAAATAAAATGAAAGATGAGGGTAAGCTTTGATGAAATTGTACCATACATCCAAAATCTCATCCGTTTGGTCTTCTAGAAGCCCTCGTGACATACGAATATATCGGGTATCTTCATCCGTCCATAAAACAGTGCGCTTGAGAAGCTCGAGATCTGATAAAGTCAGAGGACTTTTAGCCACCTCCTTAGATCCAAAGGTATAACCAGGTATACCGAGAGGTTTACCACTTTTGCTTTTCTCACGATGAAAGGAATAGGGCATGACATCTCCTTTGCATATTGTGAAATTTTACAAAGGAGATGTCGTGAATCAGAGGAGAAGTTTGGAAGATTAAACGATTTACAGACTAAAATTAAATAAAATGCTCTAATAATGCCAAGGGAACTTGGAAAAGTTTTTTGGACGCTTTTCCAAGAAAGAGTCCCGCCCCTCTGCGGCTTCTTCCGTACCATAAGCTAAACGTGTGGCCTCACCGGCAAAAAGTTGCTGCCCTACCAGGCCATCATCCACCATATTGAAGCCATACTTCAACATACGCATTGCTGTAGGACTTTTTGAGTTCATTTCCCGCGCCCATTCAAGAGCCACTTTTTCCAACTCATGATGAGGAACGACTGCGTTGACCATTCCCATATCAAAAGCCTCCTGAGCGGTGTAGTTCCGCCCTAAGAAAAAAATCTCGCGGGCTCGTTTTTGACCCACCATTTTCGCTAAGTAAGCAGAACCATAACCACTGTCAAAACTCGCAACGTCAGGATCAGTTTGTTTAAAAATCGCATGTTCTTGACTGGCAAGGGTGAGGTCGCACACCACGTGCAGGGAGTGACCCCCTCCAACCGCCCAACCTGGGACTACAGCCATCACTACTTTTGGCATAAAGCGGATCAAACGCTGAACTTCGAGAATATGCAATCTTCCTAAACGGGCTGCATCTTTAACATTCATTGAGGCTGCGCCTTTGTGATCTTCGTATTTATATCCATCTTTTCCACGAATTCTTTGATCGCCTCCAGAACAAAAAGCCCAACCCCCATCTTTTGGAGAAGGTCCATTGCCTGTGATGATAACCACCCCCACATCTGAAGTCACACGTGCATGCTCAAGAGCGGTATAAAGTTCATCCACAGTTTGAGGGCGAAAAGCATTGCGGACCTCAGGTCGATTAAAGGCAATACGAACCGTGCCCTGATCTTTGGCGCGATGATAGGTTAGATCGGTAAATTTAAATTCTTTGATTTCAGTCCAAAGCTCAGGATTAAAAGACATAGACACTCCCATACAATGATCCATACAACATATTCGTTTTCTGAACTGTATTTACCTGGTCCTCTTTTGTTAGGCAATGAGGACTTTTTCTATTTTGTCCAAAAAATCAGCGCTAAAACGCGCGAGGGAGTCCCTTTCTTCTTCCCATACCTGTTTACGAATGAAGTCGTGAGTGATCCCGTCTTCCTGGGTCGCCCGGAGACGGCGATCTAAGAGTTCACAGAAAAAAATTAACTTTGCGGCCACAGGAATTTTATCTCCAGGCACTTGGTTAGGAAAACCTTTTAAATCATTGCGCTCATGGGTACAAACAAGTGCACTTTGAACTTCCTCAGACAGCTCAACCTGATGAAACTTCAAACGATTGAGGGAGGCAATGGGGTGATTATGGAAATACTCAAGGTCTTGAGGCGACAACTGCTTTTCACCTCTGCTTTGAAGAGTTTTGTAACACTCCACAGGCAACTCTAAAATACCTAGATCAGCTAGAAGGACCGTCATCACTAAATCACTCAAGACCGTCAATTTCGCTTTAGCAGAAATATAAAGCGCATAGGCTAAAATATAAATGCTCCGTTCATAATGGCAAAATTTAAAGTCTAAGGAGTGGGCGATAACATTCCAAACATCAGGGCAATCTTGCAAATAATCCCCGAGTTCTAAAGAGCTTTGCACGAAGCGAGATATCTTTTCTTTTACTGAGATCTCTGTCCTCACTTCGACATCTAAAGTCAATTGAAGCAGCAATTCGCATTGAATTCCCACCAAATTCATCATCACTACACGGCAACGTTTTTTCAAAGCTGATCCCGTGCGGTCATGATAGGCTTCAACATACTTACGATATTCGTCAAGGCTTTCACGACGAACATAAATCTGCTTCGAAGGTTCAAGCTTTCGGTATTTTTTATCGCTAATAGGGAACCCTGAAAAAATCACTGGAAGAAATTTTTGATTTAATAATAATTTATGATAGGCATTAAAACTCAACTGGGTACTGGGAAAGACATCCGTTACCGGCACCGGAAAATAGGCTCCTTGCACGAGCACCGCTGACAAGTAGTACAATTTACCACTGTTCTTAATTTCCTCGGAAAGGATCAAATAGTGAGCGCCTGCGTTTTTTAACAAATCGTAATCTTCAGGTTTTTCATCGCCCTGCAAAGCGACCACAACCTGGGTTTTGGGGAAAAAATCGCGCAACTTCTGCAGAATTTTCAACTTAGCCGGTAGACTTACCTTTTCTTCAAAAGATATCAAGGTCATCAACGGACAACTCCCAAGATAGATCTCGGGCTCAATACTTTGAATG
>DATBTE010000305.1:0-43743 GCA_036559425.1 Pseudobdellovibrionaceae bacterium | reverse complement strand
TAATCCAGCCTATAAAGTAGGTCTGCCTGAATACCATGAGATTTTGCGCGTTCCTTTTTATGATAAATTCGCTGCAAATAGCGGTGAAAAAGCATTGAATGCCCTTAAGGAGCATGTTGCAAAACACGGTAAGAATATTTCAGCATTCTCGTTTGAGCCTATGTTGGGAGAAGGAGGGTACCAGGCAGCGCCACGTGACTTTTTTGTTCCTCTGCTGGATTTTTGTAAAACTCACAATATTGCTGTATGGGCGGATGAGGTCCAAACTTTTACTCGTACCGGAGAACTTTTTGCTTTTGAAACCTTAGGCATCGGCCAATATATCGATATTTGCACGATAGCTAAAACGGCTCAAGTGGGCGCGACACTTTATACTGAAGAGTACAATCCTAAACCAGGTTTGATCGCTGGGACTTTCTCGGGATCTTCAGTCGCTTTAAGTGTGGGCTCTGAAATTTTAGATATGCTTCAAGAGGGATTCCTGGGTCCAGAGGGTCGTATCATGCAAATTCACAAACAGTTTATTTCTAAGTTGAATGAACTGAACGAGACCACTTGCAAAGGGAAAGTTCAAGATGCTGGAGGCATGGGCTTGATGGTGGCCTTTACTCCGTTTGATGGAAAAAAAGAGCACGCGGATGCTTTGACTAAGAAATTATTCAATAATGGTTTGATTAGTTTTATCTGTGGCAAAGATCCAGTGCGAATTCGATTCTTGGTTCCAGCTATCATCAAAAATGAAGAAATTGATCTGGCGATAAAAATTATTGAAAAGACAATTCTAGAAGGCGTTTAAGGGAGTCTGGTTGGATTTTATTGAAGCATGTCGGAAATTTATCTCAATTGACAGCACTCCTGCTCATGGCAATAAGGAAATTGCTGAGTTTGCGGCGAAGCTCTGCCAACAACAAGGCCTGCACGTTGAATTGCAAAATGATTTTGTGGGCGACGTGGAGCAGGTGAATGTCATTGCGAGGCCACAAGCGGAACGGGCTCCTTTAGAATTTTTATTGCAGACCCATTTAGACACTGTGGATCCCGGGCCATTTCCGCTTTGGACACAGGCGGAATGCAATCCCTTTAATGCCACCATCATGGATGGAAAAATTTATGGGTTGGGCACCGCCGACGTAAAGCTGGATTTCCTTTGCAAGCTGGAAGCCCTTTCCTCCTTTGGTCAGGGTAAAACCTGGAAGCTTCCCCCTGTACTGGTGGGAACATATGGTGAAGAGTTAGGAATGCAGGGGGCTCTCAGACTCATTCGCAAGAATAAGATTACCGCGAAGATGGCTTTGATCGGAGAACCGAGTGATTTAAACTTAATTGGTGCGGGAAAGGGTTTCGCTTCAGTTGAAATCCGTATCCCTTTTTCTCTTGAAGAAATTGAGTATCGCCAGGAACACAATCTGAGGGAAAGTACTTCCACTCAGAGTAAACTTTTTATTGGGAAAGCCGCCCACTCCTCCACGCCGCACTTAGGAGAAAGCGCAGTTATTAAAATGCTGCAGTATCTTCAGCAATTGCCAGACTCGGTAACGGTGATGGAAATTGATGGGGGCGTAAATTATAATTCAGTGCCCAGTCATGCTTTATTAGAAATTGATATCGTCTCTAATTCGACGAAGCCTATTGTCGCAAAAATCATGGGAATTTTTGAAGCGGTGAAATTGCTCGAGAAAGAATTTAGCAAATATCCGGACAATGACTTTTATCCTGCAGAGCCGACATTGAATATAGGATTAATTCGAACTTATCCAGATCATGTGTTAATAGCGGGGTCCTGCCGTGTTCCGCCGATCATTTCGAATGAGATCTACGAGTCTTGGATGGAGCAGATACGCGAAGTTTGCGAGGACAACGGCTCGCAGTTTCGAATTACCGATTATAAAAAACCGTATCGTACAAAGGAAACTTCGGATTTGGTTAAGGGATGTTGTGAAGAGCTGAAAAATATGGGCCTTCCAGCAAGCTTAACCACTCAGCCTTCCACCAATGAGGCCAGTATTTTTTCGCGCACTGGCATTGACTGCTTGTGTTTTGGGCCAGGCAAGCGGGAAGGAAATGTCCATACTCCATCTGAGCATGTGATGGTGGAAGATCTTTATAAGGCAGTGGATTTTTACAAGCGCGTGCTTGAAAGGTTTTGTTTATGAGTTTTATCATCAGAGCTGTCCGCCACGACGATTTGACTCAATTGGTGGATTTGGCAAAGCAGTTTTCCTTATTGAATCTTCCCGGTGACCGTAAGGTTCTCAGTCAAAAGATCGATCGCAGTGAACAATCTTTCGCAGGAAAACTTCCGAAAGCTCAGGCCGAGTATTTATTCGTTTTAGAAGACACTGAAGAAAAACTTATTGTAGGCAGCTCATTGGCGATTGCAAAGCATGGCACAGAGGAGGTGCCTCATTGCTTTTTTAAAATTCTAAAAAGGGATATGTTTAGTCAAGATTTGGGCGTGGGCTTTATCCATCAAGTTTTGCGTTTTCAACTAGACAATGATGGACCTACGGAAATCGGTGGTCTTCTGGTCGATAAAGTCTATCGTCGTCGTCCTGAGAAACTGGGAAAACAAATCAGTCTTGCGAGATTTCTCTATATTGGACTTCACCCCGAAAGATTTGAAAGCCGTGTGCTTTGTGAGCTGACGCCGCCATTGACAGAGGAAGGCCGAAGTGAATTTTGGGAGGCCTTGGGTCGCCGCTTTACGGGTCTTCCTTATCAAGAAGCTGATATGTTGAGCCAAAGCCATAAAGAATTTATTGAAAGCCTTTTTCCGAAGGATGATATCTACCTGTGTCTTCTCGATGGAAAAGCCCGTTTGGTTTTAGGTCGTGTTGGAGAGGCGACAAAGCCAGCCCAGCATCTCTTGGAAAGCATCGGTTTTGAGTATCTTGATGAAGTAGATCCTTTTGATGGAGGCCCCCATTACGGAGCCGATGTGAAAGATATTTTGCCAATCAAGTTAGGAAAAAGAGTGAAGCTCCAGGAGTTTAAGGATGCCGCTTTTAAAGAGCAAGGATTGCTCGGAACCGACGGTGAGGATTTCCGAGCGGCCCTGGTATCCTATGATCTCCGCGGTAAGGAACTGGCAATTCCGCGAAAGCTTCGGGAAGCCCTAGGGGCTGAAATTGGGGACGAAGTATTTATTTCGCCATTGAATTATTCAAAAAGGAAGGAACAAACATAATGGAAATTTATCCGATTAAATACCAAGGGGACTTTATAGCTGGTCGTTTTGTTCCTGTAGAAAAAGGCGACGGGGAATTCAAAGATGTCAGCCCTGGTGATCTGAATGACCAAATCATGAGTGTTAAGTTCAAGCATGATCATATTGATGAAGCGTGCCTGGCCGCTCAAAAAGCTTTTTCTTCATGGGCGCGCCTTACTTTCGATCAGCGGAAAAGTTATCTCTTCCGAATTAAAGACATTTTTGAGGCTCACACAGAGCAAATGGCTCAGTTGATCTCTAGAGATACTGGAAAATCTTTATGGGACTCTCTGACCGAGGCTAAAAATCTTGGCAGTAAGATAGATATTACCATTAATCACTCCTTACGACTGGTAAATGAAACCCATATTCCCAACGCTCTTCCAGGGGTTGAAGGGGTGGTTCGCCATAAAGCTCGCGGAGTAATGGCGGTTTTGGGGCCCTTCAATTTTCCCGCGCATTTGCCAAACGGGCATATTATTCCGGCGTTGATTAGCGGCAACACAGTGGTCTTTAAGCCATCAGAGCAAACTCCGGCGGTCGGTCAGTTTATGGCTCAGTTGATTGAGAAAGCGGAACTTCCAGCGGGAGTTTTCAATCTGGTTCAAGGAGATGGGGAATCCGGGCGCCGTTTAGCTGCTAATGAAAATGTGGATGGGGTTCTTTTCACAGGTTCTTACGAGGTAGGTTTAAGAATCAAACAAGAAACGATAAATCATTATTGGAAGATTCTGGCCTTAGAAATGGGCGGCAAAAATGCCACAGTTGTCTGGGATGATGCAGATATGGAAAAGGCTGTTTACGAGACTCTCATAGGCTCTTTTCTAAGTACGGGTCAGCGATGTTCAGGTACGAGCCGCATTATTGTCCACGATAAAATTGCCGATGAATTTACAGAAAAGTTTTATCAGGCAGCTAAAAAGTTAACGATTGGCCATTGGAGTGAGAATCCATTCATGGGTTCTTTAATTAATGCGGCAGCGGTGGAAAAATATATTCGCTTTCAGGAAATTGCCAATCGCGAAGGCTGTGAATCCATGATGCGAGGAAAATCTTTGGATTTAAAATACAAAGGTCATTACGTCACGCCGAGTATTCATTTGGTAAATAAATTTGATCCCAATTCTGTTTACCAAAAAAGTGAGATCTTTGGACCGAATGTGGCGATTTATAAGAGTTCTGACTTTGACCAAACTTTGGATATCGTAAATTCAACTGGGTATGGACTGGTGATGGCCCTCTTCTCAAAAAAGAGAGAGCTTTATGAAGAGTCTCTGGTTAAGGCACGTGTAGGACTTCTTAATTGGAATCGAACCACAAATGGGGCAAGTTCGCGTCTTCCTTTTGGGGGGATGGGAAAATCAGGCAACGATCGACCCTCTGCCGATTATGCAATTCAATATTGTACGGTTCCTGTAGCGAGCCTTGAAGATCCTACTCCTTTTGATAAGACAAAAATGCTTCCGGGTATTAGTTTATGAAGAAGGTGACATTGATTGTTCTGATTGCAGTTTTCGGCCTTGTGATTTCCACGGGGGCGACGGTGGGTTATTTGGCTCATACGTTTTTAACCTCTTCTCCCAGTGTTGAAAGCACCGAGGTGATCTATGAGGTGAAACCTGGTCAGAGTTTCAATGCCGTGGCTAAAGAGCTTGAAGCCAATGGTCTTATCAGAAATGCCTATGCCTTTTCAATATACGCTCGGATTATGAACCTACGCCACCAAGTGAAGCGTGGGGAATATGGGTTTCGCAGAAATATGGTGCCCAGTGAAGTTCTCGCAGTGATTACTTCAGGTAAAAGCATCGCCAAGCCCTTCACCGTGGCTGAAGGTTTGAATATTTATGAAATTGCAGATCTTTATGAAAGACAAGGTTTTGGTATTAAATCTGAGTTTTTGAGTTTGGCAAAAGACAAAGCCTTTGCTCAACAGCTTTTAGGTGAACCCGCCGACAGCCTTGAAGGATATCTCTTTCCAGAAACCTATATGATTACCAAATTCGATAGTGCCCATGATTTAATAACTTCCATGGTCAAAAGATTTCTTACGGTTTACAATGAAGTTGGCGCGAGCCAGGCTCTTCCTGGCTGGAGCCGCAATCAAATCGTTACGCTGGCAAGTATTGTTGAAAAAGAGACCGGCGCCAAAAATGATCGCACCTTGGTCTCTTCTGTTTTTCACAATCGTTTGGAAAAGCATATGAAGTTACAAACTGATCCTACTATTTTATACGGAATTGCGGATCTCACTGGCGTCATGCCAAACAATATTCGTAAAGAGGATATTTTAAAACCGACTCGTTTTAATACGTATGTCATCGGGGCTTTACCGCCGGGACCTATCTCAAATCCAGGCAAGGAGTCTTTATTGGCTGCCCTTAAGCCAACTGCTTCAAAGTACTTATATTTTGTCAGTCGTAATGATGGCACCACGATGTTTTCCACTGATCTCGGGGGGCATAATAAAGCCGTGCAAAAATTCCAAGTGAACGCTAAGTCCCGCGAAGGCAAATCATGGAGAGATATAAATAAAAAATAGCATGATAAATAATAAATTAGTTATAATCCAAACTTCAGGTCTGCCCCATTTCTCCTTAGTAAATATTCTTCTTTAGAAAAAACGGACCGTTGTCGATACCTTTGTTAGTTATTTTAATAAGTTAATAAAGGGAGAAAAAATGAAACAGTGGTTTAAGGGCATACGTGGACGACTATTAATGGCGACTTGCTTGCCAATTGTAGCTTTGACTGTGGTGATAGGGCTTTCTATTCATACAGATCATAAATTTAGTGGCTTATTAAATGAGTCTTATTCCAGGCTTATCCCTAACCTTAATGTTTTCATTGATATTCGAGAGGCACGCCCACGAATATCATTTTATTTTTGGGCGGCTTATGGCACGGCAGCTTCAGATTCGGTGCTCTCTAAAAAATATATTGCAACTGCGGAGACGGCCTTTGACGATTTAAAAGTAGGGATAAAAAAATATGAAGGGCTTCCCTTCGGTCCCGGAGAAGCAGAGCTCTTCGCTCCTACCAAGTTGCTTATTCCAAAGTTCTATACCCTTACTGAAAAGATCATTGATCAGCTTAAAAAAGGCGACCCAGAGTCGTTAAAAGCGGCTTTTGAGAATATCAACGCCGGGGGAGAGTGGAACACTTTGAGCACCCAGATAAAAGAAGGATTTGATAAAATCTCGCAATCTTATATCAAGGAAGTCGAAGTAAGCGACAAAGAACAGCGAGAGTTGGGCTCCTTTAGCCAGAATATACTTTTATTTACCGGAGCTTTCGCGATTCTTACAATCTTTTCTATTCTTATGTGGATTGCTTATCAAGTTTCCAACTCCGTAGGTCAGGTGGCTACTCAGCTTACAGATTCCACCGGTCAAGTGACCCAGGCCATTGAGCAGTTATCCGCCGCTGGTCATGCGCTTTCCGAATCATCCACTCAATCGGCCGCTTCCTTAGAGGAAACTGTAGCGTCTCTTGAAGAAATGACTTCAATGGTGCAAATGAATTCTGACCATGCCCGCGAAGCGGCAGGCTTGGCGCAGTCGTCCCGCGAATCCGCCGAAAATGGAGAAAGAGAAATTAAGAATTTGGTGGAATCAATGCGGGGAATTTCTCATGCGTCTAAGAAAATCGAAGAGATCATTCATGTTATTGATGATATAGCTTTCCAAACAAATTTATTGGCATTGAATGCGGCAGTGGAGGCGGCGCGGGCAGGAGAACAGGGCAAAGGCTTTGCTGTTGTCGCTGATGCAGTTAGAACTTTGGCGCAGAAGAGCGCCGAGGCCGCGAAAGATATTACCAGTTTGATTAAGGACTCAGTGGAAAAAATTGAAAAAAGCAGTGAGGTTGCCGACAAATCGGGCTTGGTTATGCAAGACATTGTTTCCTCTATAAAAAAGGTGTCTGAGCTTGTCAGCGAAATCTCATCAGCATCTTCCGAACAAACTGGTGGAATTCAGCAAATCAGCCAAGCGATGAACCAATTGGACCAAGGCGCACAAAGTAATGCTGCTTCCTCGGAAGAAATTGCATCGACTTCAGAGGAAATTGCCTCGCAAGCGACTCAAATGCAGCAGTTGACAGAGAAACTAAATGAAGTGGTTTTAGGGACTAATGACGTTGCCAAAGCCACATCTTCGAAAAGAATTAAGACTCAGACAAAGCAGAACATCGCAAAGTTTACGTTAAAGAAAAAATCTTCAAAAAACAAAATCGCTGCTAAAGAATCCATCCCTTTTGGTGAGGATCAATCTGTTGGCGACGCGTCCGGATTTTAATTAATTTAAAAGCAAAAATTTTATCGGCAGGCAATACTTAAAAGACCTGCCGATCTTACAGGATTTATTCAGGCTTTGCCAGATATGGACGTTCACTTTATTGCTAGATAAATATAATTAAAACTCAGTTTCTGCTGGCGCACTTAGGCGATCGAAACTTTGAGTGGCAGGATTGAATTTATAAATATTCAGTCTTGCAATCATTTGCTCGTCAAAAGAAGGAGCCACAATTTCTAAGGTTCCATCGTTATCCACGTCTACGAGACCCAGATTCGTGGCATTTCCTTTTAATTGAAAGTATGCGTCTCTTTTTTCTGGTAAGTCCACTCGAGCTATCAAGTTCAGCGAATCTGGACTTTCCGCTCTATAAACTTCTAAAACTAAATGATCTCGCGTTTTTATTTTAAGAACTGTGATTTGAAGCCCTTCGCCAGTAAGATCGCCGGAGGTTTTAGCCAAAATCTTACGTTGTTCAGGATTAAAGAAATCCCTTACTTTCTGACGCCAGCTGGGCGTGACTGCAGTGGCCGTGACCAGGAGAGCCAGAAAAATCAGGACACCAAGGAATGGACTGAAGAGATTTTCAGCAGAGATTGTATTTTTTTTCGATTCCATAGGTGAAGTCTGGCATAAGTTTGTTAGAATGAACACGATGAATAAAGAAGAATTTTACAATTTGCTAAAGTTTCGCAGATCGATTCGGAAATATAAAAAAGATCCTGTTCCTCGAGAGGTGCTAGAACGTATCTTAGCCGCAGGCATGGAAGCTCCTTCGGGGAAAAACAGACAAAATTGGCGATTTTTTGTCGTTCAAGGAAAAAAACGAGATGAATATCTCAAGTATTCACAAAAGTCTTGGCTTGGGATTAAGAACGTCCTTCAACAGCGCTTGAAACCTTCGCTTTATGATTTCACCGAGAGATTTTTTTTCACCCTAGGCGATGCTCCAGTGCTTATTTTTGCATATTCCCACAATGACAATGAAGAGCGCTATCACACGAGTATAGGCAGTGTGTATATGGCCGTAGAAAATATGAATCTTGCGTGTTTCGCTGAAGGCCTAGGCTGTTGCACAATGGGGGCGCCTCTCGAGATCAAAGAAGAGGTGGACCGCTTCCTCGGCGTAGACCAGCTTCCTGAATATAAAAAGGGTGAATTAGAATTACTTTGTGGACTGGTCATAGGTTATCCAGACCATCAACCTCCTAAAGCCCCTCGTCAGGTGGAAGGCCGGGTGACTTGGTTGGAGTAACAGTGGGAGCGCCAGCTTCGCGCCGGGGATGCCTGAAAGAAGACCACTGAGAAGGTTCATCCATCCTATTATTGGTGACAACAAGAAATGTTTCAAGTTGGAACGTCAAGGCGGTTTTCTTTGCTTTACAAATTACGCCTTATCCCCTTCTTCAGTAACT
Source organism: Pseudobdellovibrionaceae bacterium (assembly GCA_036559425.1). Lineage (GTDB taxonomy): Bacteria > Bdellovibrionota > Bdellovibrionia > Bdellovibrionales > Bdellovibrionaceae > JACMRP01. The sequence continues at coordinate 34,828 of DATBTE010000305.1, read as the reverse complement.
CAAATCAAATGGCTGGGTTTGTGGATAACAAAAGTTGGTATAACGCTTGCTTGATTAATGTTGAAAGCAAAGGAGGAGCAAAGTGAATCTCAAAATAAGACTTGTTTATATGACTTTCAGTTGGCTTCTCCCTGTTATGGTTTTTGGGGAAGTAAAGCCTTTTATTTGTGAGCAAGTCTTTCAACAAGAGGTTTCATTCACTTCACTCAGGCAAAAAGCCATTCAAAAAAGCTCGATAGCACCTTATTTTAAGGACGACTACGTTCTTTTATATGGCAGCTTTGCAAATGGTAAGGCCGATATTCAAGATTCTGATATTGATTTACATCCAGGGCCAAAATTTTTACAGCAATATTTAAATAATCGGCTCACTTCAAAGTACAATAAACCAGAGAAGGATCCTCATTCTGAATACAGCACGATAATCCCCACAGCAGAATCCATTGAGATGTCAGAACGGCTACTTAAAACGGAGCAGATTCTGGCTCAGCTTACGAGCCGCTCTTCCTATGATCCCTCCCAATTCATGACCATTGTTCCATCGAATGGGTCGTTCTTTAAAATTCAGAATCTAGGATATTATAATTCCTTAATTGTGAAGGTGACCCATTCACAATTAAGCCTCTATATTGTTGATACATTTGGCAGTGGACAAATTTTTGAAGTGATCATTAATTAACTTTACCTTAAACGATCTTCACGAACATTTCTTTGGGACCCCGAAGGCGCTCTCCGTAAACTCCGTTGGGTGCGCGTTTTCCGGCGCTGATCACCATGGTAACGGAAGCTCCGTAAGTGAGCTGCAAAAGTTTTTTTACGCGAACCTCATCGAAACCCTCCATAGGGCAAGTATCGTAGCCTGCCGCTCTAAAAGCTAACATGAGGTTTTCACAAGCCAGGGCGGTGGTTTTTGTCGCCCATAAACGATTTCCAGATCTTCCGAAAGGTCCTCGCGGAATCACTTTGAAAAGTCCGATGGCAGCAAACAAAAGACTTTTTATCGGGGCGAGCAAATGCAAGGGGCCGTTTCCATAAACCATAGGAACGAGTTTTTCATAATAAGATTTCATACTTGCAGGCGGATTTTTTAGCTTAGCTAAATAGTCCGTATTAATTTTTTGCCCTCGCTTCCAGTCATCGGGCCGCGCGACAGCCACAATTAGAGTCGAAGCTGTCTTTGCCGCAGGCTGATTAAGGCAATATTCTTTGAGCTTTTGCATTTTCTCCGGCGATTTCACCCAATAGAAATCCCAAGATTGCAGATTGGAGGAGTTCGGTGCCAATAAGGCCATATCCAGACATTTTTCCACGACGGAGTCGGGGATCACTTCCTCAGTATAGACTCTGACGGATCGCCGGCTTTCTACGACTTTAGCGAAAGCTCCGAAATCACATTCAAGTGCCGGCTCTAAATAGGGGGTCTCGAGGGGTTTTTTAAAAATATCATCTGCCATAGGTCCTCCAAAAATTAACTTTAAGGGCTTATAATGAATCTGAGGCAAGGGTATATCAAGCGAGTTTGAGTCAATTTATAAACAAATGGACGACGAAGTAAAAACTTCAAATAAAATAATAACTTAACATGATTCCGCTAGCACCAGAGGCGGTCTTTTGCTATACCCTGACCTTTCGTATGCATCCACTTGAAGCCTTAAAACAAAATCCTTTTGTGTTAGCCCCTATGGCGGGAATCACGGATCACGCTTTCCGCACGTTTATGAAAAAGCGTGGAGCCAGCGTTGTGGTGACTGAGCTGGTGAGTGCGACGGGAATTGAGTATAAAAGCGAACGGACTTTAAAGCTAATGAGCTTTGATAAAACTCAGAGACCTATTGGTATCCAGCTTTTCGGGGAAGACCCTGAAATTCTGGCTCGTGGAGCTCAGGTAGCGGAAGCGATGGGCTGTGACTTTGTGGATCTCAACTTCGGTTGCCCAGTTCCTAAAGTGGTTAAAAAAGGAGCTGGCTCCGGTATGCTCCGCGATTTACCCCTGATGGAAAAAGTCCTCGGTACTGTAGTGAAAGCGGTGAAGATTCCGGTGACTATCAAGATTCGTACAGGCTGGGATGCAAACACACTGAATGCCCATGAAGTTTGCAATATCGCTTACAATGAGGGAATTACTTGGGTTGCGATCCATGGGAGAACTCGTGCCCAAGGATACTCGGGACAAGCCAACTGGGATTATCTTACTGAAATTAAAGCAAAAGCTCGGTTGCCGATCCTTGGGAATGGCGACATTTTGACTCCTCAGCAGGCCGTGACAAGAATGAAAGAGTCCGGGTGTGATGGAGTCCTGATTGGTCGAGGTTGCTTAAAAAATCCACATATTTTTATGGATGCTTTAAGTTTGTGGCGCGGGGAAGAACTTTCTCAGCAGTTTTCACGCGACTTTATGGGCCTTTTTATGGACCTGCGCGAGGCCATTGTGGCGCATTGTGATGAGTATATCGTGGGAATTCAGCTGCGAAAGTTTGCAGCTTGGTTCTCAACAGGGTATCCTGGTGCCTCTCAATTTCGTAAAAATTTATTCCAAACCAAATCCAATGATGAACTCATGGGGCTAGCGATGGAGTTTTTTAAAAGTATTGGAACAATAGAACAAGAAGAACGTGAAGACACTAGCCATGAAGAGTTCCTCATGGGTGGACACGGTTAAAGACACATAAGGAAAGACAGAGAATGATTCAGGATCCAAAGAAAATTAGAAATATCGCCATTATTGCCCACGTCGATCATGGTAAGACAACCCTCGTTGATCACTTGATCAAACAGGCAGGTACTTTCCGTGAAAACGAACACGTGGAAGAGCGTTTGATGGATTCTATGGATCTTGAGAAAGAACGTGGTATCACTATCGCGGCGAAGAATGCGTCTTTCACTTACAAAGATATTAAAGTAAATATCGTCGATACACCAGGACATAGTGACTTCGGGGGAGAAGTTGAGCGTATCCTCAATATGGTTGATGGTTGTATTCTTCTTTGTGATGCTTCTGAAGGTCCACTTCCACAAACTCGTTTCGTATTGAAAAAAGCCCTTGAACAAAATTTGAAAGTCATCGTGTGTATCAACAAAATTGATCGTTCAGATGCTCGTATTCAGGAAGTTCATAATGAACTTTTCGATTTATTTATCGATCTGGAAGCGAACGAAGAGCAATGTGATTTCCACACTGTTTATGCGATTGCGCGTGAAGGTATGGCCACTTTGGATCCGGCAGTAAACACAGGGTCTCTTGAGGTTCTATACGATGCTATTATCAACCTTGTTCCTCCTCCAAAAATTGTTGAGAACGCGCCACTTCAAGTGATGGTTTCCAATATTTCTTACAATGATTACGTAGGTCGTTTGGCCATCGGTCGTATGAGATCAGGAACAATTAAAGTGGGTGATGAAGTTCTGTGTGTGATGGAGCATGCACAAAAGAAAGTAAAAGTGTCCGCTTTATTCCAATACAAAGTGAATTCCCAAGTTCCAGCCCAAGAAGTTGGTGCCGGTGATATTGTGGTTATTGCAGGTATGGAGGACTTCACTATCGGGGATACCATCACTTCTGTGACAGAGCCCATTCCTCTTCCGCGTATCCGCGTGGATGAGCCAACGGTGGGCATGATCTTCTCGGTCAATAACGGACCTTTCGCGGGCATGGAAGGAAAGAACGTTACTTCTCGTAAAATCATTGAGCGCCTTGAAAGAGAACTTCTTTACAACGTGGCGATTCGGGTTGAAAAAACCGATTTGACGGATTCATTTAAAGTGATCGGTCGTGGTGAATTGCAACTGGGTGTTTTGATTGAACAGATGCGCCGTGAAAACTTTGAACTTTTAGTTTCTAAGCCAACGGTTATTTTCAAAGAAGAGAATGGACAAAAAACGGAGCCTATGGAGATCGCGGTCATCGATATTGAGGATCCTTACGTAGGTGTAGTGACCGAGAAACTTGGTAAACGTAAAGGTATCATGATCAACATGGTTCAAAAAGGCAGCGGTCGCACTCGTCTCGAGTTTCGCATTCCTTCTCGCGGTTTGATTGGGTATAGATCAACTTTCTTAACAGATACGCGGGGAACGGGTCTTTTGAACACGCAGTTCGATGGTTATGAAGCCTTCAAAGGTGAGATTGAACATCGTATGAATGGTGCGATGATTTCTGACCGCAAGGGCATGGCTGTCGCATACGCTATTTGGAATCTTCAAGAGCGCGGAGTGATGTATGTGAACCATGGAGATGAAGTGTTTGAAGGTATGATCGTAGGTGAGCATGCGAAGGAAAACGATCTTGTGGTGAATATCACTCGCGAGAAAAAGCTGACCAACGTTCGTGCTTCCGGAACGGATGAAGCGATTCGCATCGTTCCAGTTCGTCCTATGACTTTGGAAAGAGCGATGGAATGGATTAAAGATTCAGAATTGATTGAGGTCACTCCTAAGACAATTCGCATCCGTTGCCGTGAGCTCGATTCAAGCCGTCGTGGAAAAGCAGCGAGAGAATAATGAGCCAGAAGATTGCCGTTGAACTCAAAGATCTCAAGAAGAAATACGACGAGAACTTTGTCGTCAACGGCATTAATCTAGAAATTCCCAAAGGGGAATGCTTTGGTTTGCTGGGTCCCAATGGGGCTGGCAAGTCCACTACGATGAAAATGATGTATTGCAGTGCTTTAGTCACCAGTGGCGAACTTTATGTCCTAGGTCTTAATGTTAAAAAAAATTATCGTGAAATTAAAACTCGCATCGGAGTGATTCCTCAAGAAGATGGGCTGGATCCAGATTTCAGTGTTCTTGAGAATCTGCTGGTCTATGCAAGTTATCAAGAAATCCCTGCTCGAGCTGCTTCTGGGAAAGCTCAATTGTTATTGCGAGAAATGCGGCTTGAAGAATACGCTGATCGCTCAGTAGACACTCTCAGTGGTGGCATGAAACGACGTTTGGCTATTGCTCGAGGACTTTTAAACAGTCCAGAGCTTCTTTTTATGGATGAGCCGACTACGGGATTGGATCCTCAGGCTCGCTTGTGGATTTGGGATTTTATTAAGCATTTGAAAGTGGAAAATTCCACGGTTGTGTTGACTACCCATTATATGGAAGAGGCTGAGCGTTTGTGTGATCGCGTGGCAATTATGGATCACGGACGTATTTTGGCGATGGGTAAGCCCGCTGATTTGATTCTGGAGCATATTGGTATCGAAGTGGTGGAGTTTGAAACCAATCCTGTCGATTTAAATTACTACATTGGCCGTCTCCGCGAGGGTGGCTATAATTACCAAGTCATTCAGGATACTGTGATGATTCTTATAAATCCCAATCAAGAAGGACGCAAAGCGATTGATCTGATCGCCAGCGATAAAATTCTTATTCGCAAGCCCACTTTGAATGATGTGTTTTTAAAATTGGCGGGTCATGCATTGAGGGATGAATAATGAAATTCGTAGAAATAATTCGTCCACCGAAAATAAACAGTGGTTTTATAAGGGTGTGGTCTCGAAATTTTCTATACTTCCGTAAGACCTGGACGGTTTCTTTATTTTGGGTTGTACTGGAACCTTTGATGTACTTAGGGGCCATTGGATTTGGACTGGGCGCTTTCGTCAGTAATATCAACGGGCATTCTTATGTCGACTTTTTCTTTCCAGGCCTTTTGTGTTCTACCGGAATGATGGTGGCTTTTTTCGAAGGAACCTATGGCGGTTTCACAAAACTGACACACCAAAGAACTTATTCGACCATCATGTTGACTAGAATTGGTCCTGAGGAAATCGCCTTTGGCGAACTTCTTTGGTCTTGTACAAAAGGGTATTTCAGTGTCTGCGGTGTCGCTTTAGTTGCGGCTTTTTTTGGCCTCATAGACACCTGGAGAATTTTTCCGGCTTTAGCGGTTTTGTTGATACTATGCTGGCTATTCTCTTCAATCGCAATGATTATGACTTCCATTGCACGAAACTATGATTCCTTTATTTATTCAACCTCAGGATTTATTGTTCCTATGTCATTGTTGAGTGGAACTTATTTTCCTATCGAGCAGCTTCCAGGGGGCCTCAAGTATTTAGCCTATTTGTTTCCATTGACCCATGCAGTTCAAGCGGTGCGTGGCCTGCTCCAAGAGGGCTTCACAACTGCGGTGAGCATTCATGTGCTTGTGTTGCTAGTCCTCGGCCTACTGCTTATGAATATTGCTATTTATAGAATTCGCCATAAATTGCTGAAGTAAAAATCATCGCAGTCCCCACTCAAAAAAAAGAATTATCTTTGCCTTCATCGTTCCCGAGATTTTCAAGTTCCTCCAGGGTAGGGTCCGACGATTCAATAACGTTACTGTCTTCAGGCATGGGATTCGGTGAGAAGAAACTACTGACTTCGGCAATGGCCACATTGTATTCATCTTCAGTAATACGGTTGTACTGATACATATCAGTCACAATGCGCTTCAGTCTCTTTTGAGCAAAAGGAGTCAATTCTTTGCGGAAATAAGACTGAGAATATTTGATCGGATTGGGTAAAATCATCGCCAAGAAAGCGGATTCAACAACATCTAATTGGGCGGGAGTTTTCTTAAAATAGAAATTCGCCGCTTGCTTGACGCCATAAATGCTTTTACCGAACTCAACAACGTTTAGATAGCGTTCCAGGATTTCCTTTTTTGTAAGGGTCTTTTCAATTTTCGTCGTGATTAAAGCCTCAAGCCCTTTTCTAAGCAGAGTTTTGTCTTTATATAAAAACATGTTCTTCGCTAATTGCTGAGAAATCGTCGAACCGCCTTTTGCATAGTGACCTTTTTCTAGATTTTTTTTCGCATTTTCTTCGATTGATTTCCAGTCAAACCCATCATGCTGAAAGAAAGCGGAATCTTCAGTAAGAACAACCGTTTTCTGCAAGTATGTGGAAATGGATTTTAGCGGAACGTAATCTTTGGATCCGGGACAAAGATTGACTTGATACATGGTAGTGACCAAGCAGCCTTTAATCTCTTTTTCTGAGGGAATTTTATAAAACACATAAGCCGCGAAGGAACTCACCCCTGTTAAAATTATTAAACAGGTGAAAGCAAATCTTTTAAAAAACTTTTTCATTTTGAGCTCAACAATCCATTTTCTTTCATCCACGAGACGCTATTGCGGATCGCTTCGCGGGCTGTGTGGGGGTTGAAGTTCAACTCTTTTTTTGCTTTGCTGTTATCAAACCAATGGTAGAGCGTGGCCGTTCTGGCGTTCTCTGTGCTCAAGGCGCCTTTGATGCCTAGACTCTCCAGAAAATCTCCGAGATGGCCCAATGCGAAAATCATCCAGGTTGGCATTTTATGTTGAGGAGGACGTACTCCAGCCTCTTCAGCGATGATTGTAAAAAGGTCTTTGATGGTTATATTTTCACCTGATAAAATGTAGCGCTCTCCGCTTCGTCCCTTATTCCAAGCCGTAATAATAGCAGCCACTACATCTTCGACGGCAACAATGCTGACGCCCCCTGAGGTGTAAAAGTTAAAGCGACCTTGAGCGACCTTAACTTGAGTTGTGCGGCTGCCCTTTTTAGCGTCTCCTTTGCCATAAATTGTGCTTGGATTGACAATCACACAATCTAAATGCTTATTTTTATAGGCATTTATCACGAGTTTCTCAGCCGCCCTTTTGGTTTCAAAATATCCCAGATTCAAATGTTCGATGTTATAGGGAGACTCTTCATGGAGAACTTCCTCAGGAGTAAAGCCCGCACCCACTGCGACAACTGAAGAAACAAAGACAAGTTTTCTAACTTTTTTTGTTAAACAAGCATCGATTACGTTTTCAGTACCGAAAACATTAATTTTTTCCATTTTGGCGCGGTCACTTCTTTTATAAGCAATAAGCCCTGCAAGATGAAATACAGTGTCGATTCCGGCAAAGGATTTATAAAGACTTTCGAGGTCCGTGATGTCTCCATAAACATAGTTGCAGGCCACGTCTTTCAGTTCTGATAAATTACTTTGTGCACGCACTAACGCAAAGACTTCGTGTCCTTGTTTGACGAGGGCTTGGGTTAGCCAGCTTCCTAAAAATCCGTTCGCTCCTGTGACTAGAACTTTCATGATACAACTCTTTTTCTCAGTCTGTTGTAGATATTCTTGCCGAGGATACTATAGATCCATCCCACAATCCAACCCATGATTCCACCACCCAGGACATCTGAAGGGTAATGAACGCCATTATATATCCTGCTATACGAAATCAAAAGGGCCGCAGAATAAGTAATCAAACGCACTTGAGGTATAAACTCACTTGTATATTTTGCCAAACAAAACATGTTGGCAGCATGATTTGAGGTGAAGCTATAGCCCCCATAAGGAGAGCGAACGATCACCATGGCTGAGGGCTCATCGCCTGGTCGAGCGCGTGCGACGTTTTTCTTGAAAATGTGGTTGCCAATGAGGTCAGTGCTCCCCAGAGCGAGTAATAAAACCACGAAGAATACTAAGCCGACCTTTCTATATTTCCAGACGAATAAAATAAGCAAAGTCGTTGCTATAGCCCCAAAAAACCAGGGGTTCTTGTGCAGATCTGTGATGGCAGGGAAAAAAATATCAGCCCCTGAAGAGGTCCACTCTTGATTGATTTTTAAAAGAAGGCTTTTGTCCAGCTCGTACAGAAAACTCATATTTCCCAAAGTAAATTCTCCTCCTAAGAAAGTCTAGGAACAAAGCTGCGCCCGTGTTATTCCTGGGCCCTTATGGCACCATATTAATATTATGGATAAAGCGACTTGGTTCGGATTACTGATTGGTATTGGCGGTATTTTATTGGCGAATACGTTAGATGGTGGCCAATTTGGTTCGTTGCTGCAGGGAACCGCTGCAATGATTGTCATTGCCGGGACTCTGGGCGCCGTGATGGTTTCAAATAATACGAAAGATATTAAAATTGGCTTCGAATTAGCGAGCCAGGCTTTCCAAGAGAAAGAAAGCGATATCGATTATAAAATTAATGAAATGGTCGATTACGCACGCATTGTACGTAAAGAAAATGTGATGGCGCTGGAGGAAAAAGTTTCTAAGGCTTCAGATCCGTTTATTAAAGAAATGCTACGGACTGTCATTGATGGAATCGAACCCGCAACCATCAAAGAAATATTCGAAAATAAGTTGGATTCAGAGGAAGATGAACTTTTATCAGCCGCGAAAATTTGGAGCGATGCCGGTGGCTTTTCTCCGACCATTGGTATCCTCGGCGCCGTTTTGGGCCTCATTCACGTGATGGGTAATCTTTCTGACACAAGTAAACTTGGAGCTGGTATTGCCGTGGCATTCGTGGCTACTATTTACGGAGTGGGTTTTGCAAATCTTGTTTTTATTCCCCTGGGAAATAAAATTAAGAAGAAAATCGCGCAAAGAATGAAAGACAAAAGAGTCCTCCTTGAGGGCGGACTGTTGATCACCTCCTCTTTAAGCACGATGATCATAGATCGAAAACTCAGGGCCTTAGCCCACGAGCTAAAGTAGGCGGAATGAGGAAACGTCATGAAGAGCATGAAAATCATGAAAGATGGTTGGTTTCTTACGCTGACTTTATCACTCTGCTTTTTGCTTTTTTTGTGGTTATGTACGCGACTTCGACAAATAATCTCGGCAAACAGAAAGAATTTGAAAACTCGGTCCGGGCCAATCTTAGGTTAGGGATTGGTGCCGCTGCTGAGGAGAAGCCGACAAGTGCCGCGCCGGATGCCAGCAAGATCATTGATGAATATATTCAAAGCAAGGATGGACAAGAGAATGGCGGAGCGCAGAGCTTTCCGCAAAAAGGCAGCAATGCGGAGGTCGCCGATTATGCCACTCGCTACCTAGGTAAGCAGATGAATGCCGTGACTCAAAAGGAACTAGGCTTAGAAGTCCATCACGATGCCCTGGGGGTTCGGGTCTCCTTGGCTGCTTCATCAGTATTTCCTGAAGGGGAATTTAAAATGAAGCGTTCTTCGTTGAAGATCTTGGGTCAGATCGGAGAATTGCTCCGCCAGACAGATAAAAAAATCTTGGTAGAAGGTCATACGGATGATCAACCTATCAGTTCCGAGTCCGTGGCCAGCAATTGGGAACTGGCGAGTCTTCGTGCTACAAGCGTGGTTCGATATTTGATTAAGTCCCAAAGCTTGGATCCTCGAAGGATGGCCGCTATTTCTTACGCGGATCAGAAGCCCCTAGTTCCGAATGACACTCCGGAAAATCGTGCAAAAAATCGCCGTATTGAGATTCTTATCGTGATGGGGGATGAGAAAGTAAACTAGCACTTAATAATGAACCGTGCGGAAGTCATTGCTAGGCTTCCGCACGAGGTCTTATTAAACCATTATAAATACTAAACACAGTCTTTAAGTTTACGAACGATTTCCATCGCTTTTGCCCTATCAATACCTTGTGATTCCATCAAAGCTTTGACGAAAGCTTCTTCATAAGTTTCGGATTTATAGCTGAGTTCGCGTGTCTTTACGAGGGCTTTAGTAAATTGATCTCGCGTCTTTGTATCGAAAAGAATGAACTTATCAGGCATTTCCACCACTTTATTAAGAGCAGCCGTTGTATCCGCGAAATCGGTGGTTTTCTCATTAAAGAATTTAGAATTCGCTGTCGAACCAATATCTTTAGCGTCTGCTAAGACTCCGATGAGAGCATCAGAAGCTTCTTCGAGCGATTTGGATTCAACATCTGATTTTCCTTCGGTCATTCTTCTAGTGGCCATGATTGTGGCTAAACTGTCATTGAACGCTTTTTTGTTTTTTGATTTTCCCATAGCGGATTTAATCGATGTTTTGTCGGCTGCTGGAACTTTAAGTTCTTCCATAAAGATTTCGGCAGCTTTCTCAGTTTTCATCTTTTCCCCGACGGGAAGAGATGCTCTGTTCTCTCCGATTTTTTTAGCAGCCCACTTTTTAACGTCTTCCACATAGGTCTTCAAAACTTCCCTGGCAGGACGAGCTTCGACTGCTGTCCCGGCCGCATGTGCGCTGAAAGACAGGGTACTAGTTACTATCATCATCCCTACGATAAACTTCTTTTTCATTTTAATACTCCTTTGCCGCTTTGTTCGTTGTTACGGTTAATAGCTATTTCAATTATTTCAATTATTTCAATATTCATTCCACTTATTTAATCTTGCTTTTTCTCTTCAAAGAGGGCTGTTCCCGCCATATGGCCATACATGGATAATTCCTGGGCCACCGACTGTAAAAGTTCTAAACAGGTGACAGCGAGCGCCTTTTGCTCTTTGTCCAAAGTAACGAGTCCCTGATTGGGACCATTTTTATCGCTTCCTGAGAGCGTATCGTGGGATGGAACAGATACTTCAGGTTTTAAAAAGGGACTGGAAGCGGATGAGTCTTTGGTGATTTTCAATAAGGTGCTGGGTTCTGGACGAGGTGCTGGAGCCAAAGTCTCCTCTCCGCTGTCTGAATTTTTAGCCTCACTGTCTGGCTTTGCAAAGATATTAACGCCGTCTTTGCTCACGCCTAACAATGCGCCAAATTCAGTCAATTTTTTCTCAATAGCCTTCATTTGATTTTCAAATTCTTCAGATTTTACGACATGAGCTTTAGCCCTTTGAACTAAACCATCCATCTGAGAAAAAAGAAGCTCCAGCTCTTTCTGAATCTTCAGGCTATGCACCTCTTTCGTGTTTGGTTCGGCCCCAACGAGGGCATTGAAGCTATAAACGCTGCCACGACCGAGCAGTCCTAAAAGCGGCTTTTTACTCATTGTCAAATAATCGGAGGTGGTCGCACGCAATTGAGGATCGATTTTATCGCTGTAATAACTGGTAGGAAGATCTCTTTCATACTGAACTTTGTAGGAATCTTTCAACAGCTCTCCTAAAATGAGAGCGTAAAGTCTCATTTCTTGGAAGGCCGAAGGGATAGCTCCATTGGAAATAAATCCTCGGTTCCAAGGATTATTCTGTATTTGGTTCAAGCCTTTAAAGAGCTTACTTAGAACCTCTTTGAAAGACACACGGAAGCCTTTGTAGGCCTCTTTCATCTGTGTCTCTGTACCTTTTTCCCACCATGAGATAAAGTCTTCAGCGACTACGGGATTCAGGTTGGCTCTTAAGAAGTCAGGGGCCGTGGGGTAATTTGAAAAAGGCATGTCTTTGAAAATACGTTCACTTCGTACCCGACTCAGGAAAGTGCCAGTACAAAGATCTTTTTTAGAGGGATCATCGAGAGCGATTGTTGGCGCCATAAATTTAGCAGGAAAACCCTGCGTAACGCTGACAACCTTTTCTCCTTTTGAAGGATTTGGTCCACACATCATTTGCACAACTAGATAGTCCGTAATATTTGGCGTACTAAAATGTCCGTTGGAATCATCCGCTTTAGCATCCCCGAAAGCGGAGATCATACTTGGGGCATACAACATGCTTGACGCAAAACCGCGGCCTTTTTCCAAAAGAGGGTAGGGCTTGCCCAGCAGAGAATGGATTCTACGAAGTTCACGGCCGAAGAGAGAACCCGTTACTGTTTTAGCATCTTTCGCAATTACTTTATTAAGCTCAAGAAGTGCCGTACCTTTGGTGGATATGTCTTCACTGGCCAGTCCTTGCTGGATTTTAGAAATGATATCCTCTTGATTTTTAAAGAACCCTAATTTTTTATAGTAGCCACTTTGAGTGGTTTGCTCAATCCAAGCAGCCACATCATTTATTGTTTCAATTTGCATAAACTCAATGCGGTGTGGATGAGTCAGGTAAAGATCTTCGTGACCTGCAACAAGCCCTTTGGGAATGACGCCGAAAAGTGGATAGGGGCGGTCAATAAAGGAGTTCTTGCCCTTCAGATGATCAAGGTAGGTACTATAAAAACTGTAAGAAGCCGAATACATGGAGCTGAGGTTATTTAAAAATTCGCCCCAAGATTGGTTGGCGGTGTAGGCGTCTGAAAGATTGGTAATTCGCCACTCCTTCATTTTCCCTGAAAATTCTCTCACTTCTTTATTGAAATCTTTAGCTTCAGATTTCCACTGGGAGGCTTTTTGATTTTCGATGTGGGAGACTAGGCGGTCATTGATTTCTACGAACTCCCAGCCATCATAGTAATTTTTCCATAGGCCTGTAGCGAAATGTTCTATTTTCGCTTGAAAAAGAGTGAAGCTGGTAATGTTGGCGGCACTGAATAAAACGCGAGCGAACTTCATGGCCATACCGCCAGGAGTGAGCCACATTCCAATTTCGAATCCTACCAGTTTCATGCTGGCTCCTAAAGCCACACGGATTCCGGTTGAGGCAACAAAGGCTCCAAGCAGCGCAATGACGCCCGGACCCTCGAGAATCTTTTTATCTATCACTAAGTATTTATAGGCTCCTTCACAGGGGTGATCATTCCCTTCGATTTTTTCGCCCTTAAAAACAGAGGCGGCGCAATTTCGAATATGCGGATCGGCTGCCACTTGCGAGAAATAAGTTTGAACCGCAGAACCAACTGTCATACCCAGCATGGCAATGGGTAAACCGAGCTTTGGGTTTTTAATCCAGAGGCTTAAGGTGTTGGCGGTAACACCTTGGGAATACATAAACATAAAGAAGGCCATTTGGCCGACAGGAGAGAGCTGTTGCTCAATATGATGTTTCATAGCAACTGGGTCGCTGGCATAATCATGCATGAGCTTTATGCCGACCATTCCACCCAAGACGAGAAAAAACATCGCGCTTTCCCCGGCAAAAGATCTTGTGGCATGAGACCAAGCAGCGGAATTGGCGGCTTTGACCTTGACCAATTCTTTCATCAGTTTTTGATTCAATGTTTTTGGGGAATACTCTAAAAGAGCTTTCTCATCACTTAGGGCCATTTCTCCGACTACTTTATTAGTCTTTGGATCGTTAAAAGTTATTTTTTTATTGGCAAGATCCAAGCGACCTTTGAGCTTATTTTCTTTTGCGTAATTTTTAGCCGCAGCAACGGTGGACTTTCCCTCTTCGGTGAGTCGTCCATTATTGTCAATGTCTAGCTGCCCATTGAGAGCATGGCTTAATACCGGGGCTAGCACTAGCTGTGCAATCACTAAATAAGAGGTAATGATTTTGGACCACTTCATGATGTCTCCTAAGCAGACTCCGCCGCTTGATTGTTGAAGAAGCAAACTTGATGCCTGGATATATTAGAGTTGAGTTGTCTCAAATTGAGATTTCGCGAAAGCCTGCCCTAATTTGTCTGCGAGGTGTTATCCGGATGACAGCCGAGGCGGTTTATCTGTAAAACATAAGATTTAAAAGTAAGATTTGAGGAACAGGATCTACGATGAGTCACAGATTTAATAAAATTTTGAGTTTGGTTTTAGTTCTTTTCACGGTAGGTTGCGCGAATTGGGCATTGCAAGACAAATGTGAAAAGACCAACTGGTTTGAGTACTCACAGAATGTGGCTTATCAAGGAAAATATCTTGAGGAAGATGGTTTGATTAAAGCCTGCAAAGGGATCGATAGCACGAGTGCCGTGCAACTTGATTTAGGCTTTAAACAGGGACGCGAAAAAATGTGTCAGTACGACGAGATTTTTACCCGTGCTAAAGAAGGGATCCCGGTCTTTTTTAAATTTTGCGATGGACTTGATATGAACCGTATGAGGAGTCTCTATCAGCAAGGCTTGGTTACTTACTGTACGGCGGAAAAAGGCTATAGCTTCGCCAAGGCAGGAAAGCTGTACCAGAACCTTTGCAGTCCTCAGCAGGAGAAAGCTTTCTTGCCTGGGTATTATAAGGGTCGCAAAGAATATCTGACTAATTACATCAATGAATTGAACTCTAAGCTCGTAGCGGTCAAAGAACTCGAGGCCAGCTACGCTAGAACGGAAACAAATATCCATCGTGAGTATGCTACATTGCCAAGCAATGCGACGGAGTGCCATACCATCACGGTTTATAACGACGCCACTAAGCAAAATGAAATTCGCAGCATCTGCGAGGAAGCCGCCTACATCCGTGGCCGTCGCTCGGTCCTCTGGTCTGATCTTGATCACATCCGCATTAAATTACGAGAGGTTCGCGCCGATTGGAAAGACATCGAAAGCAATCTCTCTCAAGCTCAAACCGATCTTAACTCGATCCCTTAATTTCGACGTAAATTTCGAACGTCGAAATTAAGCTCTATGAGAATTTTATAGTTCAATCTATAAAAAGGTAACCCGTGAAAGAGCTTAAGTCAGATATTACTGTTCCATGGATTGATTAAAAAAACCCACGCTATAAACGTGGGTTTTGCGGCGCATCCGAAAAAGGTACGGCGTACCTATTTCTGAATTTTTAAGTGATTGATGACGACGTCTTCGGCTGGGCGGTCCATGGCGCCGGTTTTTACTTTGGAGATGTTGGTCACTACATCCATGCCTTCGATGACTTCGCCGAAGACGGTGTGTTTGCCGTCGAGCCAAGGAGTTGCCGCTACGGTTACGAAGAACTGTGAGCCGTTGGTATTAGGGCCTGCGTTTGCCATTGAAAGGATGCCCGGTTTGTCGTGCTTTGGAGCCCCTGCTGGGAATTCATCTTCGAAACGGAAGCCAGGGCCACCAGTACCAGTTCCAAGAGGATCTCCGCCTTGGATCATGAAGTTCGGGATGACGCGATGGAATTTTAACCCATCATAGAAAGGTTTTTTTACTTTGTTGCCGCTTTTAGGATCAGTCCACTCGCGGGTACCATCAGCTAAGCCAACAAATGTTTCTACGGTTTTTGGTGCTTTTTCATTGAAAAGTTTAACTTTGAATGTGCCTTTATTTGTTTCAAAAACTGCGATCATGTCTTTCCCTTTTCCTTCTTTAGTGGTCTTTTTCTCTGCGGCTTTGGAGTGGAAACTATAGGCGGTCAAAACAAACGCCAAAATATATATCCACAATACCTTCTTAACATTTACATTCCTGGTACTAACATTAAGGTGAGAACGATTCATCATTGCCAACTCCTTTAAAAAACTATTGTGAGTCAAACTTTCAAATAGCTGCCTTAAGTAGTCGTCTTAAGTAGATGCTCTATGTAGCTGCTTTAAGTATCTTTGAGCGTCGACGCCGGTCAAGTTGATTAAGTATCTGTAAATTCTCAGAGATTAGTGAATTAAACTCTGTTTTTAAATCTTCTGCAGACAGCTGGAGTGCCTTAGCAAGCTGCTGAAATGATTCATGATTTAACACCACTTTTGCGCCGCCCTCCGTCGATACCAATTGCAACATTTGTTCTATCTGACGCAGACGTAGGTAATTACGTTGAAGACCGTCGGAATTGGCAATGACAGAGAGAAAATCCAAAGTGCTGGGACCCCTTATGGCGAGCGACTCAGCCAATATTTCGGCTTGTGAAAACAGCTCAATATCCAACATTCCCCCCTCCGCATATTTAAGGTCGAAGGAGGTGGATTCATAGCGGATGAGGCCTTCACGAATTCTTTCAAGTTCCTGGAGTTCGGTCTCGGTGAGCTTCTTATTCGCAAAAGAGTTCAGAATTTGTTGAGGGGTTGAGCTTATCCCAGAATTCAGTTTTCGACTTTTTAAATAGGCTTGGCGTTCCCACGCTTGCGCTTCGTCGTGGAGGTAAGTGAGGAGCTGGGATTCAGAGATCACAAAGGGACCGGCCTTCCCTGAGGGCTTCAATCGCGTGTCGATTGCATAGATACTTCCGCCTTTGCGGGTTTCGGTCAGGCGATTGATAAAACGTCTTGCAACTTTGCTATCGTTTTCCGTGGGCTCGTGAGGTGTGATGAAAATAAAATCTAAATCCGAGCGGAATCCCAACTCTTTGCCGCCCCATTTTCCGAGGCAGAGAATTTCGAGTTCAGAGGGATATTCTTTTTTCAGCTCCGCCAAAAGAGTTCCAGCGATTTCATCGGCGGTGGCGCTAAGATTGGCCTGTAATTCCTCGAGGTTTTTGTCTTCTAAATAATGAGAGCCATTGATGATCTCACCCAAAAGACGCTTCTCTACCAACTGTTCTAAGAGCACCGCGAGGTCACCCTTTTGAAATTCTTGAGAGCGATAGACATAGCTGTCAATAAGCTCGGGACGCGAACTGAGAATTTGCGAAAGATAGGGAGAGTGGCCAAAAAGCCAGGCCAGTTCATCCATTAAGTTTTTATTCCTGATCAATAAAGTAAAGAAGCTCGCTTTTGCCCGGGTGGACTTTATGAATTCTTTTAAGTGTTGTAGCGCCTTGTCGGTGTCGCCTTTTTGGGTCTGTAAGGTTTCATAGAATTCATTCAAAAATTGCAGACGAGCTTGCTCATCCCGATCTTTATTTCGCGATAGCACTTCTATTTGCAAGATTTCCCGCCAAACTTCCCAGGATTTTGTGTTTTGTAATGGCACTACGTTAAAGGCGGCGGAGCTTGTAGCGGAGGCTTTTCCTAGCAGGGAACTTACGATGTGATCGCAATGCTCAAAGTCCTTATTAAGATGAGTAAGAATCGACTCCGCCCACTCCGGCATAGGGGTGGTTTTTTCTAAGAGATGAGTCTGTTCGTCATTTTGCGCCTGGATAAAGTTTTCTAGTTGGCGCAGTTGCCAGTAGTGATTCTTTAAAAATTGTGCATCCACCTTCGGAAGGATTTCCGTTTCTTCTAAAAGCGCCAGAGCATCCGCAGTCGGGTGAACTTGTAGTTTTGGATTTTTTCCGCCATGAATAACCTGCATGGCATGGACGAAAAGCTCCACATCGCGAATGCCTCCGACTCCGAGTTTCAAATCCCACACAGACTCTGTTGAATTCGGAGCATAATGCTGGCGAATTTTTCTTCGCAGGGATTTCAAATCTTCCAACAGAGTATAATCGAGGTGTTTACGATAGCTAAACTTTTTAGCAAAGCTCAGGGTCTGAGAAATAACGTTGGAGTCTCCGGCGATAGGGGTTAAGCGGACAAAGGCGAGTCTTTCCCAGGTTTCTCCGTAGTTTCCGTAATAATCTTCAAACTGATCCAAAGTCGGAATCAGCGGACCTTGTCGTCCCCCGGGGCGTAGATCGAAATCGACTCTGAAAAGATAGCCCCGCGGAGTTCTTTCGCTCAGTACCTTTTGGAACTGACGAAGAGCTTTCAAGTGATGGACATTTTCCTCTTTTGAAACAACCAGAATGTCGACGTCCGAACTTAAATTTAGCTCCTGGGCGCCAAGTTTTCCCAACGCAAAAAGAGCAATCGCTGAATCCTTGAAACACTCCCGAAAAACAGATTGAAGAATATCATTGGCAACGTGACTCCAGGTTTTGCAAATCTTCCCCGGGTTTTCCGAATTCAGAATTGTAGCTAAGGCAGAGAGAATCCAAGCGTTGGTGCGCACTTCATGGTATGGAGTTTGCGAATGAAGAAAGGTAAAACCGAGGTAATGCGAAAGTGCCGGAGAAAACTTTATGGCCTCAGAAATCTCTGAGGCCGTGTAAGAAGAAAGAGGTTTTAAAGGACACTTCAAATTACTCAATGTTATTAGACCACTTGGGTTTAAAATAGTTGGCATTGTCCAAAGTTACGCGACGTTCTTCGGATCCATCCACGGTTGAGATAAATATTTGGCTTTTGCCAGTGCGGTTGCTGGTGTACATAACAAAGCGTCCATCAGGAGAGAAACTGGGATCTTCATTGGTTGACCATCTGCCGTTGGGCTTTTTCGCGGAAGTCAGGCGTATCATATTTGTTCCATCTGTATTCATGACAAAGATATCAAAATGGTCTTCACTTTGCCCGGCGAAAGCGATTTTCTTCCCGTCCGGAGACCAAGAGGGAGTGGAGTTATAGACCCCGGCAAAAGTGATGCGCTTGGCATCTGAACCATTGGGGTTCGTTGTGTAAATCATGGGACGTCCGCTGCGATCTGAGGAGAAAGCGAGCTTAGTGCCATCCGCACTGATGGCGGGTTCCACATTCATGGCATTGTTAGGGCCATTGGTTATTTTGCCTTCAAGGGTTCCATCAAAACTCATTTTGTAGAGATCCGGAGTCCCTTGTTGGGAGATGGTTAAGTAAATTGTTTTATTATCTGGAGCGAAGCAGGCCCCGGAGTTCAAACCTTGGCGAAAAGAAATCAAATTCCGTTTTCCAGTGGTTAAATCGTAAAGAAACATATCCGCATTGCGCA
This sequence comes from Pseudobdellovibrionaceae bacterium, assembly GCA_036559425.1. Taxonomy (GTDB): domain Bacteria; phylum Bdellovibrionota; class Bdellovibrionia; order Bdellovibrionales; family Bdellovibrionaceae; genus JACMRP01. The sequence goes on along the minus strand of DATBTE010000305.1, from coordinate 15,778 downwards.
TTTTTGTTTTTGTGCGAACCACGTAGGAGGTGTAAGCAATTTTTTTTCCATCTGGGGACCAAGCAGGGGATAAAGAAATAGAACGATGGTTTGAGACTTTTTCTGGATTTGCTCCGTCCCAGTCCATGATATAAATTTCTTTAAAGCGGCCGACGTTTTTATCGCTGGAAACGACGATTTTAGAAAGAAACATTCCTGTTTTACCCGTCAAAGCTTCTACAACATCATTTGCAAAAGTGTGGGCAATCTTGCGCACTCCTGAAATAGGGCCCTTATATTTTTTCCCCATAATGAGTTGGGATTTACCTACATGATAAAGGTAAGCTTCTAGATTGACTTCACCGCCTGCTATAAAGAATCCCGTACGGATCAGGAATTCAGCTCCCACTGTGCTCCAGCTTTGAAATTTAAAACCATTGGGCTCTCCAGGAGCCGGGCGAAGTCCTGTTTTTGATGTGTCCTCTAAATAGGCTTTTTGCGGAATCATTTGAAAAAAAGCTGAGACATTAAGGTCATTGTTTATAGTGTTGTATAACTCCGCTCCTGTTGCCTGATAGGAGCCACTGGGGCTACCCTGATAATTGAGCGGGGGAAATGCCAAAAGACTTTTTTTCGTGTGTGCTTCTCCGAGCTTAATATCAGAGGCTGCGCTGGAAGTAGCGGCTGAAGGTTCGCGAACCGCCTCCTGTTGCGCGAAAGCGCTGGGGAAGGAAAGTGCAGTCACCGTAATCATTGAGGCTATCAGAAATTTGAGCATGGAATACTCCTTCTATTATTTATTCAGGGAAGCCGATCAGTAAACCGTTGACGGCTACGATAGATACAAACTTTTCCGGAGGGGGCGCGAAGGGCGCCGATTTATCGATTGTCTCCAGAGCTAATTCATCATAACTGCTATTGCCACTAGATAAAGTTATTTCACGCGAAAGAATGTGACCTTTTTCGTCGATTTTCAGACGAACTTGAGTGCGCAAAGGTTTCTTGGATAACCACTGCGGTAAAAACCAGTTCTGCTTAATTTGCTGGTCTAGGCCCGCTAAATAACTATCATGCTGAAGTCTATTCAAACCCGTGAGAGACGTGCCAGGGGAAAGAATATTGCCTTTAACTGTATTAGATTGCATTTTTCCCTCACCCATACCGGCTATTTTTTTAGAGGCCTCTTTCTCCATAGATTTTTTAAGTTCTTCAATGGCGGCCATGGCCTTCAATTTTTCGAGAGCTTCTTTTTGGGCCTTTTTTCCTTCGAGATTAATAGCTTCGCTGTCTTTTGGAACCTTAGATTTTACCTCTTGCGGAGGAGGCTTGGAGGTTTGAGCGGGCCCCACCGGTGTTGGCTCAGTCTTAGGCTTAGGCTCTGCTTTTGCGGCTTCTTCTTGTTTTGCGGGAGCCTGTGGTGGAACGTGATCGGGTCTTTTATCCGGTAGAGCCACGATATCCACGCGAACAGCGGCTGTATAGTCGATTTGTTCCGGTTCGAAGAAGGCTGCACGAATGGAAAATGCCGCCACCAAAGCGACGTGCAGACCGACAGAAATCTTTAGGCCTGCAGCGAGATCTTTGTCTTGAATGAGAGATTTCTGTTTAGAACTCATTTACCTTTTCATTGTGCCTTTTCATTAGCTGTTTATTTATCTTTTGGAACCGTGATTAAACCGATATTGAAGACACCAGCGGCGCGAATCTCGCCCATGGCTTCGGCAACGAAACCGTAGTCCACTTTTCGATCCGCTTGAATATAGACCTGTTTATTCTTACGGTGTTGAAAGATGGCTTTTAGTTTCGGGCGCAAATCTCCCATAACAATATTTTGCTTACCCGCCGTCATCTTCTGAGCTGCATCGATCACCAACACGAAGGGTTCATCGTTAAGCTCTACTCCTGCGGAAGAAGTCTTTGGCAGATCCACTTCAATCCCCTGCTGCATGAGAGGTGTGGTCACCATAAACATGATGAGTAGCACCAGCATGACGTCAACCAAAGGAGTGACGTTGATTTCACTGAGAGTCGTGCGGCTCTTTGAAGAGGCACCATTACTCATTCCCATACTTAGTCACCTTTGAAGAAGTTGCGCTTAACGATATTAAGGAAATCCGCACTGAAGTTATTGAGCTCAATTTCCTCACGGCGAACAAGGCCTACAAAGTTATTATATAAAATGACGGCTGGAATGGCCGCCGCTAAACCAATTGCGGTTGCGATCAGGGCTTCGGAAATTCCAGGCGCTACAACGGCTAGGCTGGCATTTCCTGTCGCGCCAATTTTATGAAACGATCCCATGATTCCCCAAACGGTTCCGAAAAGACCAATGAAGGGTCCCGTACTTCCCGTGGTCGCCAGGACGGTCAGACGGGTTTCAAGCTTTGCCACTTCATTTTCTGTGGATTTACGAATCGCTCGCTCTAGATTATCCAGACCCGAAAGTTGGGGCTTGTCCTCTCCGCTATTCTTGACTAAGGGGGAATCCGCGAGTTTTTTCATCTCAATATAAGCGGATTTAAAGATGCGTGCCATATTGCTGAAGGGAAATTCATCGATATCTCCATAAAGAGTATCGAGGGAGTTTACTTTCCAGAACTTAGTGGTGAAATGTTCATTGGCGGCCCGAACTTGTTGGAGCTGTTTGTATTTGGAGTAAGCAATCGCCCAGCAGAAGATAGACAGACTTACTAAGATCAACAAAGTCAGTTGAACCACAGGACTTGCTTGAGTCAAAGCATCCATCGGACTGGTATTAATCGCAACTTGAGTATTAGAAGCGGCATTGGCAATATTTATGATAGGTATATTCATAGGTTCTTAGGCTAAGACCAAAACGTCCTGTTCGCAACCCAGAATATAAGACTATGGTCTAGACCAATTTAAATAATCACCGAAATTTTCAACAATGATCCCATCCGCCTTCAGACGTAGAGCATCATCAAATTCTTTTTTATCCAGCACAGCGCCTAAGATGATTTTTTTATTGCGCCTACGAACTTCTTCCAAAGTGCTTTCATGAAAAGCTGGCCGTCCGACCAAAAAGAATGGAGCAATATAAACGTCCCCTTTAAAGGGAGTCGCTGGCAGCACCCACATGGATTCGAAAGTGAGAAATCTCATAAGATCCGCTTTGCTGCAGCCATAAAGCCAAAAAGGTTCTATCTCTTTCAGGCTGGTTAAAATGACGTTGTAATTCGACTGTATAAGAATACGCTTTTCTGGGGAAAGCCCTTTGAGATTTTCTGACAACCCGGTATGAATTCCCGTCACATTGTCTAAAATATTCAGAACGAATTTCTGCGTCGGAAATTGAGCGAGAATTCGCTTGAGCTCACGAACTTCAGGGCGCATCCTGTGCAACTGTTGGAAAGGGTACGCTAAAGGCTTAGGCCCACGGAAAGTTTGAATCGACATTTCTTTTGCCTGAATGTCATGAGCAAAAACAATGATTTTCTGATCATTGGTAGTTTCCACATCCAACCAAAATGCGACATCGGATTTTTGCTGGGCAGCTTCTTGCAGTGCTTTTTCTGTATTCACCTTAACAATAATCAAGGGAGAGGGTGCACCTTCAAAAAAAGGATGATGGAATTCAGAATATTGTTGCCCCATTCCCCAAAGGCGAGAAATCAATAAGACAATAAACAAAACAATGATGGATACAGCACTAATAAATAGAACTCTCATAGTGATCAGTGGTCTATCACGAAGCTTGTATTGAAGCATCTTCATAATATAGGGCGTTTTATAGCCCAAATGGAATCAACAATGAATCGGTTACAGTTTATTAACTTTACGTCTAAGCATTCGAATTTACTTGGTATTTAAAAATTCTTAAAAAGCCTGTCATATACGCCAAAAAAAGGCGTATTTAGTTCTTGAGTTTTGGAATTGTTTCATTTAGCTTGCAATACGATTTAAGGAAACGTGCTTATGAACAAACTGAATCGCAAATTAGAATATGCCCTGATGGCTTTAAAGCATATGAGTCACAAGATTCCCGGAGAGCTGACTTCAGCAAAAGAAGTCTCTGAAAGCTTCGCCACTCCTTTTGATGCCACCGCTCGTGTCATGCAGGCCATGGCTCAGAAAGGTTTGTTGCGCGCGGAGCAAGGGGCTTTTGGAGGCTATCAAATCACCAAGGATCTTGGAAAAGTGACGATGCTGCAACTTCTGGAAATTATCGAGGGTCCCACCACGATGGTGAAGTGCATGCATAAAGAAAGTCCCTGCGAGATTCAGGGCACTTGCAATATTTTGTCTCCCGTTCAGCTTCTGCAATATAAACTCAATGAGTTCTATAGCAATATTACTTTGAAAGAGCTTTTGATAGAAACACCGTCTTCACTAGGTAATGTGAAAAACCAAAAGCGCAAAGTGCCTATGATGGCGACTGCAGACGTAAATGCAGAGGATGTGTTCAATGGATAATAATCCTAAAGCGGTTCAAACACTTCCGGATACAGAATACAAATGGGGTTTTGTCACGGACCTGGAAACGGACGCCGTGGCAAAGGGACTCAATGAGGATGTGATCCGCTTGATCTCTGCTAAGAAAAATGAACCCGAGTGGATGTTAGAATATCGGTTAAAAGCTTTTCGTTATTGGCTGACGATGACCGAGCCTACGTGGGCTCATGTGAAATATCCGAAAATTGATTTTCAGAACATTTGTTATTACTCGGCTCCGAAGAAGGCTTCAGAGGGAGAAAAAACTGGTCCCAAATCTTTGGACGAGTTGGATCCTGAACTTATTAAAACTTTTGAAAAACTTGGTATTCCCCTGACGGAGCAGAAACGTATTTCTGGGATCGCAGTGGATGTCGTCTTTGATTCGGTTTCTGTGGGGACAACTCATAACCAAATACTCGAAGATGTGGGAGTGATCTTTTGCTCCATCTCTGAAGCGGTTCACAAACATCCAGAGTTGGTGAAAAAATATTTAGGAACGGTGGTGCCTTTTTCGGACAACTATTATGCCGCTTTAAATGCGGCCGTTTTTACTGATGGCTCTTTCTGTTATATTCCTAAAGGAGTGCGATGTCCGATTGATTTATCGACTTATTTCCGTATCAATGCGAAAGAAACCGGCCAATTTGAACGCACACTTTTAGTATGCGATGAAGGTGGTTTTGTGAATTATCTGGAGGGTTGTACCGCTCCTCAGCGTGATGAGAATCAACTTCATGCCGCCGTGGTAGAGCTTATTGCTCTCGAAGAAGCTGAGATTAAGTATTCAACGGTTCAAAACTGGTACACGGGTGACAAAGAAGGCAAAGGTGGCATTTATAACTTCGTCACTAAGCGAGGCAAAGCCGCTGGTAAGCACGCTAAAATTTCTTGGACTCAAGTGGAGTCGGGATCTGCCATCACCTGGAAGTATCCTTCGGTGATTTTGCAAGGGGACTCTTCTGAAGGAGCTTTTTACTCGGTCGCCCTGACCCATGACTATATGCAAGCCGATACCGGCACGAAGATGATTCATATTGGAAAAAACACCAAGAGCACGATTATTTCTAAAGGAATTTCCACGGGGCATTCTTCCAATGCTTACCGAGGGCAAGTCAAAGTGATGCCGTCGGCGGAGAATGCGCGAAACTATTCTCAGTGTGATTCGATGTTGGTAGGCCCTGATTGCAGTGCCCACACCTTTCCCTATATAGAGGTCAAAAACAAAACGGCTACTTTGGAACATGAAGCGAGCACCTCGCGCATCAGTGAAGATCAGATTTTCTATCTTCAATCCCGGGGTTTAAGTATGGAGCAAAGCATCTCCATGTTGGTGAATGGATTTTGCAAAGAAGTCTTCAAGGAATTGCCTTTGGAGTTCTCGGTAGAAGCAGTGAAGTTAATTGAAATGAAATTAGAAAATTCGGTTGGGTAATACAATGTTAGAAATTAAGAATCTCCATGCTAAAGTTGAAGAAAAAGAAATCCTTAAAGGTTTAAACCTGACGGTGAAAGCCGGTGAAGTTCACGCGATCATGGGACCCAACGGTTCTGGAAAATCAACGCTTTCTAAAGTTTTAGCGGGCCATCCAGCCTATACAGTGACTCAGGGAGAAGTGAAGTACGAGATCAACTTCAATATGGTCAATCTTTTGGATCTGGCTGCGGATGAAAGGGCGAAAGAAGGCATCTTCTTGGCGTTTCAATATCCGGTGGAGGTTCCAGGGATCAGCAATTTCAATTTCTTGCACACCGCCTTTAATGCGGTTTTGACTCATCAAGGTTCGGAGCCCATGAATGAGGCGGACTTCCGCAATTATGTTGAAGAGAAAATGAAGTTGGTCCTGATGAAAAAAGATTTTTTGGATCGTCCGGTCAACGTTGGATTTTCAGGCGGCGAGAAAAAACGCAATGAGATTTTGCAAATGGCGGTTCTATCACCGCGTTTGTCTTTGTTGGATGAAACGGATTCGGGCCTGGATATCGATGCTTTGCGGATTGTTTCCGAAGGCGTCAATAAACTGCGCCGAAAGGACAATGCGATCGTGTTAGTGACGCATTATCAAAGATTACTTCATTATATTAAACCGGACTTCGTCCATGTTCTAGCAAACGGAAAAATCATTGAAACGGGTGATTATACCTTGGCGGAAAAACTTGAAGAGCGTGGATACGATTGGTTGGTAGGCGTATAATTATGAATTTACTTACTCACTTTGATAAGTTTGCAAAGCAAAATCCAGCACCAGAGCCTGAAGTTCAGGCTTTGCGCGAGAAGGCTTTGGAATTTTTGAACGTAAAAGGTCTGCCGACCCGTAAAGATGAAGACTGGAAGTATACCAGTGTAAAAGTTCTAAATGATGAAACTTTTGTGCCGACTGAATTCAACGAGTTGAATCCTTCTCCTGAGACGATGCGGAGAATTCAAGAAAAATTAAATCCAGCTTTCATTAACATCGTCTTTTGTAATGGTGTTTTAAATAAAACTCTTTCAGCTTTGGAGACTCTTCCCACAGGTGTGAAACTTAAGCAAGATAAGGAATTGACGGCTCGGGATTTCAAAGATTCTTTTGAGGCTCTAAGCACGGTTTACTTCACTAAAAACTATAAGCTCGAAATCTCTGCAGGCACCGCTGTGGATAAAGTTGTGAATATGGTGTTTTATAGCTCCCTGGAAGGGGGACCCGCAGTGATGATAAATCCTCGCTTTGCTTTGAAGCTTGGAAAACATTCCTCACTTAAATTTGTAGAGTCTTACTTCGGACAAAAAGAGGCTCGTTATTTTGTGAACTCTCAGGTTCAGATTGAAGTTGGAGAAGCCGCGAAACTAACCGCGATCCGAGTTCAAGAGGACAGCCAACGGGCCATTCATATGGGACGTACAACTTTTCATCTGGACAAAGCGGCTCATTTACACAGTCTTGTTTTCTCAACAGGGGCGCTTCTTTCCCGACACAATCTCGAGATGGAGTTGAAAGCGGTGGAGGTCTTTGCCACTGTGGATGGGGTTTATTTAGCCAAAGGCCATCAGCACGTGGACAATACGACTTTGTTGGATCATCAAGTCGGCGCTTGTAGCACCACTCAGCATTATAAAGGCATTTTGGCGGGGGCTTCTCGTGGAGTGTTTAATGGAAAAGTAATAATTCGTCCTGGGGCTTTGAAAGCGAATTCTGAACAGTTAAATAATAATCTCTTGCTTAGCCGTGAGGCAGAAGCCGACAGCAAGCCTCAACTTGAAGTTTACGCTGATGACGTTAAAGCCGCCCATGGATCGACGGTGGGGCAACTGGATCGTGAAGAGTTATTTTATTTAGAGAGCCGTGGAATTTCCCCTCAAACGGCTATTCCGATGATGAGTTTCGGCTACGCCTCGGAATTGATTTATAAATTAGAAAATGAAGAGTTACAGAATTGGTTGAATGGAGAGCTTCGGGAAGCCTTTACGGGGCTTGACATGGCGGTAAAATAATATGAGCCAAGATTCGTTTTTTGAAAAAGTAAGATCACAATTTCCAGCCCTTACGCAAAAAGTGAATGGCAAAGATTTGGTGTATCTGGATAGCGCTGCGACCACTTTGAAACCACAATCTGTGGCGGAGCGTATTTATAATTTTAATCAGTATGAAATATCAAATGTGCATCGCGGAGCTCACAGTTTGGCCGACAAAGCCACGGTGAACTTTGAGAATGCGAGATCGGCTGTGGCCAAGTTTTTAAATGCCCGATCCGCCGAGGAAATCATTTTTGTGCGGGGAACGACTGAGGCCATAAATCTTGCGGCGCAAACCTACGCCCGGACCCTTCTTAAAGAAGGTGACGAAATTCTACTGACTGAGATGGAACATCACGCGAATATTGTTCCATGGCAGATGATTGCCGCAGAAAAGAAAGTCAAGGTTCAAGCGGTCGCGGTGACTGACAAGGGAGAGCTGGATCTTGAGGATTTCATGGTGAAGCTTTCAGCAAAAACAAAAATCTTCGCGTTTACCGCGTCTTCGAATGTTTTAGGCACGATAAATGATATCCGTTTTTTGACTGAAGCGGCCCATAAAGTAGGAGCGAAAGTTTTTGTCGATGGTGCGCAGGCAGTGGCGCAAGAGGTTGTGGATCTCCAAGCTTTGGATTGTGATTTCTTTGCTTTCTCCGGGCACAAGTTATTTGCGCCGTTCGGCATTGGCATTCTTTATGGGAAAAAAGAACTGCTCGAGCAAATGCCGCCTTATCAAGGCGGCGGCAGCATGATTTCTAAAGTCAGCTTTGAGCAAACCACCTACAATGAGATCCCTTTTCGCTTCGAAGCGGGAACTCCGAATGTAGAAGGAGCCGTGGCCCTGCATGCCGCGATGGATTTCATTAAGAGTATTGGTTTTGATTCGATCCAAGCCCATAAAAAAGAGCTTTTAAGCGCAGCGACTGAAGGTCTTTTAAAAATTCCTCAAGTAAAAATTGTAGGTACAGCGGCTCATAAAGGACCAGTACTTAGCTTTAATCTCGAGGGTGCGCATCATTCGGACGTGGGACAAATCCTTGACCAACAAGGAATTGCCGTACGTGCTGGCCACCATTGCTGTCAACCTTTAATGAAACGTTTCGGAATCAGCGGAACTGTGCGCGCGTCTTTTTCAGTTTATAATAATATGCAAGATGTCGAGAGCTTTTTAAAGGCTGTTAAAAAAGCTCAGGAGTTATTTCAATGAACGCACAAGATGTATTAATTAGAACCCAAGCGACTCCCAATCCCGCTGCTTGGAAATTTGTCTTGGACCGCCCGGTTTTGAATGAAGGGAAAGCCACCTATTCAAATATTGAAGAAGCTGCTCAGAATCATTTAGCGACGGGTCTTTTCGATGTTCCGGGGGTAAAGCAAGTTCACTTTTTTCAAAATGTGATCACGGTCACGCATAGCTTTGACGCGGACTCGGATGAAATCCAAAAAGCAGTGTGCGCGGTGATTCAAGCACGCATGGCGGTTCATAATCCAAATCAAACTCAATTCGACGAGAGAAAAATGCGTCGTCAAAATCAATCTCCAGAAATGCAACACATCGAAGAGATCTTGGATCGCACCGTGCGTCCGGGCCTTCAAGGGGATGGTGGTGATTTGGATGTGGTCAGTTATGAGGACAACAAGTTGACTGTATTCTACCAAGGGGCCTGCGGAACTTGTCCCAGTGCAACCACTGGAACTTTGATGGCGATTGAAGGAATTCTTCGCGACGAATTCAATCCCAGCATTGAAGTGATCGCGCTTTAAACTGACACCGAGGCCATCAAGCCTCGGCTATTTTTCTAATCCTTTAATTAGCGCTGACTGTGGCCGTTGAGCTGGCGCCATTATACCCCACAAGCCAACCTGTACTCGGAGGCGTCGATGCTGTCGAAGGCAAGTAGAGTTGCACCATCTGGAGTTTTGACGCTGATGTCATAGTCTCCATGCCTGGCATCGTAAGGGTGTTTGAACTGTGGAGTATCCAATACCCGGATTCCCAGAAGATGAAGTAGCCATTGGCCATATAAGCTTGCTTTCCGTTGATCATTCCCACAGGAGTATAAGTATTATTCAACATCACATTTGCCGCTCCGTTGACGGTGGCACCTGCGGATGACAAATCCATCAATGGAATGGCCACGGGCACTGAGGTCTCAGTTGTGTCTGTTTTCACAACATAAACCAAGAGGTGAGTGGCTTCCGTGGGGACTGTGGTGTTGGCCAAGGTGTAGTCCAAATTGGCTCCGGAGGACTTAGTCTGAGTGGTGATCGCCGAACCCGTTTTTGTCGTTGGATTGGTACCAAAATAGACGCGGTAAGAAGTTACAGCGGTTTCATTCATACTTGCACCAATCACGATATGCCCTGCGATAATTCCGTGGGAGGTATTGGTATCCATAAAATTCACGAAGGAAGCTATTGGATCGGCATTGTATCCGGTATTCACACTGGCCGTGAGGTTCGGGATGGTGTAACCATTCGCCGTGGTGCTGGCTCCTGTCTGAATCCAACTTTGCAGATTGGAGGTGTTGATCACAGTCGGATAAACGGTAGCGATTCCTTGAGCCCCGAGCGATACGCCCTCTGCCAATGACTGAATTGCTGTGCTGGCATTAATTGTTCCCAGACCCGTGATGCTTCCGATTGAATCTGTACAACCCTGAGAAATCGACTGAACCATAGTTTGAATTTTAGAGTTGTCGTAGCCAGGCATGGTGATGTTTCCAAGTGCTTGCGTCGCTCCTGAGGAAGCATACTTGATCATCTCAGTAATGTTGGTCGCACTATAGCCTGTCATACTGATATCGCCTAAACTTGCCGTTGCGCCAGCGGAAATATTTTTTGCCAGATCACCAAGATTGCTCACGCTATAGCCTGTCATGGAGATGGAGCCCAAAGCCCCTGTGGCACCCGAGGTGATGCCCTCCATCATCTTCGGAAGTGAAGTTGCGTCATAGCCGGTCATATTGATGGTTCCGAGGGCTGCTGTGGTGCCTGCGGAAATTTGTTTGACCATGTCATTGAGGTTTGAACTGCTATAACCCGTCATAGTGATTTCACCCAAAGCGCCCGTTGCACCTGCGGAGATTTTCTCCACCATCGTTGGCAGCTTCGTGGCATCGTATCCTGACATAACAATGTTACCGAGTTCGCCAGTTGCCCCAGATGTAATGCTTTTTGCGACTACTGGAAGGTTGGTAACATCAAATCCTGTCATGCTGATATTCCCCATTCCCTTTGTGGCTCCGGTGGTGATTTTTGCGGCCATTGTCGCGATGGAATCAGCATCATATCCGGTCATAACGATTTTATCCAAGGCCCCTGTAGCGCCGGCGGTGGCTGCCGAGGCAAGACTTGAAACATCGGTTGCGGAATAGCCACTGATGTTGATGGAACCAAGATTGGCCACAACACCGGCTGAAGCGCTTTCAACCATGGAAGGTAATGAGGAAGCTTGATACCCGGTCATTGAAATTCCATCAAGAGCTCCGACGATTCCTCCTGAAATTTGCTTCACCATGGGTCCAAGGTTGTTTTTATCATAACCAGTCATGGAAATATATCCCAAGGCGCCGGTGGCTCCCGCAGCCACATTTTTCACCATGTCCGGAAGTTTGCTGGAATCATACCCTGAGGTGCTGATACTTCCTAATCCTTTGGTGGCACCTGCAGTAAGGCTTGCAACCACGGTTGGCAAGTTTGAGGCGCTAAAACCACTCACGCTAATATTATCAAGGCCACTGACAGCCCCAGCGGTCATTTGTTTAACAGCACCATCCAAACCGGCTAAAGGAATTCCCGCAGAGCCGAGGTTTACAATCATTGTATTCATCGCCGCCTCTGAAGCGGTGGGGATATCCGTCGCTTCCAGACCGGCATCGGCAAAGTGACTGATGATGGCACTTGATAATTTATTGACAGCGGTTTCCGCTGGAGTCAGTCCCATATCCGCTGATCCAGTGGGAAGATTAGCTTCGCGACCTGACATCGAGGTCAAAAGACTTTCGCTGATAGCCTCAATGATAGCGATTTTATCTGAAGCGCTCGGGATGTTGATCTGGTCAAGTTTATCTTCTGTCCCTGCGGCAATCACAGGAAGAAGCGCAATGAGGTCATCCGAAGAGTTCAAATTGGCGGATTCGACAGCGGTCTTGGCTGAATCGACAATCGCCTGAATTTGAACATCCGTGAGAGGAGTTGAAAGTGTGTGAAATTCGCTCGATTTCATCATCTTTTGTTGTCCTAACGAGGACACACTTACAGAGCCCAGAGCCTGTGACAGTTCACTAATTAATGAAGAAGAAAGAGAGGTCGAACTCGAAGCATCATCTTTTGCGGATTTTGAGCAACCTACCATTGATCCCGCGACAAAGAGAGCGCAAGACAATCTCAAAACATTGCGAAAACGAAACATAAATACCTCCTATTACGTTCTACTAAATATCGTTTCGGATGCTCCTTACCAGGACTTAAGTCGCGAACATGTCGCAGTATGAAGCGTGGAGCTAAGTGCTCAACAGGAAGAAGGAGATTCAGACTGGGCTCTCAGAGTGAGATGGAGACAAAATTATTTTGAATTCACAATTAGAATCCAACTGGGGCCTATTTAAACTTTAATCTTAAATTATCTCGATTCAGTTTCGGATTCTTTAGCGGCCTGTGCCGCCGCCTTAGCTTGGACTTGCAGATCCATGACTTTGGATTCCATCGTGTCTTCAGGACGACTGACGATCGTGGCGGAGGCAACGAGGGGGGCATTGCCTGCAATCACTTGAGTTCTCAAGGAAATTAACTTTTGTCTTTCTCGAGAAAACCCTCGAACTAAAATACTGACTTGCCGCGGTCGCCCCATTTGTAAATTACCAAGGGTGTCGCTTAGGGGTCCTCGCATAAGTTCCACACCCTCGGGCAAGCTCCACTCATAGGCCAGCGAACTATTGGCCGCAAGATGTTGAGTGATATAGCCCACCAATTCAACAATTTCAGAATTGTTATCTGGATAGTTTTCAGGACCAACGATTTCAATCGTCATTGCCGCCGCTTGTTTTCCAAGAGTCAGGCCATGGGGTTGAAAAGGTTCAATGCTTGCAACCGAACGGTGAATACGATGTTGTTTTTGATAATAAAACATTCCGGTTCCGCCTAGGCACAAACCCAGAACTCCCAGCAACGTCATTTTAGAAAATAGAATTAGTTTGGTATTAGACATGTTGTCACCGTTGTGCTGTTGCCAAAGTATAAATAATAATTCGCGGTTCCACCGTTTAAATTGGCCGATGTTTTATTCAGAGTTGAGGCTTTTACGTTCACCATGTAATAGCCTGCTGGCAGGCCGCTAAAGTCTATAACTTCCGTCTCTGTGCTCGAAGCGGTGTTTAAAGTAGCACTCTTTCTAAGCAAAGAAGTATTGTTAAAGCCGGCTTGAGCCTCTTGCAGTTCTTCGGAATAGTTGTAGCCATCGGCATAGAGGTAGAGATTCATGTCGATGACATTACCCGTAGACCGGGCTTTCAAACCCATTTGCTTACTTGTGCCATCGTGATAGAAGGTGAAAAAGTCATTGGACTTTAACTGATTTGAACGATCATAAGTATATATGCTATCCATCACTGGATCCATGATTATTTCTGGGCACGCCGGAGTGCCGCCAGAGGGGGCTTGAGTGCCGCCAAGATATCTCCCATACAGATCCGTATTCTTTTTCTGATATTCTTCGCCGATCACTGTATTCCAAGTTGATTGATCTAGGCTTGAATAATTTGCGTTGAGAAGTGTTTGCAGAATAGAGTTAAAGAGTCCAAAATTTACAAACTTATAAGCCGGTGAGTGGCTATTTCTCAACTCTTTAAAGGAATCCCAAATGGCTGCGAAAGGAAGACCGTCGGTGTTGGTTATTGTCTTAAAGAGTGTCCGAGAAATAGAGAATTCTCGGAAAATGCCTTCGTCGATTGCCGCCTTATCATAATATGCCATAGAGTTGAGCTCGCTCAAGTCGCGTGAGATCTGAATGTTATAGGAAGAACCCGAACCCTCGACGCTGTCATTGGCAAAACCCACGGTATCAATATAATAAGAAAAGCCGGAACTGCCTTTTTTAGGGCCCGTGTAGGTGCTGGAGTAGACAATTTTATTAAGCACCGTTCCTTGGAAGAAATTGGCCCAGCCCTCACTCCATGCAAGACGTGGATCAATAATAAAATTCCCATTGTGTGAACCGCCTGGGGTATCTGAGTGTCCATAATGAGCTTCTAAAAAATGTCCGTATTCATGCAAAATAACGGAGTCATCAAAGTGATCTGTATCAGAGGATTTCACATCATCATTTTTTCCGCCCAAAATATAAAGTCGATCTTCTGTGTTTACATAAAAAGACGCTAACACACTCGGAGCATTGAAGTAAGAGTAGGGATTAAAGCCGGCCTTCCAAAAGACAGAAACCTTGTCAGCGACAAAATTTGAGCTACTAGAGTTTTCTCTTATGAACTCATTCGCCCAAAAAATGTTCGCGAGAATATTAAAAGCGCCACCGGGAATGCTGCTATCATCGCTTGCTCGCGCGGAAGCAACGACAGAAATACCCGAAGCGGTGCTTTGCGTGGAGTTGAGGCTAAAAGCGGTTTCGACCGTATAAGGAGTGGCGGAATAAATATCTTTAAGAATGCTGGCTTTAACTTTATCCGTGAGAGATCGTGATAATACTTGCACTTTATAAGAGCCAGCCACCCGTGGAATCATCAGGCTAAAGGTCCCGAGTTGATCGGTTTCTCCGCATTGAATAACGTTGCCTGAGCTATCAAGAATGTGGACTTCCGCATAGGTAACTCCGAGGGAGACAGGATCTCCGCAAAGGCCGCAATTACTTGCTGTTTGTAGAGGCCTGTAAGTGAAGGTGGCTGTACCTGAAATTGTTGTGGTATTTGAAGAATAAGTTCTAGCCTGGGCAGAGCCACAATAACTCGCCTCGGGATTTTGAGCATAGGCAGCAGTGTTATCTGGTTCTATTGAGCTTTGGCACCCTAATGCGAGGAGTGAAAAGCCAATAAGGTACCAGCAGAGCTGGATCGAGCCACTTCTTAAGTCCATGAATTTATTATCGGGCCTTTTGATGGGGGGCTAAATGGCCTGTCTCAAAATAGGTCAAGAAATAATCCACAAATGTCAGATTGATTTTGCGGAAACTGTTGCGGTTTTAGTCAGAAGTGAAAGAGCCAGAATAAATCAGAAAATTGAGGGAAAATTTTTTTGAGCTTTAAAAAGTAAAAAAAAGGCTCGAAGGCAACTTTGAAACATAAACCTATTATTGCTAAGGTGGGTGGCCATGGTAACAACTTTAGGCTTCTCAGTACGAGCTGAGCTTGCACACCATTGTCAGGGACAGCCCCCAATACATGCTTATAAGGTTTATTTTCATCAAGTCTTACGCCGTCGAACCTTCACTCTATTGTATAGATACTTCAAAAAAAAGCAATCAGGCCAGACTCATGCTAAGACGATTTTGTCCGATAAGCGAATCATGACAGTCGAAAAATTGGATTATTTCTTCCCATTTGTCGTTTTTTTCTATGGACTCCTTTTAGTAGGTGTGCTGGAAAATCCAGTTCTCGTAAAGATTGGGGAGGAGCGTCTGGGCGCAGCTTTCCAGCAGGTGAGTCGTCACAAGGGACTCGCGTGGATTTGTTTTTTTGTTGGGGGCCTTTGGTCAATCCAAAATGTTTATTTGACTCTCTAGGAAGGGATCATTAAGTTCCCTCTTAGATGTCTGATCAGCCAGAATTAAAACCATTACTGCAAACGGACCTGGTTCAAAGCAATGAGCCTCAAGTCTTAACCATTGAAGAACTGAATCTCTCTATA
>DATBTE010000304.1:0-5749 GCA_036559425.1 Pseudobdellovibrionaceae bacterium | reverse complement strand
GCGACCTTTGATAGCTCCGCAAAAAAATTCATTCCCATGATTGCAGAAAAATGGAGTTCCCAGCCCGATGGGACTCATATTTTTAAGCTCAAGGATGGAATTCAATTTCATGATGGCACCCCCATCACAGTGAAAGACGTTCTGTGGTCCATTAAACGGCATTTATTGATAAAAAAATCGACCCATTTCCGATTTTGGGAATATATCAAAGGTTGTGGCTCCCTTAAATCTTTAGAAGATGAATGTGAAGGTCTCTATGCTATTTCGGACAAAGAAATTGGTATTCGACTTGTCGAGCATTCGGAGTCATTCTTTTTGCAAATGGCTTCGCCAGAGACCGGGATCTTTGCCGCTTCCGACATGGACCCGAAAAGTTTCACGCTAAAACCGACCAAATTCTCTGGTCCCTATTTCGTGGAAAGCATTGAAGGAAAGTCGGCTCTTCTAAAAAGAAATGAGCACTCGCCCCTAAGCAAAGCCTTTCCAAATTCGCCAAGAACAATCAGATTGGTCGGAATATCCCTAGCAGAGGCGGACGAAGCCGTGAAAAATCATCAATTGGATTTGGTGGTCCGTTCCTATCGCCCTCTGGGAGAGTCTGATTGGAAAGGCCTCGGTCTTAATACTCACGAGACCTCAAATTCTTCCATCTTATATTTATACGGGACAGGTCTTCACGAAAGAAAACCCGTGGGCCAAGCTTTCATCCAAAAACTATGGGAACTCAATACGGATAAAAAAATCAATCCAGCCGGTTCTTTTCTGCCATTCTCCGGCAAAGGAACTCTCGTCAAAGAGGAGTTCTTGGCCGAGTTGCCTCAGGAAACTTCTAAAAAACTTCGAATTCTTTGCCCAGAAAGTTTTTTCTCTGAAGACTTTTTAAAGCAAATCAAAGAAGCGGGAAAATCAGTAGGATCAGAGATTGAATTCACTTCGATCCCTGGTATGGAATGGATCAAGGCCTTTGATGACCCTAAAACCGCCGAAAAGTTTGATTATATTTTAAGTTCTTATGCCGCTTCGGAAAGATATCCAACTGCTCAACTTCGTATTCTGGCAGGAAAATTACTTCAACCACCAATAGATTTGAAAACGGTTGAAGCGCCGAACTCTAACCTGGACCGTGAAAAAACTCTTCGGGATTTCCAAAAGTGGCTTCTTGATACCCGCCAGGTCATTCCTCTTTTTTTCAATAGAACTCTTTTCGTGCATCAAAAGAACCTCGATCTTGGAGAGCAATCAAGCACCGATGCAGAAATTGAATTGTGGCGAATTCAAGAAAAGGTTTCTAAATGAGTACCCTCACCACCCTTCAACTCGAACCAAAAGCCATTTCTAAAGAGATCATGGAGAATCAACTCCTGGAATGGTTTGCAGCGCTTGGTTTGAACCTGCGTGAGCAGCGAATGCAGGTTGGTGACTTTGAATATTATCATTTTTCTTCCTTTAAGAAAAGGGCCAGCGGCGGCGGATACTTAAGCAGTCATGGACGCTCTACCTCAAGAAGAACTGCTGCGATAAAGTGCGCGGCAGAGATGATTGAACGTCAATTTATGCTTGATTACTTCCCCACGGCACCATCATTTGTACTGGCGGAAACGCACAATTTTGAAAAAGAAACGAAGACTCTTGAAATAGTGGCTCTTCCAAAGAAAGATTTTTGGTCCAGCAATGGTTGGGCCGTTCATTTTGATAAAGATATTTCTCAAAAGAAAGCTATCGACGAAGCTTTGGAACGTCATTTGCTTCTTAAGTCTTTTTTGAATAGTCAATGGCAGGGTTTTAGCCCCGTTCATCAGATTAAAAACTCAGAGATGGAACTTTATTTTTATAGCTCCCAGTTTGAATTGGGCGAAAAAACGGCGGGAATAGTTCTCGCCAAATCCCCCCTCTATAAAGGCGTGTCGTTTGGATATTGTCTCGGAAATAAATCAGAGATGGCAAATATCTCTTTTTGGGAAAATGCAATTTTTGAGGCGATTGATAAAATACTAACTTTAAATGGAAAAAGTGTCGACCTATCTCAGAGGCCGGACTCTTGGATAGTAAGTGACACAAAAGAATTTTTAGAGAAACCTTTTGATTTTAGTTCCATGAGCCACACCCCAGTTCAGGAAGTAAAAGACGTCATCCCAGAAGTTTCAGTTAAAACTTTCAATTTAGCCGAAAAATGGAATCTGCCCTTTTCATTTTTTGCGTCGTTTGCCTGGGGTGGAAGTCTTATTCCTCTTTTTAATAAAGCAAGCCTCAGCCCTACGAGCATACTACAGCTAAAAGCTGTGCTCAAACTCAACGGCCTGGACAAGGAAATTCCAGAGAGGCATCCGATTTTATGAATGGCCAAAAGCTCATAAAAATAGTTACAGCCGCCCTGGCTCTTTCGACTCTTTGCCGTTTTGGTGAATTGCGGTGGACTGAGTGGAAAAACACCCAATTGACACAAAGTCTTTGTTCTCTTGTCGGAACTCCTCTGGAAACTGGCAATCTTCGCTCTATATATGAAGGAATCGACGGAGGCCTTAGACACTCCGGCCTCGCCAACACCTGCGTGAACGTCACCGACAACGGACGCAGCTTTTCGCCAGACTGCATTCAACCAGAGATTCAATATCAAATTACCATGTGCAAAGCTGAGGCGAATACTGGGGTCCGTGCCACAGTGATGTACCCCACAGAAAGCATGATCTCGCAGACATTATTACTTCTGTTTTTGATTTTTACCCTGACCTTTGTGGGTTTCAGCTTACTTATCGATCGATTCTCAAAACTTGTTATGGAAAAATTCGCCACGGAAATAAAGGTGCGCTTAGATTTAAGCGCTCACCACCGCACAAACCCAAGCTGGTTCCCACGCGTAGTTGATTGGTTCTTAAAAGAAAGTGGTATTACTGAAAAGGTAAATAACCAGGCCGATTCCTTTAGACGCCAACTACGAGACTATGAACTAATGATTACCCAAGAGGCGTCGCAAAAATTTAAGCGCCAGCATGAGGCGCAGGCCTCTAAAGACTATATAGAGAAGGTCAAGTCGATACGGCATGATATTAGGTCCCCCCTCAACTCGCTCCAAGCAGTGCGAGAGGCTATGATCACAGACCCAGAAGCTGAGCGGACCCTTTTCTCTGCTATCCGCAGAATTCAGGTCATGCTTGACCAACTCGAAGAAGTCGACCGAGTTGCTGAAAAAGAACATCTCCTCATTGCGGAAGTGGCCGCCGATGACGTTGTCTTTGAAGTGAAAAACAAGTTTCAACAGGCAAAAGGTGTGACACTGAATTATGAGTTTGACCACAACCAGCTTTCGCCCATCAATGCCGGACGCGAGGGTTTTAATAACGTGATCGACAATCTCATGCAAAATGCATTTGATGCTGTTGGAAAAGACGGTGTTATTAAGCTCGCGATTTCCTCAAACTCTTCTGATTGCATTATACAAGTCGAAGACAATGGTTGTGGCATTCCTCTTGAAACCGAGTCTAAAATTTTTGGTCGTGGTGCAACTTTTGGCAAGATTAACGGTATCGGCCTTGGGCTTTTCCATACCAAAAAGAACATAGAGTCCTGGGGTGGAAAAATTTATTTTGAGCGCCTTTCACAAGGAACCCGGTTTGTCGTGAAAATCCCACTGGCACAAACCGGGGTCCAATTTGTCGGCCTTGATCCATACAAGAAGCTCAAAGTCATCGACGACGACCATACTGTTCCTAAGGCTCTTAAAAACAGTGGCTTTGAGATTCTTGAAATCGCCGAGACCTTTGAAAAAGGCCAGGAGCTTCTAGCCGCCCACCACGGAACCGACACCACCGTGCTTGTGGACTACCGGCTGAATGACAGCAAGCTCGGCACGGAACTCATTGACGCGCATCCCAGCCGCCAGGGGATTTTGTTGTGTACCAGCGACTACGATGACCATGCACTTATTAAGAAGGCCAAAGCCCTTGGGGTCAAAATCATGCCCAAGCCGTTATGCTACTCGGGCCAGCTGTTTTTATCTTAATGGCCAGGATTGGGAGCATCGGTGCGCGGTGGCCATGTGGCTTTGAGATCCCGACCGGGGGATATATTCGTTCCCAGGGGACATCGGCCACAGAATGAGCTTAAACGCGTATTAGAGTTAGGGTGCCGGGCGGCCAGAGTTATTCCCTTATGGAACACCAGGGCGGTAGGACAAAAGATAATTAAAATCCAATCGCGCCAGACTAAAGTCTTAAAATTCTCAAAATCGTTTAATATCTAGGGTAAAACTCCGAAACGAAAGAATGAAACTCTGCCTACATGTTCAACTTTTTCTAACTTTCATAAGCATTCGAAGTTTTGCTATTGGCGTCTGCTCCAAAAATCCATCCGATCTAATTTGGGTTCCGGCGCTAAAAGATAGCCTGATCGACGAGGCAACAAAAAATCTCCCGCAATTTTGTCAATGGAATCGTCTTGACCGGCTAATTCGCTCATTTCCCACTGAAGTTCAAAAGGAATACCATGAATTAAAACAACAAAACAATCTACAGGGAGCTGGAGATTTACTTTCAGAAAAAGCAAAGGGGATGTATTTTGATCCGTGGATATTATCCATGGCTGGACATCCAAAAGTAAAAAGTCTTGCAGGTCAATTTTCGTATATTGTTTCCTGCCCAGAGAAAATTGGAGTGGTGTGCCCACCTGCGAACAATGAGGATCTTAACCTGGCCATTCGACAACCTTTCAAGAATCCGAATCTTCAAATACCCAAATACACAAAAGAACAATCAACAAACAGTTCCACACTACAAAGAGCCGCAGCATGTACTTTATTTTCAAAATCTTCAATGTCCGAGTGTGATAAAAATCTTTTAAAAATCGAGTCCTTTATGGCAATCGAGAGCTTTCAACAAGATCAAGTGATGATTGCGCCTTACGGTGCTGGCGAGCAATCCATATTTAGTAAACCTGGGCTTGGATTTGCCATGGGGGCACCTATGCCTTCATCAATGGTGACAGCGGCACCGGTGATTAAGAGAATTTTGACAGACTCTAAAGCGACCGAAGGGCTTCGAAAAACTGCCATCAAAATGATAGAGCAGCAAAAGATGAAAATAAATGGTAAATCGAACCTATTTGATGATCTCCAAAATTCTTTCGTTGAAGCTGGACTATCGAAAACTGAAGCAGAGACCAAGACGTGGGATACACTCGGTGCCTTAGCTGCAACAGGCCCTAATTTTGCGAAGCGCTGGAGTCGGCATTCCTCTCCATATATGGGGCAAAAGATGAATCTAAAAAATATCGATGATAATCCAAATGCCTTTTTATTGCAGATAATTGCAGAGGCCATTCCAGCGTTAGATTCCAAGAAGGCTGCAGAACATCAAGGACAACCTTACAGTTTACCTTCAGGTGTTTCATTTGGATGTGATATTGGCAAGACCTACCACTTCTGGATGACAGCTTACCTTTCACGACAGCTGACTTCTCAGGGGTCTTCACCAGAATCTGCCGCTTCAGCTGCATATATTGCAAACCTGGGATACCAACTGAGACGAGAGGCTTTTGCTGGTAAAGAGTTGAATGTGAAGGACATGGAAAAATTTGGCGCAACTGAAAATGGTATCAGGATGGATCTTGTTTTGGCGGCTTCTGGAGCAAAATTTGGCGCAGCATCTGCAAATAGCCAGGTTTACTCTATTGATCTAAGTCAAAAGTTAAGGGAATCCATGAAGGCGACTCCAATCGATGCTACGCCAATGTCAATGCTTGGAATTATTCCTGGCTT
>DATBTE010000303.1:0-1658 GCA_036559425.1 Pseudobdellovibrionaceae bacterium | reverse complement strand
TGTCAGGTTAAGTCTGAACTAATACAGGTTATGCGTATTTATCCTGCAACCTCTGATAGCTTTCCATTTGCGAAGAAAAACTTGACGCTATCAACATCAATTAAGTTCTCTTCTTCAACAATGAATGCGTCCTTATTCACTTGGCGCAAAATATGAAGAATATCTTTCTTCGTGTATTGCTGCCCACCTTTGACCACTAGCGCCGAGCATTCCGACTGCTTTTGATTTTTCATCAAGGCTTACTTGTTGGTAAGTGTATGTAACGCCTGCGTCAATAGCCGAATAGAGCCAGAAAATGTTGGTTGCGATTAGCACTGCTACGGCTACAAAGAACGAAACTTTCCACTTGTTCATGATGTTGGCTGGTTACGCATAACGCCAAGCTCACCCGGCGAAAACAGCATCGCGGTTTTTAGTCGGATGAAGCGACTTGTTATATTTCAATTGTACTTATCCATAAATTGATCTGAATATTTTTGCCAAAATGGACTTAAATTTTCAAAATCCAATTTATCATTTGAAACCTGAACAGTTAATCCGCCAAATTTTTTCTTGTCACTTAGTACTTGGCTTTGATTTTTCCAATGATTTTCGAGGCGTTGAGGCTTCTTTGGTATAGGATATTTTCCATCCCAGACAATGTATTCTGACAATACTTTGAGTATTCCGTTTTCATCTTTAGTTAATGTGAACTTAGCAGTTCTTGCTAATTCTACTAAATCATGATCAGCTGCAAAGTTAATGCCGGCACCAACACAATGAGCTTTAAAAAGAAGCTCGAAAGACATCCCCATGAGCATTTTATAGGTTGGCCAACAATTAACTTCTAGGCTTTTATTGTCCTGCATTGCTACCCATAGCGTGTGTGCTGAAATAAATAGATCCAGAGATTTATTGTGCCAATACGCAGGAGTCTCCTGCCGTAGTTCAAATTGCTTTTGATAAGCATCCATACATTAATTTCTCTTTAGAAGTTTTGTTCTAGCTTCGATAAACTCCATGATCGCGACGATATCCTCAGGGCGAAGCGAAGGTAGGTCTTTGTCTTTGTTCCGCGCGAAGAGATACTTCCAATTCCACCGCGCTTCGAAGCGCTCTATCAACTCGAGCGACCAAGGCAAGCCTTCATTCCAGGAGAACCCACCCCAATCCAACCACTCCTTGAAGTGCTCGATCAGCTCGAGCGACCAAGGCAGGCCTTTGTTCCCGGAAAGCCACCGCCAATTCCACCGCTCCTCGAAGCGCTCAATCAGCTCGAGCGACCAAGGCAGGCTTTCGTTCTTGGAAAGCCTATCCCAATCCCACTGCCTTTCGAAGCGCTCGATCAGCTCAAGCGACCAAGGCAGGCTTTCGTTCCTGGAAAGCCCATGGTGATCAGATTCCCCCGCGAACTTCCACCGCTCTTCGAAACGCTCGATCAGCTCGAGCGACCAAGGCAAGCCTTTGTTCCTGGAAAGAGTATCCCAATCCCACCGCTCTTCGAAGCGCTCGATCAGCTCGAGTGACCAAGGCAAGCCTTCGTTATTGGAGAGCCAAAACCAATCCCTCCGCTCTTCGCACTCTTCGACGCGCTCGATCAGCTCGGTCGACCAAGGTAGGCTTGCGTTCTCGGTAAGCCTACTCCAATACCACCGCTCTTCGAAGCGCTCGATCAGTTC
>DATBTE010000302.1:0-3808 GCA_036559425.1 Pseudobdellovibrionaceae bacterium | reverse complement strand
ACCAACACGCCAGAACTTTGTAAATAAATAGATTATAAGATTTTACTACAACTCCTTAAGATTCGGAGAAGTTTTTCTCAAGGGCTAAATAAGATTAAAGAATGAAATCACTTTTTGTTCTTATGATAAGTGTCCTCATTTTTATTGCGGCCACTGGTAAAAGGAGAGAAAGCATACAAGAACTTGGCCGCGACGCCTATATCTGGGGTTATCCTGCAGTCTCCTTGGCTCACGTTCGCGAATCTATGCTCGAGAAAACCCAAGAACCAAAAAACTCGATAAATCATTTTTTTCACTCCTTTAAAACACCGGACCCTCTTCTGGGAAACTTCATTACAGTGGCCCCGGAAAATCTTTACGGCTGGGCTTGGATAGATCTTAGCAAAGAGCCTCTCGTCCTTACCCACCCACAGATAAAAGATCGGTTTTACTCCATACAGTTTATTGATGCGTACTCGAATCTTTTCTCCATCATTAGCAATCGTACCCACGGCGAAAAGGCAGGAACTTTTTTAATTACACCGCCTGGATGGCAAGCGCCCGTGCCGGAAAAAATGATTCAGATCCGCGCCTCAACTCCAGAGATTTTAGTTCTTGCCCAAACTTTCGTAAAAGACTCTAAGGAACTAGCAAACATTGCCAAACTTGAAAAACAACATCAGCTGATTTCTCTTTCTCGTTGGAACGATGGAATTGAGACTGACTCTTTCAAAAGCGATTATCCAGCGGCCCGATTGAAAATAAATAAGAATCTCGCCTTAAGAGGGTTGGATTTCTACCAGAAACTTATCCAAATTATCGAAAAAAATCCTCCTCCCACTAAAGTCGAAATAAAAGAAGTGGAACGATTTAATGCCATTGGGATCCCTCATAAGAAGGATTTTGACAAGTTCAGTTTCAATACCGAGGCAAAAACAATGCTGGAACGTGGAATCTTTGAGGGAGAAAGAGAAATTCAAGGGCGCCTGGCCTCGGGCTTAAATCCTAAGATCAATGGTTGGAGTTATGAGTTAAAGTCTTCCCCCTTTACTGAGGACTATTTGTTACGAGCAGCGATTTCACAACTTTATTTATTCTCTCCACCCGCCGAGGAAAGTATGCAAATGTCCTTGGACAGCGATAGTGAAGGACGACAGCTCAACAGCCTTTATCGCTATATTCTTCATTTCGAAAAAAATGACTTTCCGGCCGCTCGAAAAATGTGGTCGGTTCAAGTGCTAGAAACAAAGAAGATAAAATCAAATAATTCTTTTCGCATAATTTCAGCTATCAACGATAAAAGTGACAAACTGAGATACAACGAGGATGGCTCCATGGATCTCTACTTTCAAAGTGAGAAACCCAAACCAGCGCAGCGGTCAAACTGGTTGCCGCTTCCAAGAGATGCAAACTTTTACGTGATCCTCACGCTTTTTAATCCTCATAACTCCGCGCTCAATCACAAGTATATTGCTCCTTCTCTGATCCGACAGGAGGAAAATACCCCTCCGAAGCAACGCTTTACCCGCACTATGATGGCTGTCTCAAGATGAGACATGCCAAAAAAGGGCCCTCTTTGAAAGACTTTGACAGGTAAATTTTCCCAATTCGTCTAGAGCTAGACCTCTTTATGGCATGGCCTCTGCTTGTTAGTTGAATAAGAGGACTTTATGAAGAAGCATATATTCTTATTTAGTGGTTTTATAATCTCTGTATTCATTGCCGCCTGTGCCGGTTCCGATAACAATGGGGGCGGAGGGAATCCAGGAACCATTATTAGTTGCCCTCCGGGAGCTACTTTCCAAAATGGTTACTGCGTAAATGGAACAAGCGGTATTACTATCAATACGGGGTCTGTGGGGTTTTATTCTGAAAACTGGCATGACCGCACCTTAACTCCAGCTGGAAATGGTCTTAGTGAATTTTTAAAAAATGCCATGGGCGTCTGTGATCGCAACCATTCAAATGGCGGACTTGCTGGCTGTAGTGCCTGGGCCGCCGGAGCCTTTGATATTGTGATGCAAGCACCAAATACACAATCAAATTCGGTTCAAGTGACTTTTCGGGCAAAACCTCAAATGGGGCAATTCGCAAACTATGCCTACTCTTTACCTTCTGCTGGGCAACTTGCTGGAGCTCTATTAGGATTCCCTGTGGTAGGAAACCCGGGCGCTGTTCGAAATCCATTGCAACTCAACATGACCGTCTCTGTGACCAATAACTATCAAGGGTTTGAAGCGCGTGGCTATGGCGACTTTTATACAACTGCAAATAGAAGCTTGATCCAAGTTCAAATTGCTAAAGGAAAACTTGAAGATCCTAGGTTTGAGTACCGCATTGCATACCGCGGTCAAATTATTGTTACAGGAACTTTTATTCGTTGTAACACTGCAGATTGCGGATTAGCGATGCCTATTGGATACTAGCCTTCATGGATATGAAGGAAAAGAAAGCACAACATAAAGTTAAATGCCCTCAGTGCGGACTTTCTACTATTTATTCGCCTGAAAATCCCTTCCGCCCCTTTTGTTCAGAAAGATGCAAAACATTTGATCTTGCTCATTGGGCAAATGGAACTTATAGCATTCCTCTCGAACAGAGCGCCCCATCTAGAGAGTCCGAACTTACTTCCGATCTTACTGAAGAAGATCTTGATAATTTTCAATAGTGCTTAACTTTTTGATGTTGACGAAATCCTGTTTTTGTCTTTTCATTGTGCTCATTAGACATTAAAAGACATTAAACAACATTGACACAATGAGGAGTCAAAATGAATAAAGCTCAGTTGATTGAAAAGATCGCTACTGAAACTAAAGTTTCTAAAGCTCAAGCCGAAACTATTCTTGATTGCGCGATCGAAACCATCAAAAAAACTGTTAAAAAAGGTGACGATGTAAAGCTTGTTGGCTTTGGTACTTTCACTAAAGCTAAACGTAAAGCTCGCACCGGCCGTAACCCACAAACTGGTAAAGCCATCAAAATCCCAGCTTCTTGGGCTCCTAAATTCCGCGCTGGCGCTGAATTTAAATCCATGGTTAAGTAATATAATAATTACATTTAACTCATCAAAGGGCTGTTTCGCGGCCCTTTTTTCTTATCGCCCTCTGTAGAACCTCTAACATCCATAGTAATAAGTTCAAATATTTTTTTTCATCCCACATATCCATAAAATTATTGGTATAGCTATCATTCAGTAACGTCCAGTAATAAGAAGTGGAGAGGGTTAATGAAGATAGCAATTACTCTGTTCGTAGTGTCACTGGGGAGTTCCTTTGTTTATGCTGAAGACCTCACAGATTTAGCGAATAGCCACACTTACTCCTTTGGAGGCGCCTGCTCCTCTCAAGGCAATTGGACCCAAGATGCCTTGGCTGGAACACAAAGTCTTCTCGTAGTGGTTGAACAACTTAAAAATGACCCTCGTTGCGGTAACTTTTCAAAAGCAATGGACCAGCACCTTGCTAATCTCAAAGCCGAAGTGGGTACGATCAATGCGGATTCCGCCTCTGCAAATAAATTAAGCTCCTTAAAAGAAGAAACTCTGGCTCTTAGAAACTTTTTAAGCGGCAACACTGCTTTAAAAAAGAACGTCATTCAATTAATCCTCAACAACACCGTGGAATCTGCCATCACCTCCACGGACCTTTACCAAAATAGCATAGGCAATACCGCAAAATCATTATTAAGCGTTGGCAGTAGAATCAACCGCGCTTCGACCTCGAGTCTGGATATTTTAAACTCAGTGATGGATTCCGCTCTTCAAGAACAGCAATGCCTTTCTTCTCCTGACATCCTGGGATCTCTTATGAGTGGTATGATCCAAGTGGCT
>DATBTE010000301.1:0-8810 GCA_036559425.1 Pseudobdellovibrionaceae bacterium | reverse complement strand
AAGTTCATATAAAATCTTGGCAGGAAGCTTATAATGGCCTGGTTCCCCAAGACTACCTTGATGCACTCCCCGGCGAATTCGAGAGTAGGGTTAAGATGTGGACAAGCATTCTTGCCAATCCAAAAAGGTGGGCATGGGTGGCAGAAGGTCAGAATGGGATTGTCGGATTCGTTTTATTTGGACCACCGAGGGATCCAAATCGCGAAGGTTTCATTGAGTTAGGAGCGATTTATCTGTTGGCATCCGAAAAAGGGAACGGAATTGGCTTTTCCCTTCTTTCTGCTGGTTTCAACAAAATGAGAGATTTAGGCTATAAGAGAGCCTATTGTTGGGTCTTAGAAAATAATCCAACTATCAAATTCTACGAAAGATCAGGAGCAACATTTTCGAGCCAAACAAAAGAAGATGAGATTGGCGGAAAGAATTTTAAGGAGCTCGCTTATGATTGGGATTCATTGAATATTGGCGACTACAATTGGGATCCGTTATCGGTCGATGAAGTCAAAAATGTATTTAAGCCCTTCAAGCACCAGTGGTGGATTGCGGGTGGCTGGGCGATTGATCTGTTTCTCGGTAAGCAAACCCGTAAGCATGACGACATTGATGTTCTTATCCTTCGTGAGGATCAACTTGAAATTCAAAACCTATTGGCAGGTTGGGACCTGTGGGCAGCTGATCCGCCAGGTACTTTAAAGCCTTGGCCCAAAGGTGAGATCTTGGGGAAAGGCCTTCAAGATATTTGGGGGCGAAGAACTCCCAAATATCCATGGCAAATTCAGATCATGCTATTCGATACCGAAAATGAAGAATGGATTTTTAAAAGAGATGAGTCTATTCGGCGCAGATTAAGTTCCATAACGGTCACAACGAACGATGGCACCTCGCTGTTGGCTCCAGAAATTCAGCTTCTTTATAAATCAAAATCTCTTCGATCTAAAGATCAGCAGGATTTTGAAAATGCAATTACGGTATTGTCTGATGATCAAAAAAATTGGCTAAAAGATGCGTTGATAAAAATCTATAACGGCGGGCACGAGTGGCTCAAAAAAATGGATTGAGGAATACGAGTGCGAATATATCTCAAAGTATTAGCTGCACTTTATTTCGCAGGATTCATTTTCCATGCGGCTGATCTCTTTGATGCTCGTCTCAGGTTTTCCGAGATGGACTCTATTTGGAAAACTTGGATCCTTTTTTTGGCTGCGGCTGACTTGGCCGCTGCGGTCGGCCTTTGGAGAGGGAAAAGGTTTGGCGAAATACTATTCGTGTTGGTCGCCGTCTGTCAGCTCTTCGCATATTTATGTTTTAAGAGCTTTTTTGGCAACCAGACGTTCTTAGTCATATTTCATTTTGTTACACTCGCGGTCTATTTTGGATTCCGCGGGCTTCATGAATACAAACTCAGATCGGGACCTCGAAGCTTGTTATCTTCAGCTGACGAAAAGCAGAATGACGCAGTAGAAAATGCTAAGAGATTTTTAACATGTGCGAAGGAGTCCGAACAGATCGCCCCTAATGTAGCGTACGTTTTAGCGACAACGGCACTAGAAGAAGTCGGAAAGTCGCTTCTTAAAAAGCAAAAACTTCTTGAAAAATACTCTGGTAAACCAAATCCAAGCTGGTTAGCTAAACACGAAGACGATCACCAAAAGAAGTTGTTCTGGGCGATTTGGACGCCGATGCTTGGAAACAAAGTTATTACGGGTAAAGACTTTGTAGAATCTAAAGAACTTGCGTCGTCAATCCACAATAAGCGGCTGCGGGCGCAGTATTCTGACGATGGCCATTCAACTCAGCTCGCAGTCAATCCAGAAGAAGTTAGAAATTTGATTCAGTTTACAGACGCTCGGATAAAGATCGAAGAATCCTATAAGCCTATCGATCCTGATCCAGAGCGTGTCGAAAAGATGAGATGGTTCCTGGGTATTCATGAGGCGCGGGAGGATAGTAAACTTATCTTCGGGGGCCGTTCCATGCAAAAGTTGTCTGAACTCGGCGATGTCTATCTGTGGGTCTGCTGGCTAAAAGATCAATTCGATGAGGCAGATCAAGACGCGATACGTTTGTCGGAATCTGAACTGAATAGAGAAATAGACAAAACCGCTGAAAAGAAAATCAAATGGAAAATGACGGTAAAGCTCGTATCTAAGTCTCACTCAATTCGGCCCGGCGAATTTGCCAAATGGAATGAAACAGTTGAGCAAATAAAAATAAGAGCTGGAGATCCTAAAAAGAGAGAAATTCTGGTGGATTTCTTTTTGCCAGAGCAATTTCACATAAAAACGCTTTGGTGGCAGTCTCACGCACTAGTGAACCACTTTTTGATAGCTCTTAACATTGGTACGTTCGGTTACTTTTGGTGGTACGTCCCCACAATTACAGAAAGATTTTATGAAAAACTCGAGGATCTGGAGAATAAATCAGAAGTTCGAATCGAGAATCATCCTAATAAGCCAATTGTGTGGGGAAACTTGGCATTGAAGAAAGATGACTTAAATAGAGTCGCGATATGTCTACCGTTTATCTACCGCAGCAAAGAGACCAAAATTTTTGACCATTACCTCACAGGCCTAGGGTTTCTCGCTAAAACAGATGTAGTGATGCGCTTTGACGCTAATGCCCTCGAGGCCTTCGCCAGAGCGCTACAATTGATCGTCGAGAAGTACCGAGAGATTCCATTGATTGATTTCTTAGCTCGGCCGACTGAAGCCATTGGAGCAATTTGTAGCGATTGGAAAGAGGAGGATCGAAATCGAATAACGGAACTTGTTGGCTGGGCGTTCTCAGATAAACGCAATACTCTGGCAATTGAGCAAGAAGACGTAGGTATTATGAAGATCCTTACCGATAACATTTTGCAGGAGCTTGCTAGAAACGAAGCTCGCGAACATTTTTCAGGCAAAAAATCTGAAGCGCCTAGCAACTCTTGAGTTCTGCATAATAATTACTGGTGCAAAGCTCTGACATCTTCTCGATGTGCATCGCGCGAATAGCCGGCCTCCATTTTTCTAAGAACCTTAGCAGTCTTGGGCCAAGAAATTTCGCAAATTTTAGCATATTCTCCATATCTCTTCGCAAGCTCACGCTCCTGAGTCCCGCCTTCACCATAGGCGCGGTGAAATACGCCCCTCTTGTTGAAAATGCCAACTGAAAATCCGTTAGCCATTTCATCTGATCCAAATTCTTCAGTTACATCGCGAACGGCCCTGTGGGGCCATCCACCATCGTCAGGATCAAATGGTGAATATGCAAAGAGCTGACCCATCACGCTTTCAAAGGATTTTAAGCGATTGCATTGAATGGCAAGTGCTCGAGCGTCCAGAAACCATTTTTGAAACTGTTCAGAGTTAAATCCATCTTTGGCGATTCCTGGCAAGGTCTTATTGTCATGAAGAAAGTCCCAAGCACGAGATTTGGCAGCCTCAGTTCCATCTCCCTCATCTGTATAATCATCTTTCTTGTACGCGAGCTTGAGAATGTCGATAAATAGCGTTGGATCATTATTCACCTCGGCTGATAGATGTTCGGGTTTCTTTCTATACTTAAAAATAGGCAGAAAGTTCCACTCGATCATCGCAAGCTTACGTTTATCAACATCATCACGCTTGCCTAGTTCGTTAAGAATATTTTCCAGGTGATAGTCGAACAGGTTAAAATCGACACTACCGGCTTCCTCATTTAGATCACAGGAAACAATAGCATCAAGTACCTCCATTGCGGCGTTCGAAGCAATGCTTTCATCTTTGTGTCGCTCAAAATAGGCAAGAACATAAAATGCTTCTACAGGGCGATTGTTTTCTAAGAACTTTGCAATTGCATAAGAGGCGTCCTGGAGGTTATCCATCACAAAGAATCTTTTTACGGATTTCCAATAGGAAGTTTGTAGTTCTTTGTTTTCTAGTGATAAGCGTTCCCACGTAGCTCCTTCTGTAGGTAAGGACAAGAATATTTGAAGTCTGAGCTTTGTCTCTGTAGAGATCGGATTAGATAACAGCTTTTCAAGCCAATCGATGCCGTTGTTTTTGAAGAGGGTGAACACTGCGCCACTTACGAAATCAGCACCGCGCTCTTCATTATTTGCAATTTTAATTGCTGCTACTGTCAAATCTGGATGAACTTCTGCAAATATAGTTCCTAGTATCCACGAGTTTGGAGCTGCCTTAATGAGTGGAATCAATGATTCAATATTCTTTTCGAATGGAATTAAATCTTTCAATGCCTTTTTCTGCAAAGCTCTAAGATTCTCATTTTTCTTTTTATAATCGTCACCACCCTCAATTTCTGGATGAGAAAGAGAGTAGTCGAAGATGTGCTCCCATTTTTTCATTAAATCTTTTGGTTCGAATTTTTTATAGGCCTTTTTAACTAAGGCGAGGTTGGCTCCCTTGAGGCTCCATTCTGATTTAGGAAAGTCCATGTGGTGGGCGAGTTCTTTTTCCAGCTTACGCCAAACTGCCATTTTGTCTTCGAGTGAAAATTTATCCAAATTAGTTGAAGTAAGCTTCTCAAGAATCTTCGTTTGAAATGATCTTGGTCGAATCTTGAAGCTTAGGTCAATAAGATCAAACCACTTGTGCAAGTTTGAATCTACAACCGTAAGCACATGGTCGATAATAATGGCTAAAGCGCTAACATATGCAAGTCCGCTATCCTTATTCGGATCTTCGTCGATTTCACGGAACTTTGGTCTATTGGTATAGCTGCCGCTCTCGTGAGGAGTTGGAACTATATCTAGAAACAATTTCCATGAAGTTTCAGGATGAGCCTTTTCAAGACTCTTCAAAATTTCGATACGCTCCTTAAAAGGGATTGTGCTTTGGTTTGCCCAGATTCTATAGATATCCCACAAAGAGTTTGATGGTTTGTTGACGTAATTACTCTTAGTATTTTCTTTTGTCGCAAGAGTAAGAAGAATGTTGCTGACTTGGCTAAAGTATCTTCTATCCCAAGCACACAGCTCTAAAGACCACAGCAAGGCTGCATACTCGCAGCCACCCATTGTGGCTGATTGGTTTAGGATTTCTACAAAGTCGTCTTTAAGCGATGCGCTTTGAACTTTTCCTAGAAATGCTTCTGGAGATGCTTCCGCAAGAAGTGGCATGATATCGTTTAAGCTCGCCCAAAACTTCCAGTCTGTCTTATCGCCCAGGATCTCGTTGACTAAGTGGTCCACGCGTTGCTGCAAGTGTGGAAACGAAGGGTGATCCATCGTAGCAAGCATAGCCATAGTAGTCGTAATCCCTTTTCTTAGCCATGATGAATACTTGTTACCTTTCTTATAAATATGAGCAGCGTAGCGTTTATCAATATCGAGATCGTATGCAGTGTTGATCTGGCAAAGTACTTCTTTGGCAACTGCAAAGAAGTTTTCTAATGACTTCTCCGTTAGAAATGACCGTAGGTGTCCCAAGCAATACTCTTGGTAAAAAGAAAGATGATTTTCTACTTTTTGGAATAGTAATTCATTGTTTTCGGGAATCGACGAGAGGTAGGTTTCAACAGAGTCAAACTCTTGCTGAGCAATCTTTTTTACAATTTCTTTGTCGGCTTCGTTTCCTGAGTTCCATCCACCGAGCATTGCCAATGGAAGTGTTGAGACCGCAAAGTCGGGCCTTGCCCATGTTGGTTGTGCAGCCTCACCTTCATCGGCGAGCATCAATTTCAGTACAGACAGATTGCCGTAACAAGCTTGTGCCATACGATATGCCTTTTCGTTCGGAAAACCTCCTTCTGCTGTAAGAAAATCTCCAATGACGGCAGTTCTTACTCTTCCTACCGAATCAACATCGTGTGGATCAAAATTATTAACGATACTTACTATACGATGCCCGTTAAATTTGGCCTCACCGATGGGCGCACCTTTGAAAGTCGGAATTAAAATTAGGTTTTTCCCGCGAGTTGCTAGCAGGCGAAAGGCGTCAAGAGTGTCGACGACCATTGAGCGAGAAATTAAACTTTGACCGATGGTTTTATCTTCCATAGTTGCAAAGGAAGCATATAGAAATGCAATCCCAACATCAGTGTTGTTTGTCTTGATCTTCAAATGCTCACAAGAAGAGTCTGCGGTGAATTGCTTTACGTCGTCACAACGCTTTCCCGCTTCGAGTAAAATACTTTCGTCGATTGGTGGATTGGTTGAGCACCACCATTGGTCCCAAGTTTCGCTGAGTGGGCGATATCCTGGAGTATTGGGAAACAACCCCAGTCGACGAGCGTAGGTGAGGGCGGTCACCGGACTACGTTCAAGCCAGAGTTCAAGATCGTCTGCATCCAGGAAAGTAATGTCCTTCCATTTCGATTTTGTTTTGGCTTCTGCAATGAACTTATTTTTTTCGGCATCACCAACTTGTCTGAACGAAACTTGCACGTAAGTTGAGTTTTCCACATCTTGGCCAAGTGGCTTTTGAGTTCGTTTATCGAAATCTTTCTCTGCTTTGGTGGTGACGTCTTTAGCTCGCGAAAATTCCCAACATGAAAAGCCCTGCGGAACAAATTGAACGGATGGTTTTTCCACACAATTAAGAAGTCCATCCCATCCATGTTTGAAGACGCTGTTGCCTACCGGCATCATAAGATGATCAAGGTTGATCGTAGATACAACAAGGTCACGCACTAACTCAGGAAGTATGCCCTCAGATTCTTTGATTCCTGCAAATGTGTTTAGTTGAGCAGCCGTCAGATATTTTAGAGGAAGAATTTTTGAATCTTCTTTCGCGGGATACTTATCTTCAGAATATCCAGCTAAAGATTTTAGATAGCTAAGTTCAACTTGGTAGTAATCGGAGAGTTTTTTCAAAAGCTCGGTTGAGGGCTTCTCGATTGCACCCTTTTCTACCTGACTAAGGTGAGCATTGCTGATTCCAGATTCGGCTTCCACTTGTCGGAGGGTTTTTTTAAGGTGGTTTCGAAGATTTCTTAGGTGTGATCCTAGCTTATTGGGCACAGTGACTCCTTGCTAAACGAATAAATTGAGATTAGCAAGAATTAGCAAAATTGTAAATAGGTCCAATTGCCGTTGATAAATACAAATAAAATCAATTAGATAAGATTTTTATCCATGGCGGCAAAAGGAGGGGCCATGCTAATCCTCCCTAAGCGAGGCCATGACTTATATTTTTGATTTTTTTGTCACGGACTGAAGTGCGGTCAAGCGGTGATTGCTTTTCGAAATTGATCAACGAGCATTTCAAAACTTATCCCACCTCTCTGGGCAGTAGGCGAAGTCGAATTGCCGATGAGGCAGTTGATAGGTCGGTTGAATTGCGCGGTAAATTCAAAGCCGGCGCCGACCTTGTCAGGCTTGGTGTAGCTAATTCCCATCATTTTCAAATATTTTGTAAATTCACGATATGTACTGGTTTTTCCAGAATATCCTGTGAGAAGCACTTTCTGAAGAGAGTCGTTACTATTAATTATGCTGAGCAGGTCTTGAAACTTTAAGACAGAAATGTCCTTATCTAGGGCGCTTTGATTCTCGCGTTCAACAACAAGGCCAATATTCTGGACGCCAACCCGCATTTGTCTCATCAAAAATTTACGCTCCTCTACGGCAGGCATTCCTTCCCATTGCGTTAATGTGAACTTTCCAACTTCGGCTAAAATCTTCCAAAAGTGATTTGCGCGATTCGGATAGTAAAATGGGTAGTCCCATTGCTTTTGATGAGGTGGAAAGGTCCCGAGGATTAAAGTACGCATATCTTGGACTGGGTAGTACCAATCAGGATGTTCCTCTATTTCTTTCACGCGCTCCTCCCTTAAGAATAAATTTTGGCTACTGGCAGGGATCTGACTTTAGTTCCTTAATATTATTCTCCTTTCGTTCGTTAAACTCAATCTTCTAGGCCTTCCTTGCCGTGGTATTAAAAGATTTGGGCATATCGCAAGGTTTTTTGCGGCCAATGACTCGCTAAGGAAATCTAGTATCCAAATTTAATCAATTTAAGATCAGGCTTTCTTTGAACACCTACGAACTCGATAATTCCAAAGTCAGTCCCATACTTAATTGCATTTTCATACAACCACATGTCGCCTTGCTCTTCCAAGATTTTCTGAATTCTAAGAATGGCAGAATCACCTTCGAGGCGAAGTAATCTGAATCTATAAATTGAAGTCGGATCGCTCGTGTCGTGTTAGTTAAACTCTGAATTTAGCTCAAATCTTCGAAAATAATCAAAGGGTAGTTCAAACATATCTCCTACTCTGAATGTGCAATCTATTGTGAGAATCCAGGAATTCAAAATCGAGAAGTTAAGAAGGCCTTTGTATCTACCACCGACATTAGCCACTAAAATTTCATCATTTTCATATTTCATTTCAATCCTCTCAATCCACGAAATCTATTTTTTGGATTTTCTTTCGAGCTGTATTTGCTGACTGCTGGTAGATGTGCGTGTACCGCAGGGTCGTTTCCTGGCGTGCGTGGCCTAGCCAGTAACGTGCTAAAACGAAATCCCTGGTCTTACCTACTAATTCAGTACAACGCGTATGGCGGCAGCAGTGGTAGCTTTTCTGAGCATATTTGGTTTTTGCATATGCTTCCCTTAGAGCAACTACCGTTTCTGAGTGAGTTAGATCCTCAAAGAGCACGTAATCTTTGGGATTTGGGCCATAGACCTTTTTCTCAAATTTCGCTTGCTGGATTTTATACAGGCGCACCAAATTATTAAAGAGCTCCTTACTGATGATGGGTATCAGGCGATTGTGTTTCGAATCAATTCGTGGTTTTCCTTTTAGAGGCTTTCTTTTGATCGATCCGTCTTTCTGACGATCTCGAATCTTGTTCTGAGGCTGGCTTTCAAGGATCACATAAC
>DATBTE010000300.1:0-5678 GCA_036559425.1 Pseudobdellovibrionaceae bacterium | reverse complement strand
GGGCTTGGCGGCATTGTTCTCTGGCAACATGTTGTGGGTGCTGGGTGTGGGGATAATATTTGAAGTTTTCACTAAAGGGGTCCTTTTATTTTTGGAAAGAAGGCAACATGATACAATTTGAAGAGGCGATCGCACGCATTGCGAGTGTGGCGCGCCAGTATTCACCGGAGTCTGAGGTTATACCGCTGGAAGAAGCGGATGGTCGTATATGTACAGAAGATATTTTAAGCCCCGAGGCGGTTCCTTCCTTTAATAATTCGGCTATGGATGGCTTTGCCATTTGTTCGGAAGACACCTTAGGGGCTTCTGAAGAGAATCCTGTGCGCTTATCGGTTTCGTCCATAGCTGCGGCCGGAGATGAGGTTGTCTCTTATTCATCTGATGTTCGCGCCATTGAGATTATGACCGGTGCAGCTTTGCCAGATATTTTCGATGCGGTTGTCAAGATTGAGGATGTTAAAATCCTGCGCTCTGAAGCGGGTGGTGGTCATGGAATTCTCATCAGCTCATTTATTCCGAAAGGAAACAATGTCCGTGAAAAGGGAGAAGATTATAAGGTCGGTCAAATTGTTTTATCACACGGCGCCTGTATCAGAGCAGAGTCCATGATGGCGCTTGCCGGATTGGGAATTTCAGAAGTCACGGTTTTTAAAAAGCCGGTGGTTTCGATTCTTTCAACAGGAAAAGAGTTGGTTCCGCTTGAAACAAAGAGTTTGAAACCCGGAAGGATTCGAAATTCGACAGCTCTTTATTTGAAAACGGCGATGGCTCATCTGGGGGCTCGGATCCACTCTGTAGAAACCATCGGGGATGAAGTGGGAGTTTTTAAAGATCATGTTCAGCGGAATCTTGCTCAAAATATTGATGTTCTAGTAACGACAGGAGCTGTTTCCATGGGCAAGTATGATTTTATCGTTCCCGCTCTTCTGGAAATGGGGGCAGAAATAGTTTTCCA
The DNA here is from genome assembly GCA_036559425.1 of Pseudobdellovibrionaceae bacterium. Taxonomy (GTDB): domain Bacteria; phylum Bdellovibrionota; class Bdellovibrionia; order Bdellovibrionales; family Bdellovibrionaceae; genus JACMRP01. The sequence continues at coordinate 4,723 of DATBTE010000300.1, read as the reverse complement.
CAAAGTGGCTATTCGTCCGGGCAAACCGATTCTCTTTGCTAAAATTAAAAGAAGCAGAGGAAATCCTTTAATCATTTTTGGTATGCCAGGAAATCCTATTGCTTCGGCGGTGGGATTTCGTTTTTTTCTAACTCCTTTTTTTCGCGAGTTCTATGGGCAGCACCCAGAGCAAGCTTGGTCAGTCAAGCTTTCAGAAACCACGCGCAAGCCGGAAAACTTAAAATGTTTTTTCAAAGCGCGTCTTGAGAAAGAGGCGGGTGATCTTGTGGTGCGTTCCTTAGCGGGGCAAGCTTCGTTCATGATAAGCCCCTTGGTACAGGCCAATGCCTGGGTCCTGTTTCCTGAAGTGGGAACACAGGTAAGTAAAAATCAAAGGGTGGATGTATTTCCTCTTTTACAAAATGAATTCTTTGAATGGGGAAACTTATGATAAATGTGAATATTAGTTTATATGGCGCCTTCCGGCGGCTTGGAGTTCAGCAACTCAGTTTAGAGATATCAGATGAGTCCACAGTGGCTGACCTACGTGACTGTATGGCAAAATATCTGGAAAACATAGACGCGAACATATCTGTCCACCTTGTTAAAACCTCCGCCTTTGCAACGGATGAGCGTGTTTTAAAAGAGGAGGATCGAGTGGCGGGTTTAAAGTGTCTGGCAATCCTACCTCCGGTTTGCGGAGGCTAGAATGGGAAGATTCAATCCGATGGGAAAGATTTTAGTGGCCATGACTGAAAGTGTGCTCGATGTCCAGAAAGCCATCGCCCATTGCCGTAGTGAAGACTGCGGAGCGGAAATTTTATTTATTGGCACTGTCAGAAATATCAATGAAGGCAGGGCCGTAAGCGCGGTGAATTATGATGGGCACAAAGTATTAGGCGAAAAAATACTGCTGGAGCTTTGCTTGGAGGCGCAGGCTCAATGGGGAGACAATATGAATTTTTGGGTGGAGCACAGATTGGGAGTTTTGAAGGTGGGCGAGGAAAGTTTATTGATCCACGTGACTTCTCCCCATCGCGATTCCGCTTACCAGGCTTCGCGCTATCTGATTGAACAGATCAAATTGAGATTGCCGGTTTGGAAGGAAGAAATTTATTGGGAAGGCGATACAGAATGGCTCAAGGGACAAATACTCAACCAGATTTAAGGGGTGTTTTTGGTGTCGTGCTGGCGGGCGGAAAGTCCTCGCGCATGGGATCAGATAAAGCATTACTGAGTTTTAAGGGCGGAACCTTACTTGAGCACCAATTTAAAAAATTAAGTTCTCTTCTGGGTGTTGAGAATGTTATTGTGAGCGGCAATTATCCGCCGCTGAGGCATAGAGCGGATGAGACACCTGAATTAGGCCCTTTAGGGGGGATCTCATCTTTAGTGCGAGAGTTCCCTTTGGCGGAGTTCCTTTTCTTTTTACCAGTGGATATGCCAAATCTAAGTGAAAAAACACTTCTTCGTCTTCTCCAAGCCGCTCAAAGGGACTTTTCACATAACAGCTGGTCATTGAGTCATTTTGAAATGCCTCTGATTCTGAGAAATAATGCGGAATTAAAATTGATTTTAAAAGATCTCATTTTGCAACCCAGGAATTTTCGTTCTGTACGCAGACTGTGCGAACTCCTCAAACACACAGCCGTTGATACCACTGATATCCTTAGTACTGAATTTTTAAATACGAATACCCTCAAGGAATGGGAAGAGGTCATCGATGAACATACGCGCTGATTCAAAAGAAGTGAAATTCCGACTTGATCAAGAGGAAGTGGGTGTCCTTCTGAAAGAGGGAGAAGTTTTGGAGAAGATTCGCTTTCCAGCCAGTCAAATATGTTTCCGAATCAAATTTGGCGAGCAAACGCGAGTGGAGCAGATTGATGATGAGGTCCTATTTTACTTAGCCTTAGGGGAGCGTGATAAATTTCAGCGACTTTTTGAAGATAAACTCGGCATCAAAGATCCTATAGTCGTGGTTTGCCAAGAGATCAAAAGTCAAAAAGTTTCCTTTAAATTAGAAGTGGACATTTTTAAGCCAAAGCAAAGGGAGCAAAGAAAATGAGCAAGCGATTCTCACGTCAGATCCGACTCTCTGAAGTTGGGGAAAGAGGACAAGACGCAATAAAAAAATCCAGGATTCTCATTGTCGGGATGGGGGGATTAGGTTGTCCTGCGGCTCAGTATTTAGTGGCTGCCGGAGTGGGATGTTTAGGAATTATTGATGGCGACCGCGTTGAAGAAACAAATCTGCATCGCCAGATTCTATACTTTGATGAAGACATAGGAAGAGCAAAAGTCGAAGTGGCGGCGGCCCGATTGCAAGCATTAAATCCCAGCACGGAAATTAATTATTATTTCGCACCCCTTGACTCTGAGAATTCGAATCCCATTTTGCAAAGTTATGACATCATTCTCGATTGTACGGATAATTTTGAAGTGAAGTACTTACTGAATGACGTATGCTTACGCATGAAAAAAACATTGGTATCCGCCTCCGCCACAGGCTTTGAAGCCAGTTTAATGGTTATCGAGGAGGGCGGTCCCTGTCTTCGTTGTCTTTATCCACAGGTCAATTCTGACGATATAGGAAACTGTAACATAATGGGTGTTTTGGGCGCCTTTGTGGGAATCGTTGGTTCGTGGCAGGCCGCTGAAACTTTAAAGATCCTCCTGAGTCGAACAGAACAACAGAGAAGCTTTTTGCATACTAAGGGAAAAGTTTTATTTTTTGATTTTTACACTTCTCAGATTCGATCTGTCGCTTTAAGAAAAAATCCAGATTGCTTTTGTGTTCATCAAAACTGCAATCGGCCGGAAGTTAAAAAAGAAAGCCTTTATCTAACGGCCGATCAAATAGGACTCCTTAGAGATTACGTTCTTATCGACGTACGTTCAGTAGAAGAAAGAGAGCATGAGTCATTCGAGGGTTTTGGGGGAGGTGAAGTTATCCATATTCCTTATCAGGAAATCATTTCTAATGAATTTGATTCTGAATTTTGGAGGGGGGGTAAGAAATATGTCTTTTTTTGTAGCATGGGAAAAAGATCCACAGCCGCTGCGCAATGGCTGCGGGATCAGGGTGTCCAAAGTGCTTATAGTCTAAGAGGAAAGTGAATGGGAATTTTTTAGAGCGGCAGACGAGAGTTTATCCTCTGATCTGCCAATATAATTTCTAAAAAGAAAGAGAATCACTTTCCAGTCAAAACAGTATCGACAATGTAAACAATCCCATTCTTAGCCGAAATGGCCGTTTTAATTTCGACGTCATCAACGAATATTTTTTGGTCTTTGACTTTTACTTGAAGCTTCGGCCCGTCGACCATATCCACCTCGGTCATCTCGGACAATATGGTAGGATTGTAAGCCGGAGCCGCAGCGTGATGCTCAAGAATTGATTTGAGCTTTAATTTATTTTCAGGCTTTAGCAAGCTTTCAACGGTGCCTTTTGGTAATTTGTCAAAAGCGCTATTAACCGGTGCAAAAATAGTGTAAGGACCAGGGCCAGTTAAAGTATCCACTAAGTCAGCAGCCTTCAATGCGGCCACTAAGGTCGAGTGGTCCTTTGAGCCGGTAGCGATTTCAACAATATCTTTTCCTTCAGAGCCATTCAATTTGATGAGCTCAAGCTTCAATTTGGATTCCGCATGCGGAGGTGTGGATTTGCTCTTAGGTTTTTCCGCAAAAGACTGCGCGGAAAGCACGCTAAGTGCGAGAATAAGAACTATTTTTTTCGTCATAAGTGTTCTCCTATTTTGTTTTTGACTTTGCTTTTGACTTTGCTTCAACCTTTGGCTCTGTGAGATCGCCCTTCTCAGAATAGTAGCGGAAATATTCTATAATTTGACGAGCTTGCTCGTTACTTATATTTTGAAACGTCATTTGAGTTAAATACTCCGCTAAAAGTTCCTGGGCCGCTGGATCTTTTTGGGTCATCTCGATGGGGTTTAAAATTATATTTCCAATCCATTCGGGAGTGCGTCTCTTGAAAACATCATTTAATGCTGGTCCTACGTAGCGTTCTTCCATCTTGTGGCACATAGAGCATTTAGCATTAAAAACTTCTTTGCCTTGTTTGGCCATGGATTCGCTAAGACTTTCAAGTTTGATCTCAGTCATAGGGCCGATTCCTTTGCTCGCGCCAGTCTCAGCCAAGACAGGGGCGGACATTTCCATTGCGGTAATGGCAACAACAGCGACAAGTACGTTAGTGAGTTTCATCATTTACCTTTCTGACAACCAAAGTCAGTCGTCACATCAAGCTTCGACGTTGATAATCAGGCCAAATGAAAAACATGTCTATGATATTTTCACTTATATTTTAAATTCAACGACTTTGGCTTGAAGACAAATGGGGGCAAAATATCTTGAGACACTCTGTCTATGCCGAAAACCTAAGTGAGACATTTTGTCTCTGACATTAATAGCTTGAATTATTTGAAAGTAGGGCTATAGACTAGGGCATTCTTTAAGAATGAATCAATGCCAGAAACTTTTATTATTGGAGGTAATGTGAATCAGAATTTTACAAGACAGTTCCTCTTCAGCTACGCCCTCAGTGTGGTTGTCGCCGGAAGCTTACTAGTAAACCCAGTGCCATCCTTGGCGCAAAGTAAAGCGGCTATCGCTTCGAATGCTGCAGAGAAAGTATATGTGGCGCCAGGAAAATATGATGAATTCTATTCATTTGTTTCGGGTGGTTTTAGTGGACAGGTTTCTGTCTACGGATTGCCTTCCGGAA
>DATBTE010000299.1:0-4912 GCA_036559425.1 Pseudobdellovibrionaceae bacterium | reverse complement strand
TTTTCAATTAAATGGCAAAGTGCAGGGCACTCTTTTTCCCAGTCCATGAAGCTATTATCGCAAAAAGCTCCTCGATTGCAAAAACCATTGTTCAAGAACTCGTTGTAGAAAGATCATTTCTCCAATTAAAGATGTGTGTGTCTTATAAAAAATGGCCAATATTTCTGATAATTCACAAGGAATCGGCAATCACTCTGTCCCAACCGAGCTTAAGTCCCCTATATATTGCGTCTTCATTAAAATGGATTGATAAACTTTGTAATTGCGCCTCACTAAACGAACATATTCGCGCGTTTCCGAATAGGGAATCATTTCAACAAATAAATCTATATTATTGGTTGGATAACGTCTTTGCCAGTCTCGAACAGTCGCTGGACCGGCATTATAAGCTGCCAATGCTAACTCCACAGATCCAAACTGATTAATCAACTGACTTAAAAATTCTGAGCCCGCATGAATATTTGCTTCAGGGGCCAGGAGTTGTTTTGGTTGGGTGATTCCAAAAAACTTTGCGGTCGGATAAATCAACTGCATAAGACCGGCAGCTTTTGCCCGACTGCGCGCGGTCGGATTAAAGGCACTTTCTTGGCGAATGAGCGCTTTGACTAAAATCGGATCCGCACTCTTGCTATTGGCTATAATTTCTTTCCAATAGCGAATGGGAAAGAGAAGCCCGGCCACGGCAGGTGAAATCGTTTCTGGATGATCTGAAAGATAACGGTGCAGGGTTTGAAATACAGAAAGATCCGCGCCATTAAAACTCATCATCACTAACATCGAAGTTTGGAAGGCCAAGGGCAGACTGCGGAATTTTTCAAAATTCAGTTTACTCGAAATATACTGAACGGTGGCACCTTCATTTTTTTCACTCAACTCTATAAATGAGACCAGCAAACGGTCCCACTCTTCAGAACCACTGGATGTGGATAGATACCACTTGGGTTTTGGAGAACTTGGCTCTTCCCCCCCCTTAATATCACCAAGAAGGCTGCCGTAACCGCCCCAAGGATTTCCATTTTTTGCGATAGGGAAAGTTGAGCAAAGACTGCGCAAATAAGAAATTCGATCGCTGACTCCCCGCTCTGGAGTGGCTGGAAACATATCAAGATATTTCATGGCTTGGGGACACTCTCCTCCGTGAATCGAGAAAACAGCTAAGCGAAAAAGGCTTTCTTGTCTTGGAAAAGTAGCGCAGGATAACACCTGCTCATGCAGGGCCCGGGACCCAGCACTGGCTTCGGCCTCAGGAAAATCCAATTCAAAGGAAAAGCCAAGGGCTTGGGTTTCAACAGCCTTTCCGCAATTAAAGTCAGCTAAGAGTTCATGCTCTCTTTTAATTTTTTGCTTTAAATTCCAACCACGGAATCTGCGCAAAAAATGCTGCTGTAAGTTCTTCTCTTTGGAGATTGGAAAGGATTTTTCGGCTTTTAAAGTTTTCGGAATATAAATTGCAGGATCCCGGGAGTTTAAACCTTCAAAACTTTTCAAAGAAGTTTGTGTTTTCAAAAATGCGAGAGTGGGTGCAGCACCTTGTAATAGGGCCTGCTCCAATTCTAAACTATTTGCAGGAGCATCCACTGCATTTGGCTGACGGATTTTAGTAGCACAGGCAGAACTCATAAAAATGATTAAAAGAATTATAAAGCGCATGAATAGTTATCGGAATTCTATGAAAGATACATAGGCTTTTCAGGGGTTTTCAAGTCCTAAGACCAGGCAAATTCTTTTAAATATTTTGGATAGATCACCTCAGAAGTAAAATGACCTTTATTATTCTCAATTTTTCCTAAATAAGATTGTATTTCATACTAAATTTACCAAGAATATTTAGATATTAACAATATAGACACTATCAAGGGTGAACTTAATCAATGGACCGCAGAAAATTTTTAAAATTTGCAGGCATAGCTGGAGCAGTGGAATCTTTTTTTGGGAACCTTCACCCCGCATTAGCTCAGACATGGCAAAAACTAGGATCTATTGTTACCATCAAGGGCCCCCGTTTAACCCCACGAGGAACCTTACGCAAGCTTCCTACAATCGCCTGCGGAGACAATTATCATATAGCTACATTGAGATCAGATGGGTTGGTTTTTTCTTCTGGAACGAACACAAAGGGCCAATTGGGGGACAATACAACAGTTGCCAAGTCAACGTTTGTACAAGCGACTGGTATTTCGAATGCAGTGGCGTTGGCCTGCGGATTGGATTTCACAATCGCTCTGCGTGCAGATGGTCTAGTTTTTGGCTGTGGTTACAATAGCTCCAGCGGTCCTATTGGAGACAACACCACCCTTGATAGATCGACCTTTGTGCAGGGTATTGGAGTTTCCAGAGTGGTGGCGATATCCTGCGGATCTCATCATACAGCTGCTCTTCGATCAGATGGATTGGTTTTCACCTCGGGGAGCGGTGGGACAGGTCAGCTTGCGAATAATACCATAGTGGATCAACACACTTTTGTACAAGCCATAGGTGTTTCAAACGCTGCAGCGATTGCTTGTGGAAGAAATACGACCGCTGCCATTCGCTCCGATGGATTGGTCTTTGCTTGTGGAGACAACGCCGGTGGCCAGCTGGGCGTCAATTCAACCGCTAGCAAACTCACTTTCACGCAGGCCGTAGGCATTTCAAACGCAGTGACGATTGGAATTAGTGTGGGAAACTTCACAGTAGCGTTACGTTCAGATGGTTTAGTCTTCGCTTGTGGTGTGAATTCCAAGGGTCAGCTTGGAGACAATTCGGCTTCGACCGCCAGCAAATCAACTTTTGTGCAAGCATTAGGTATTTCTAATGCGGTGGCGATTGCTTGTGGATACGATCACGCAGCAGCCTTGCGTGCAGATGGTTTAGTTTTCACCTGTGGGTATAATAACAAAGGTCAGCTTGGAATCAATTCAACGGTCAACAAATCAAGTTATGTACAAGCCTCAGGTATTTCCAATGCCGTGGCGATCGCGTGTGGGAAAGACTACACTATAGCATTGAGAGCGGATGGATTAATTTTTGGTTGTGGAAATAATGCCAATGGCCAACTTAGCATTAATTCGACAACGGATAAATCAACTTTCGTACAAGCGACAGGTATCTGAACTATGGAATCACGAAGATAATTTTCTGTCTAAAGAATAAGCTCCCGCTCCTTTCCACATGAGGACCGAACTTATGGCTAACACCAATAAATGATACTCAAATCCTTCGCCTGCTTGTTTTCCTGTCCAATTCATGAAGAAGCCATTAGGCAAATGGACAGTGAAAATGGCAACCATCATCACACAAGTGATTCCAAAGGCCGCCACTCGAGTCAGAAGTCCTAGAATTAATCCCAGGGAACCAGCAAACTCCGCAAGAATAGCCATCAAGGCAAAAAATGCCGGAATACCTTGGCTGGTAAAGAAACCCATAGTCCCCGTGAAACCGCCTCCCCCGAACCATCCCAAGACCTTTTGAGCACCGTGAGGAAAGAAGACCACCCCTAAAACGAATCGTAAAATAAAAAAAACCAAGTCATCTTCGGTTCTGATTAATTTTTTTAAAAAATTCATAGCTATTATTCCCCCCTGATAAAAGCAACTTTTAAGGGGGACTCCTTCAGCAACTCTCTAATGCCCCCTCTAGAATTTTAAAAAATTACTTTGTCAAGCTTGTATGGATCTCTCGAGCTTTTGAAAGGTGCTCTTGGACATGGGCCTTGGTCGTTTCCAGGTATACCTTCAACTCTGGGCTTTGAGCTGCAGGAATAAATTTTGAGTTCAAGTCATCCAACAACTGTTGATGCAGGGTGATTTGTTGGTCAATATAGGCTTTATCAAATTCAGCGCCTTTGAGTTTTTTAAGGTCTTTTTCCTTCGCTTTAATATCCCGTTCAAGATTCTTGCTGGCGTCAGTTTCTACAGCTTTTATCTTAGCCTTGCTGGCCACATCTTTGACGTCTTTCTCGCTCTGCTTATGACTATCTACCATCGTCTTTGCAAACTCTTTAACATACTTATTGTCCGCTCTTGATTTTGCCATCTTGCCCAAGTCAGCTTCCTCGTCATTCGCCGTTTTCATGATTTGAACAATTTGGCCATCTGTCAGAGTTTGCGCTTTGGCCAAGAGACCAGCAGAGACCATTGTTAAAATTAGGACGCTCATTTTCACTTTATTCATTTTTCGTTCTCCTTTAAAAAAATAATGTATTTAAAGCACTGGAAAGATCGCTGAAAAACATTACATTCAGAACGAAGGTCTCAAGAATAAATCGTCAATACCCTAAACTCCCAATAACGCATTTTGTGATTAGACAGTACAGCTTCCTGCAAGGAATCAGAAGACTCCCAGAACAACACATGTATTAAAGTGTATAAACACTTTGCAAAGGGTCGTGAATCCTTGCTTCACAGATTCTCAATTTGAATCGCCGTTTTCCCGTGAGCGCCTAAATATTTGGCATCTCTAATTCTACTCAAGTTTGACCTTAGGCCTGCCGAAAAAACAACTAGACCCTAGGGGAAGGTGATTCATGAATTTAATTTTAAAAATAATGACCGTATTTTTCTTAGCAATGACACTCATGTTTTCTGGAGAAGTCGCTTTTGCCAAAACAAAAAAGCATTCCAGATCAAACGCCAGTATGCACCTAAAAAAGAAAAAAAAGCCCCATGTTTCTAAATCTCATGTCTCTAAAAAAAGAAAAAAATCAGGTGGCTACGCGAACGCATCAAAGTATATGAAAAAAAGAAACGTCGCGAGCTCAAGAAGCCAGGGGAAAAAACTGAAGGCCAGGGCTTCCAAAGCAAAAAAGAAAAATAGAAATAAACATAGATACTAAGTTCCCCCGAAATTTTCTCCAGTGCAACTCAGGCAATAACAAGCTGAGTTGAAGGTAGCCACCTGACGGTTCATTTGAGACTCAGTTTTTGCGAAAAAA
>DATBTE010000298.1:0-1927 GCA_036559425.1 Pseudobdellovibrionaceae bacterium | reverse complement strand
TATAAATATGCTCCAGCCTCCCGTATGAGAAACACTTTTATTGATGCGGGTAAGGACTCCTTTGAGGAGATGATTCGAGATGTGGACTACGGGCTTTATGCTAAAAATATGGGTGGAGGTTCCGTAAATCCTGGAACGGGTGATTACAATTTCCAAGTACGAGAAGCTTACATCATTCGTAACGGGCGGGTCGAAGAGGCGGTTAAAGGAGCCTGCTTGATCGGTCGAGGCATTGATACACTTGGGAAAATCACCAAGGTTTCAAAAGACTTGAAATTGGCAACGGGAATGTGCGGTTCAGTGAGTGGTACAATTCCTGCGGCGGTTGGGCAACCACAGATCTTGGTTTCAAGTCTCATGGTAGGGGGTAGAGCATAATGGATGCTTTAAAAGAAACTTTTAATAAAATTGTTGAAGAGGCCCGTCAGGACGGCGCAAAAGTTGAACTTTTAATTTCTGGTGGTGAGAATCTTTCCTTGGAATACAGCCAAAGAAAATTGGAAAAATTTGAATCAACGCAGTCACAGATGGCTGGCTTGCGTGTGGCCTTAGGGGCAAGTCAAGGCTATGCTTACACAGAGAATTTGTCGAAAGAGGCCTTACTTCGCACTTATAAAGAAGCTTTGAGTAATGCAAAGACATTAAAGTCTATGGAGACTCAAGAAATACCTTTTGCAAAACCTCAGCCGATAATAAATATGACTGAGCTTTTTAATCCCGAAGAAATTTCCATGGACAAAAAAATGGAAGCCGCGAAGTTGCTTGAGGAAGTGAGCCTCAAGCAAGATCCGCGCATTCAGTCAGTTCCTTACTCTGGATATAATGAGGGATTAAGTTTTAGGCGAGTTCTGAACTCGGAAGGTTTGGATCAAGAATTTAAGCAGAACTATTATTCCGGCTATTCATACTCTTTAGCTAAAGAGGGCGATAGTTCAAAAATGGGTGGAGAATCTTTTTTTGCGCGCTCTTTTAAAGACATCAAAGTCGAAGAGGTTGCCAAAGAAGGCGTGCGAAAGGCGCTCTCCCTTTTAGGAGCCACAAAACTTAAGACCGGGAACTATGCGGTTGTTATTGATCGTGAGCAGTTCCGCACGGTGATGATGATGTTTGCAGGTTACTTATCGGCAAAGGATGTTCATGAGGAAAAGTCTTTATTTAAAGGGCGGCTCAATCAGAAAATTGCCAATGAAAAATTTCAATTGATTGATGATCCTTTTGAAACTCGAGGGACTTCAGTGAGGCCTTTTGATTCCGAAGGGGCTGCTTCTCAAAAGACCGTCCTCTTTGAAAAAGGAGTTTTAAAAAACTTCCTGACTAATTTGGAGTATGCAAAGAAACTAAATCTTCCGCATACGGCTCATGCCTCTAGAACTCCTTCCTCGGCAATGGATATTGCTCCGACAAACTTAGTGCTGGCAAAAGGCACGAAGACTTTGCAAGAGTTGTTATCCAAACATGATAGGGTGGTATACTTAACCGAGTTTACAGGCTCACTGCATTCAGGCTTTAAAGAGTCCACAGGGGACTTCTCTATGCCAGCGGAAGGCTTTCTCTATAACCATGGGAAACTGGTGGGGCCCATTGATCAGTTTGTCATGTCGGGGAATATCTTGGATCTGCTTTTGGATATCGAAGATCTAGGCAATGAGTATGCGAAACCGGGGAGTTCGCTGATTTGCCCTGATGTCTTGATTAAATCCCTGAGCTTTGCGGGGGCATAGGGTTTTATGAAAAGGTGGCCCTGAAAGCTTCGTCCTTGCTCGCAACTCCAAGTTTATGCCTGGTTGCCCACTTACCAGGACTTTGGTAGTACCAAGCCCTTAACAGAACCTATCAAAAAAATCTAACTGCAGCAGCTCAACAGCAACAATAAAATGAAGAGCAAGACCTGCAGATTTTTTCCAGATAGCCGAAGAGATATCACGTG
>DATBTE010000297.1:0-2676 GCA_036559425.1 Pseudobdellovibrionaceae bacterium | reverse complement strand
CAGGTACTATTGTAACAAAAAATAGAAAAGAAACCCTAAATATAAAACAGATGATAATCCAGATGGTTCCCAGTCGAGAATTTTTGTTAAAAAGCTAGATTCAAGGAGCCGTATTTCCGAGATCCGGCGGTTTTCCCTGGGATAAATGAGAACACCGTCATTGTTTCTGAGAAACCATCGGTTGCCCGTGATCTCGCGCGGGCCGTAGGGGCTGCAAAGCAAGGGCTCATGTGTGCATTTGGCCTGCCAAATGTGGTTGATCAAGGGTATCCAGACAATCCGCTATTAACTTATGTGCAAATGCGACTTCTCGAGTAGACATTCCACCTTGGGTTTTCAAAAATAATGTAGCGTAGGCGCTCGCAAGCATTTGTAGAGAGCTATCAGCATCTAACTTTTCCTCGCGATATGTATTTGCAGTCATTTCAGCTTTTGCCAGTAATTCTTTAAGATCGATATGGCGCCTCCTTATTAGATCAAGGGTAGCAACGCACTTTTTCAATGTAAATGTACAACGAGTTGAGAGCTTCCATTAGCTCGTTTTCGTGTTAGAACTTAGAGAAGTAATGCGGTCATTAGTCGCAAAGTCCTGGTTTATTGAGCCTAGCCAGCTTTGTTATAGCAGGCGATGAAGCACCATAGATTTATGATATTATTGCGGAATATACGTTTAGACCGCATGCAGTCTAAAATGAGGCGTGGTCCTCAATAATATTTCCGAGATTCGGTTTTTCCCTTTAAAGGAAAGGATTTTTACTTGAAATCATTGCTTCCATTTGAACTCTTGGTTAGGTCATGGTTTTCTAGCAAGTATGAGAAACACCGTCATTATTGCTGAGAAACCATCGGTTGCCCGTGATCTAGCGCGGGCTGTAGGTGCTGCAAAGCAAGGCGAAGGCTCGTTTTACGGAAATGGTTACACAGTAACTTGGGCGATTGGTCACCTCGTCACTTTGCCTGAACCTCATCAAATCAATGCTGCTTGGAAGGCTTGGAACTTTGCTCTGTTGCCGATGCTTCCCGCAAAGTGGCCGTTAGTGGCGGTGGAAAAAACTCAGTCTCAGTTTGAAATCGTCAAAAAAATTCTTCTCGATTGCGATGAAGTGGTTTGCGCGACGGATGCGGGGCGCGAGGGCGAATTAATTTTTCGTTATATCTATGAACTCGCAAAATGCAAAAAGCCGGTTAAGCGGTTATGGATTTCATCTCTCACTCCAGAAGCGATTCAGGCCGGTTTACGCTCTCTGAAACCCGCTTCCGCCTATGATTCCCTGGCCGATGCCGCACGGGCTCGAAGCCGGGCGGACTGGCTCATCGGTATGAATCTATCTCGTGCCTATGCCCTCACCACCAATGAACAGCTTTTTGTGGGTCGAGTGCAAACTCCGACGCTGGCGATGGTGGTGGAGCGAGATCTAAAAATTCAAAATTTTAAGCCGGAAGATTATATTGTCATTGAAGCCCAGTTTCAGGTTGCCGAAGGCGCCTATCGCGGGTTCTATATAGGCGAAAAAGAGGAGTTCTCAGGTCCCAGTTCCAATCCAAACACGGCAAAAGAAAAACGATTGCCTGTGGACCCTAAAAAAGTGGAATTGCTTTTAAGTCGGATTCTCCAAAATGAGGCTTTGGTAAAATCCGTTGATGGGAAAACGGTGAAGCTGCCGCCGCCGCAACTTTATGATCTGACGGAACTGCAGCGCCATTGCAATCGTCTTTTTGGTTTTTCTGCCAACCAAACATTGAGCGTGGCTCAAAGTCTTTATGAGCGGCACAAGTTGATCAGTTATCCTAGAACCGGCAGCCGTCATCTTTCTCAAACGGTCGCAGGGACTTTGCCGGAAATTGTGGAAATGATTCGTTCCCCTTATGAGTCTCTGCTTGTGGAATCCACCGGTCGTGCGCCTTTGAGCAAGCGATTCGTGGATGACGCCAAAGTAACGGATCACCATGCGATTATTCCAATTGCTTCTCCGGGCTCAAGAGCGAGTTCAAGCTTAAGTAGTGATGAACAAAAAGTTTTTGATCTCATTTGTCGTCGGCTGCTGATGGCTTGGCAGCGGGACTACGTGACCGCAGTGACGACGGTTATTACTGAAGTGGGCAGATTGGATTTATTTAAAACTCAAGGCACCGTGGTGGTGGATTTAGGTTGGAAGGCCTTGGACATCAAAGGGAAAGCGAGCAGCTCTTCCTCGCAGGAACCCGAAGTTCCGGTCGGGTTGGCGCCAGGAGTAGCTGTGAAAGTCCTTAAGGTGGAATCTCGGCAAAAGCGCACGGAGCCTCCTCCTCATCTTACTGAGGCGACGCTTCTGACGGGTATGGAAACCGCGGGCCGCAACCTTGAAGACCGCGAATTGGCCGAGTTCATGCAGGATTCAGGATTGGGAACTCCGGCGACTCGTGCTGGAATTATCGAGGCGCTCTTGGCGCGCAATTATCTTATGAGACGCGAAAAGTCTTTGATCGCGACACCCCTCGGTCACAAACTGATTGAGGTTGTTCATCCTAGCGTTAAGAGTCCTGAGTTGACTGCCCGATGGGAGCAAATGCTCGCTGAAATTCAAAGTAAAAAAAGCACTCTTACAGACTTCATGGTCAAGCTTGAGCATGAAGTTTCAGCACGTATTACGGAAATCGCAGAGTCACCGCGACCGCAAAGGGTTTCCTCACCCGACG
>DATBTE010000296.1:0-4545 GCA_036559425.1 Pseudobdellovibrionaceae bacterium | reverse complement strand
ACGGAGCCTTGCTTTTCTTGATCTTTTTCCAGCAAAGGTTGAAAGGAGTTTTTTAACAGAATAAAATCACTGGACAGTTGCAAAAGAGAAGACATTTGCTCTTTCGAAAGCCAAACACCATCTTTATTGCGCACCCCTTCCGTTTCTTGAAACTCACTGCTAAAAACCTTTTCTGACACAAGAGTTGACTCGGGGGAAACATTCAACTGGAAACTTCCATAACATGCGATAAGTTCAATAACTTCACTGAGTTCTTCAGGATAAATCTCATGATGTGTGCGAAGGTTGCCAGCTAAAATTTTAAGAAGCCTTGAACTGTGCAAAAATATTTCAATGCATTCTTTGGTTGGTTGAATTTTTTGCTTACGAAGACGATCCAGGAGAGTTTCAAACTCATGAGCTAAGGATCCCAAAAGCTGTCCCCCAGGAACGGCGCCTACGCTGCCTTTAAGCGTATGGACTCTTCTAAAAAGGCCCTGAATCAAGACCTCATCATGCGGATGAGCTTCTAAACGCAGAATGTGCTCGTCAAGATCTGAGAGGATCTCTTCAGACTCTTTAAAAAAGACTTCTGAGATGGCTTGCGCTTCATTAAAATTGAAGTCAAAGTCGAGCTCAATGATTTGTGATTCTTTATTGTCTGATTCCGACATCAAATTTACCCAACTGCCTTGCGATCCATTTTAGTTTTCTGGATAAGCTATCGGAATCTCAGAGAGTTGGCTTAACACAATAGAATTAAATTTATGCGGAATTTAGTCAAATTTAACATAGGCGAGTGCTGAGTGGCAGAACGGCTTAGGGCCTTTCGACCAGGCCAGTCAGTTTAATTTCACCTAAAATAAATATTTAAATGTTTTCTAAATACTTAACAATAGCTGCCTGGACTTGTTTCATCTCAGTATCCGAACGACGCTGAGCTCTTTTGAAATCAAGATCAGGAATAGACCAGGCGGGAATCAGATGAAGATGATAATGGGGGACTTCAAATCCAGCCACGATCTGTCCTACTCGTGGACTGCCTGAAGCTTTAAGGATGGCTTTACCGATTTTTTGAGAAACTTTATGCAAGTGAGCATAAATCTCAGGAGGTACTTCGGTCCAATGGTTGATTTCTTCTTTACTGATGACCAAAGTATGACCCAGATTGACCTGATCTAAAGCCAAAAAAGAAAAAATCTTTTCGTCTTCATATATTTTGTAACAGGGAACTTCTCCACAAATAATTTTTATAAAAACTGAAGCCATGAATTTCTCCTCTAAATGATAAGGAGTCTATTACATTTTTCTTTTCCATTCACGGATTTTTATGAAAAGCTACAGCCTTTGCAGCGTTTTTAGAATAGTCTTATTTTGTTCATAAGCGTCCTCAGCAAAACGCAGAACACCATCACTACTTAAGAAAGAAGTTAAGAACATCGTGTAGACGGCAATCGGATTTTGCACAATCACTGGAGTCTCTGTTTTCATGACTTGCCCAGGCTTTGCGATGACACTTTCAATTTTTGTTCGATCCCATCCACTGTTTTTAAGCAGATATTCCGCCAGATCCAAGGGCTTTTCCACGCGAATGCAACCTGAACTCACCAGTCTTTGCGGGTCCAAAAACAGCTCTCGTTGATTGGTATCGTGCAGATAGACCGAGAACGAATTTGTAAGTTCAAACTTAATCACTCCCAGAGCATTCATATAATGAGGTTTTTGACGGATATAGATTTCTGAGTCCAAGGATGTATTCAGGGCCCACCAATTAATGCTGTTAGGATTGAGCCTTTTGGTAAAGCTCTTGTTCCAAACCTCATAGTTGTGAGAATTGAAATACTCGCTGACTTGCCTGCGTGAAAGATGACGGATTTCTTTTACTTTATCCTCCACAAAAATCGTCGGCGGGACCACCCAAAAAGGATTCAAGATGACCCGTACGACTCTATCCTTCATGGTAGGGGATTTTCTTTCAACTCGTCCATTAATGGTGCGAAAACTCATGATATAAGGAGGATTTTGAGATTTATCCACCATCACTAAATAGGTCATCGCCAGATTTATAAAGATATAGCGGTCTTCAAACTGTCTTGGGAACCAGCGGATTTTCTCCATATCGGCTTGCAGTTGATGAACTCTGTCCATACAGGGTGTATTTAGGAATTTCCACACTTTCCCAGAAGAACGCAGTTTGCCATCAGGTTTCAAATGCAGAGTCCATTCAATATCATTGATAGCCCTCACAGTTTCTTGATCCACAACATCATCAAGATTGGAAATCTGATAGCCTAAAAAGGTAAAATATTTTTTCAACGGAATCACCGCTGGGCTTTTAACTCCTAACTTTAAAATCTTCTTTGAAGGGGTTAATTTCACCCATTTCCCGTTTTGACAAGCGGGGTAGACTTTGGCAAGACTGTGTTTCAAAGCCTCGTAGAGGGTGTTTTGCGGAGCCAATGCAGCTATTAATAACTCCGGTTTCTGTCCCGTGGACACGATCAAAGCGCGCAATCGGTCAGGAGTTAAAAATTTTTTCCGCGTGAGCTTGATATCAGGTGAAAGCTTTTCAGGATCAATGGTCCCTAAGGAAATGTCCGCAAGGAGGCGAAGGAAAGTCTGATTTGCCAAAGGCTTCAGTTGCTCATATTCGCCTTTCTGATATTGCCCGTCCATACCCTCGCTCCAATAGTTGCGTGGATTTAAACCGTGCTCTTGGATGCGAAAAACCGCCGCGCGCATTTCATCTAAAGAAAGCGCATCAATGACTGTGTTATAACTTAGGCCTAAGCTCTCTTGTGCAAAGACGGGAGGGAGAATCAGAAAGAAGATAAACAGAACTAATGTGAAAGTGAGCTTGCAGAAAGATTCCATGGTGTCTCCTAGGACACCACCATTTTTAAACATCCACTGGAACACCCAAGGAAAGGAGCTTGAAATTTCCTAGATATGACTATTTATCTTTGAGAAATCGGCTTCCAAGTGAGGCCTTCTTTGCCGGCCCACTTTCCACGGGGACGATAAATTCTGTTATTGGCGTACTGTTCAAAAGCATGAGCACACCAACCAGAAATACGAGAGGCTGCAAAGATAGGGGTAAACAAATCTGTAGTAATGCCCATCGCAAAGTAAACGGTTGCAGAATAGAAATCCACATTCGGCATTAAACCCTTTTCTTTGTACATAGTATCGTCAATCAAAGTCGACATTTCGTACATTTGATGAATGCCCGCATCCTGAGTTAATTTATCAGACATACCTCGAAGAATACGAGCCCGTGGGTCTCCGTTTTTATACACTCGGTGACCAATCCCCATGACTTTTTCTTTTGCGCTTAAGGCATCTTTTACAAATTGCTGAGCCTTCTCCATGGTGCCGATTTTTTGCAACATTAAGATCACTTGTTCATTCGCACCACCATGCAAAGGGCCTTTTAAAGCCCCAATGGCGGAAACAATTGCGGAGTGAAGATCAGACAATGAAGATGCGGTTACGCGAGTCGCAAAAGCTGAGCAGTTGAGCTCATGATCCGCATGAAGAATTAAACAGGTATCCATCACTTTCACATGCTCTGCCTGAGGTTCTTTGCCTCCACCTAGCATGTACATCATATTCCAAGCGATCGACTTTTCCATTTTTGGGGATACGGGCTCTTTGCCCTTGCGGATAGCATCAAAGGCACACAAAAGAGGTCCCATTTTTGCCGTCAAGCGAATCGATTTACGATGGTTCGCTTCCAGAGAATTATCATTGGCATCGGCGTCCCAATGGGCCAACAAAGAAACTGCAGTACGCAACCAGCCCATAGGATGAACATTGGTGGGAATCGTTTTTAGAACTTTGATAAACTCAGCACTCAAAGCCATTTCTTTATGAAGTTCCGCGGAAAATGCTGAAAGCTCCTGGGCATTTGGTAATGTGTCGTTCCAAAGTAAATAGGTCACTTCTTCGAAAGTTGAATGGGCTGCCAAGTCATCAATGACATATCCGCGAAAATTTAAAGCATCACCGACAATAAATGAAACTTTAGTTGTACATGCTACTACGCCCTCTAAACCTTTATCCAAAGCTCCTTCATAAATAGTCACATCTGCCATCTTGAGTATCCTTTCAACCATGTAATTAAACAGTCACGTCTTATCAAAAAATCACAGTACAAGTCACATACTTAATTTTTTGCGAGCTTAATAACTCGATCTTTGACTTCCATTGCAATCACCGTTTGATCCCTGAGGGGGGTTAATCTTCCGGTGAAATTTTCATTCTGTAGAAGAATTTCATTTCGCAGCTCATGAACGCCCTTTCGCGGCGCCGTGCGAATGGCTTGTCGCAGGTTCTCCCCTCCCCAGTTCTGTCCTTTAGAATCTTGGGATAAGATCAACCCCTCTGTTGCAATAACAAGGCGATCCCGAGGGTTTAATTGCATCTTTAAACTCTGTGGCTGCGTGTTAAAGTCCTTCGAAAAAGCCGGCCCACAGGGCTCAAGATTCTGGATGGTCTCTTGGCCGTATGTTTGGACGCAGGCTTCAATGAAGCCTACGCTGGAATAGCTCAGTTCATAAGTTC
>DATBTE010000295.1:0-16380 GCA_036559425.1 Pseudobdellovibrionaceae bacterium | reverse complement strand
CTCCATGAAACTATCTCATTTTTAGAATAGGCATTTTTTAATTGCAACCGATTTATAAATAAAGCCTGATAGACTCAGATTTAGATATTCAAGATGAGAGAATCCCAAATTGAGCCAAAATAGCTAAATAATTAAATATTTAAAAATTTAGGTCTAGAAAATAAATAATTTGCCGACAAGAAGGAAGGATACTTTCACAAGAAAAGGTCAAAATTCAAGGCAAGGGCATCATTTATGTATATTAATTCCAATATGCAAAATAAATATAAATTGAAGTCTTCGTTAGGATTTCCAAATCCATTGCATAATCGCGAAGGAAATATTGTTCTCGGTATTTTATCTGGGGTGATTGTCATTGGCGTTTTTTTACAAACCACTGGATTTGGAAAAATGGCACAAGGGAATGCTTTTATTTCGGGGGCGCGCATTAAAGAAAGCCGAGATGCTATTGTCTATCAGATCGAAAGATATTCCAGCCTTCCGGCTATATTTCGTAATAGTCTTGCGACCACTGATAATTCAGCGCTTCAGAACTGTGTTTTGGGCAACGGTAGCCTCCCTTGTTATGGTGATGGCACCGAATATCCCGTGAGCCTCTACGCGGCTTTTCTTTCAAACACTGGAGCTCAGCGACTGACGACGGCGGGGCCAGTCAGCGATAATGCTTATCAACCTGCACTCTATGACACGAGAGGCAATCTTTGCCAAACCGGTGCAACCAGCGCAAGCCTGGCTTGCCCTTTCGAAGTGTTTACGACCTTCACCGCAAAATGTCCGGCAGCCGTCGGCTCTCCTTGTCCTGCGGCGGAATCTATCAGCATTCATTACGTGATTCGAATTCCTAATAATGTTTTTTCAGGAGTCAAAGAAAGAACTATTTTGGCGACCATTGATAAATTTGCTCCTAATATTCAGACAAAAGATATTCTTCCGCCAGCTTATGGTTATGTTCCTAATAAATTCACCTTGGCGAGCTTAGTTTCAGTACAGCCAGGTGTCACCACCACAAACCCTACCTACATACAGGTACGAGACATCGTCCAAAGTAAGTTCATTGGTACGTCTCAAGTCTCGAATATAGATAACTTCACGGACAACCTTTTTAATAATTTTAAAATTACTGACCCCTCTCTGGTTGCTGCCTATAGTGACTTTCTCTTGCTGAATCCGCAGGCCGCCTATTCATCGCTAGGTGCAGTTTCCTATATGATGGCACACCAGGTTGGGTACACTATTTCCGCAGCCGAGGTGAACAGTATATCTGCGGCAACCTCCTGGATTACGGATCCCTTATTGGCTACGGCACTGGGGGGGGCGGGGATTAACGACCTCACTCTGGCTCAGGCTCTCGTAAATTCCCTGGCTGGAATCACTAATCCAATTCTCTTGGCCGCCCTCGCACAATACCATGTTACAGATCCAGCCAAGAGCCAAGCCCTCGCTGCTTCTTTTGCTGCTTATCCTGTAAATCAGGACATAACCCGAGGAGTTGTTTCTGGCGCTTGGCAAGCAGGAATTACAGATTCTGCGACGTTAAAAACTTATCTTTCCGTTATAGTGGCTGCGGAAGTGACGAGTTTAAGTGTCGCTTTTAATATTATCACCCAAGGGGTTACCGACATAGCGACAGCGGCCCAGATGCAGGCGAACTATGTTGAGCCTACCTCGGCAACTACAACCCAAACAACCCCTACGGCTAGTCCCGGCAGTACTCCGGTTCCCGTTGCCCTCAGTCCCATATGCGATCCCACTACGACTTGCGCGTCAACACCGAGCAGTTTTTAATGAGCTCAGTTCATAATTCTTCAAATTCAGGATTTACGCTGGTCGAAGTTTTAGTCGCCACTGGTTTGTTTGGATTGCTCACCGCTGCGGTCGCTATTGCGGCAATGGCCTTTCTGAAAAGTGCACAGCAGACCAATTTACGAATTACGCGTGATCAAATCGTGACTCAATTAAAAATGACCGCTTTAAATAAAAAAGCTATTTTGCTCTCTATAAAAAAACCGGAAAACGTGGCTCTTTATAATTGTGTGTGTGGTGTTGGCACCTGTGCGAATGTGCAGCAACCTTATCTTGCATTTACTCTGTATGGTACAAATGGAAATATTGAAAGCCCCCTTTATTATGATTCTTCAGGCTCACCCTGCGATCCAACGAGTCCGCAATGCGTGGTGCGTGTAAAGACTTCTTTTTTTGCTCAATGTAAACCCGATCTTGCTTCTGTAAACCAAAATCCTCCGCTTACTTGCAATGGCACGCCTGCTGAATTCGTTTCCATTGTATATACAGTCGATGAAAATCCCGCTGCCGTCAGTGGCCAAAGTGTTCGTCTTAAGCCCGTTTCAGGCCCGATATATATTCAAACGGTGGATATGGATCCTGGAGTCTGTCTATGAATTCTAAATTACGGGATAGTTCAGGTATGAGTATTCTTGAAATCCTTATTTGTATCGGACTTCTCTCGGTTTTTATAGTGATGAGTTTAATTTTTTCTGATTCTCTCAATCACAGCACACAGTTGGGCAGAACGATGGCGACTCGTGACAGAATTTCTTCAGGAGTGCGAAGTATCGCGGGAATGCCCGCTGCGCTTCGTAATGCCATGAGAGCCGCGCAGGTCGATGGAGTGACCCCTTTCAATGTAAACTTTAATAATTGCGTTGCCGGAACCCAGGCCAATGCATGCGTAAATAATCAGGAATATCCTCTCGCGCTTTTTTCACCAACGGTGGCTATGGATGCTGCGGGAAGCCTTCTTGGTCTTTTGCAAATCACCTCTGCTGTTGGCGTGGTTGCCACCAATCGTTTTGACTCCTTTGGGGTTCCTTGCGTTCAGACGAACCCCGATTGTTTATTTGTTGTCCACACTTCGTTTCGAGCCCAATGTCCACCAGCGACACTCTCGGCGACGGCTCCGGCTTCTTCAGATCCGGCTTATATTCCCCTTTTGATTCCAATGGCGACTTGCACGGTTGCTGAGGCAGTCAATGTTTTCTTTTCGGTGGAAGTGGATCCGGCAGCCCTTGCCGCGAATCCTGGACTTTCGGTTTTCAGTGCTCCGATCACAGGCTCAGTGGCTACGTCTGTGAAATTAATTTTTGGCAATGATCCGTGGTAGTTTCTTATTTTGGCAGAGAGTCGGCTAAAGGGAAAAGGTAAGTGGTCGTCATCGCCTTTTCTGAATGGATAACATAGATTTCAAGGATAGCCCCATCCATGGTTAGGTGGTGCTCGTGCATATAACTTTCTACTTTCGGGTAAACCTTCATCGGACCAATTCCAGGCGAGCCATTGAAGATGGCCATGACATATTTACGAGCTGGAACTTCACGGGTTTTAATTCCTTCTGGAAGATTTGGCGGAAATTCTTTGACGATACAGCCCCCATGACTGCGCAGGCGGGCCTCCTCCACTACGTTGGCATCATCAATATATTCGCCGAAAGATTCAGAGCAGTCGACATTGTGAGCCTTCGCCCAGGTTTCCACTTCCTGAATCACGGCCACGATTTTATAATAAGGACCGGTGTGGTCTTTATAGATCATTTTCATGGGTTCTTTTTGCACTTCCCTAATGTCGACGGGTTTAAAGGCTCCTAAATAGTAAAACAACCAAGCGCCGATACTGATCACCACCAAAAGAACCGCAATTAAAAAACTTCTCAATAATTTCATATTATAACCACTTAATAGAGCACCCCATCGAAGGGGTTTGTTGTTGGGGGGCTGGCTGTCCATGCACTAACAGTTTCACCGCCTCGAAGAGTTCACGTTGGGTTACTTTGCTGGCCTCTTGCCAAGAATTATCCAGGCGTCCGCGATAGGCCAGTTTGAGATCTTTGTCATAAACAAAGAAATCGGGAGTGCAGAGTGCACCGAACGCCTTGGCGACTTCCTGGGTTTTGTCATGAAGGTAAGGGAATGGATAAGATTTCTCTGTCCAGCGTTTTTTAAGATTGGCAAAGCTGTCTTCGGGATAAGTTTCTTCATCATTTGAGCAAATGGCCAGGATATTCACATGCAAAGCATTAAGATCCTGGCCGAGTTGAATGAGGCGATCTTCAATGGCTTTCACGTAAGGGCAATGATTGCAAATAAACATCACCACCAAAGGATGCCCTTTTTGGAAATCTTTTAAAGAATAGATTTTTCCATCCACTGCGGGCAAGGTGAAGTCTGGACAGGCCAAGCCAATTTCTGGAAAAGGTGTGATCGTCAGCGCCATTTATAACTCCCACCAATTGATTTTTTTGCCGCTTCCCATAAGTAAAGTGCCATTGGGTTCAAGGCCTTTGTATTTTTCTTTGAGCAAAGGATGGGCATTCAAAGCCATCAATAAGGAGTATTGCTCTGAAGGTGACAGTGGTTCTTCACAGTGGGAGATGGCTTCACTCATTTCAAACATCAAGCGATCCAAGCAAGCGGTCCAATCCTGGCCAAGGAGAGGCACGCCAGGAGGCAAAGACTCGAGTATGGATTTTGCGGTGCCCACTTCTGCTGGGGAAGCCAATACGTTGATGCCCAGGCCTAATATCAGTCGAGTCTCATCGCCCTGGATCACCGATTCGAGTAAAATACCCGCGATTTTTTTATCGTCGATGTAGATGTCATTCGGAGCTTTGATATTCCAATTCAGAAAAGGCCAAGTGGTGGAGAGGGCTCGATACACCGCGAGTCCCACTAAGCAAGAGGTGGTTGGTTGCGGCTTCATATTCAACAAATAACTCCAAGAACTCAGAAGGGCACTTCCAGGCTTGGAATTGAGCCAAATATTTTTTCCGCGGCCACGACCTGCCGTTTGATCATCGGTTAAAAAAAGACAAAGACCTTCTTGCAGAAGTCTCTCTTCAAAAGCCAGGCCTTTGGCTCGATCATTGGTGCTGCCCATGGAGGCTTCGTAATGAACAAAGAGACGGTTGCTCTCGGCCCATTTTTTGGTGATGGTGCCTAAGCGGACATCGTTTAAGGGAGAGTCTTGCATGTGTCCTCCCAGTCAAAAACCAAACTGATGTCAGCGCAGGGCGCGGAGTGAGTCAGAGCCCCTACAGAAATAAAATCAATCCCTATTTCGGCCACGGAACGAACGCGTTCTAAAGTCATATTGCCGCTGGCTTCAGTTTCAATTTCCTGGGGAATCAGTGCGCGGGCCTGCTTTAAAGTCTCATTATTCATATTGTCGAGCAGAATACGGTGCGGCTTTTGTTCGATCGCGACTTTGACTTCTTCAAGAGAACCCGCTTCGACTTCGATGGGCAGTTGGCTGTGCTGGCGCACGCGGCTGACCGCGGCCGCAAGGCCATTCATAATGGCGATGTGATTGTCTTTGATCAAAATGGCGGTGGAAAGATTTAAGCGATGATTAAGGCCTCCGCCATGAACCACGGCTTTCTTTTCAAGATCACGGAAACCGGGAAGGGTCTTGCGAGTGTCCAAGACGCGGGCCTTGGTGCCTTCAAGGGCTTTCACAAAACGACGTGTAAAGGTGGCAATACCGGAAAGATGACCCAAAAAGTTTAAAGCCACACGTTCGGCTTTCAGAACCTGCACCAGATCTCCTTCAATGGTGCAGATGATTTGGTTTTTTAAAATGGGATCGCCTTCTTCGAAATGCCATTTCACTTTGCAGTTGGGTTCAAGATTCAACATGGTTTGTTCAAAGGCCATGGCGCCGGAGAGCACGATGTCTTCCTTGGCTTTTAAGCGTGCGCGCCCGTGATGAGGTTTTAAAGCCAAGGCTTCGGTGGTCACATCGCCTGACGGCATGTCTTCTTTGATCGCGGCACGAATCAATTCTAAGAGAGTCATAACAACCTCAAGGGATTGAGTTTTTAGTTAAAAAAATCTAGTTTGATTTTTCGACATCGCGAAGGATTTTGTGAATTTCTTCGCGAACAATTCTTTCAGCTATCTCTGGTATCACTTTCCAGCAGATACTTTCAATGACTTCTCGAGCTTCATCGCGAATGACTCGTTCAATCATTTCCACATCGGTGGTGACGCCTGGGGGCAGCATGGACTTGGTCGAAACTTTAGGAGAAGCCTTAGTCTGCATTGGAGGGCCAATACGAGTGGAGGTTAAATCTTCGCCAAATTGAATCTCTTCGAATTCACCCTCAGCTTCGGGGTGAGAGTCATTATCCGAAGCCTCCTGAGGGATGACAAATTTCTTAGCGAAATCCTCCTCGTCGGCCCTCTCATCGAGAGCGGGTCTCGTGGCCTCAACGGGGGGCTGGATTTTGAATTTTTTCAAATCCTGACGCTGCCATCCATCTTCTTCGAGTGGGTCTTTTTGCTGAGAAGAATTTAAGGGAACGCTCGCAAACTCTTCATCTGTTGCCACGGCCCTTAGATTTTGTTCGGGAGTTTCATGACTCAAATGAGAAATTCCCGAATAAGTGTCTTCTTCAGGTATGCTGAAAATATTTTCTTCCGCCGTTGTGGGATCAAATTGATCAAAATTAATCGGGGCCACTTCTGGAATTTTCCCCATCGGCTTTTTCATTGCTCCCTCGGGGGAGGTTAACGGTTGCAGAGACGGCTTTGCTGAAGCTTGGGTTGAAACCGGTGTTTCATTGAACTCCGGCATTTTCGGAAATTGTAAATAAGGGCTGATAGGATTGCTTTGCGTTTTTGGCGCCAAGGTTTGGACGATCTGCCGAAGAGTTTCAGCATCAAAGGGCTTTTCAAGGCGCGCGTCGGGATTGGCTGCGGAGATTTTAGGCTCATCCACTTCCATAAAACTGCTCCACATCAAAATGACGGGAATATGTTTTGTCTCTGGATCGGCTTTGAGCTCTGCGCAAACTTCATAACCGTTTCGTTTGGCTAAAAGGACATCCGCAAAAATCACATCAGGTTTGAAAGTTTTGCTTATCGGCAAAACATCGACCCCCACTGGAACGGATTTTACCTCCACTCCAAAATCTTGAAGGGCCAATTGCATAACTCGTTTTATGGTGGAACTTTCATCAGCTAATAAGACGCGTAAAGCCATAAGCAAAGTAAAGTAGGAATTTGGCCTTGAGTCAACAATAATAGTTTTATGAATCGAATCGATCGTTATGTCTCAGGTTTATTTTGGGGTTTTTTTATTGGCGGCAGCCTGGTTTTTGTGACTATTTTTTTGGCTGTCGATGCAATGTCCACCATGGTCAGTCATAAGGAACTTCCACTCTCTGTTTTGATGAACTTTTATGTTTACTATATGCCGGAGGTTTTTAATAAATTGCTGCCGATTGCTTGTTTGTTGGGGACCATTTTAGCGATTTCCTCCATGAATAAAGCCAATGAATTGGTGGCCCTTTTTGCTTCTGGAATGAGCTTGTTCCGCATCACTTTGCCTTTATTGGTGTGGGTGAGCGTGATTTCCGCAGGAGCTTTTGTGACGATGGATCGGCTGGGGCCGGCTTTGGCGCGGAAAAAGAATTTCATTCTTTATAATGATATTGAAAAAAAGCCTTCTCTGTTCTCAGTCGTGAAAACAAATAAAATTTGGTATCGTTCGAAAAATGCCATTTTTAACATCAAAACTTTGAGTGTTAAGGGGGATACTGCCCAGAGTTTGACTTTGTATTTTTTCAGTCCAGAGTGGGATCTTATGCAGATGATCACTGCCAATAAGGTGGAATTGAAGGACTCGACATGGAATTTGATTGACGGTTCGGTGACTCTCTTTACGGGAAATTCCAGTTTTCCATTAACCAGCCAGTTTAAAACCAAGAAAATTGTCATGGGCGAAGACGCGAAGGAGTTACAATCAACCGGCCAAACTTCGGAGATGCTCAATCAAGCAGAACTTTTAAGGTTTATTGAGCGTAACAAAGAGGCGGGCCTGGATACGATTCGCTATGAGGTGGATTATCATTCCAAATTTAGCTTTGCCTTCGCCGGCTTGGTGATGTGCTTGCTGGGAATTCCCTTCAGTGTGGGCAAGGCCCGCTCCGGGGGTTCGATGATGAATATCGGAATTGTTATTCTGCTGGTATTTGCTTATTGGATACTCTTTAGCTCTTTCATTACCCTAGGCACTCATGGACATTTAAATCCTATTTTAGCAGCCTGGGCGCCGAATCTATTGATGGCAACAGTGGCCTATTTCTTTATGTTGCGACTTAAGAGATAATCAGGTATTACCGCTATTTAGACCCTTTTTTTTGGGAGGTCGTAGTATGATCCTTGAAATTTTAAAATTCCCTGATCCTCGTTTGCGTGAAGTTTCTAAACAGATCGATAAAGTGACTGCGAAACACACTCAGCTTGCCCATGATATGATTGAAACAATGTACAGTGCTCGCGGCATCGGCCTAGCGGCTCCGCAAGTGGGCGAACTTGTGCGCATGCTGGTGATTGATACTCGTCCACGCGATAAAGAAGGTCGTCGTTATGAATACGAAGAGATGACGGAATTGGAGCAGGCGGTTCCTCAACCCTTGGTATTGATCAATCCCGTCATTGTTAAAGGCGAAGGTAAAACGACTTTTGATGAAGGGTGTTTGAGTCTGCCAGGGTACTACGAGACGGTGGAACGTTTTGAATATGTGGAGATCAAGGCGCTCAATGAAAAAGGCCAAGAAATTGTAGTCAAGTCTGATGGCCTGCTGGCCATTTGCATGCAACATGAGATGGACCATCTTGAAGGAACTTTGTTTATTGATCACTTGAGCTTTATCAAGGGAAATAAAATCAAGAATCAAATTAAGAAATACGGCTACCCTGTCAAAAAAGACGAAGACGCGGGAGAAGAAGAGACGGAAACTGAGGTCGAAGCCGTCCCAGTAAAAACCAAAAAAAAAGAAAGTGTTAAGGCGTGAGCAAGGTACGCATCTGTTTTCTCGGAACACCAGACTTTGCCGTGACCTCGTTAAAAGCACTGATGGATGATGAACACTTTGAAGTCGTGGGTGTGGTGACTCAGCCGGATCGTCCGGCGGGTCGCAAGATGCAGCTCACTCCCAGTCCTGTCAAAAGCCTGGCGCAGGCTCGAGGATTGCGAGTGATCTCTCCGGAGTCTTTGAAAAAAAACCCTCTGATTTTAGCCGAAATCCAAAGATGGGGGGCGGAAGTCGCGGTGGTGGTGGCTTTTGGGCAAATTCTCAGCCAAGAATTCCTCGATCTGTTTCCTTTTGGCGCGGTGAATGTTCATGGCAGCATTTTGCCGCGGTGGCGGGGGGCTGCCCCTATTCAGCGCAGCTTGGAGGCCGGAGATAAAGAGTCTGGCGTAGCTTTGCAAAAAGTTGCTAAAAAATTAGATGCTGGTGATATTATCGGGATTCGGCGTTTATCCTTGGATGATGAAATCAATGCGCAGGAATTGCATGATAAACTAGCCGTTCTCGGCGCCGATCTTTTGTCTGTGGAATTGATGGATTATATGCGGGGTAATTTAGTGCCGACACCTCAAAATGAGTCACAGGTGACCTATGCTCACAAGATTGAAAAATCGGAAGGTGAAATCAATTGGCTGCTGCCAGCTGTGGAAATTCACAATAAGGTGCGAGCTCTTGTTATGGGACCTGGTACTTATACTTGGTTGAATGGAAAAAAAATAAAAATTCACAAAACCAAAGTCAGTGAAAAATCCGGAGCCCCTACGAAGACGGGAATGGTGATGGATGTAAATCAAGAATTTCTTGCGGTTCAGTGTGACAGTGGTATTTTGAATATTTATGAAGTGCAGCCTGAGTCCCGCACTCGCATGAAGGTGAGTGACTTTCTTAAGGGCCACCCTCTGAAGGCAGGAGATCATTTTGGAATCTAAGGTAGAAACTGAATTTAATCCTAAATCTATGACTAAACTGGTGGCCCCCAGTATTCTGTCCGCGGATTTTGCCAATCTTGAGAGGGAACTCAAAGCGATTGCCACGGCCGGCGCCGACTGGGTTCATGTCGATGTGATGGACGGTCACTTCGTGCCCAATTTGACCATCGGAATTCCAGTGGTGGAGTCGCTTAAAAAAGTCAGCCCTTTGCCTCTGGATGTGCATTTGATGATTGAAAAGCCCGAACGCTACGTCGAAGACTTTATTAAAGCCGGCAGCGATTATTTAACTATTCATGTCGAGGCAACAGAAAATCCTCATCAAGTTTTAAAAAAAATTCGTTCTTTGGGGGCCAAGGCGGGAATTACTCTGCGTCCGGGGACGCCTTTGAGGGATATCCTTCCTTTTTTGTCAGAAGTGGATTTGGTTCTGGTGATGACTGTGGAGCCAGGGTTTGGCGGACAAAGTTTTATGATGGATCAGATAGAAAAAATGAAGATCCTGCGGGAAAAACGCGAGCAGCATCATTATTCTTACCTGATTGAAGTGGACGGCGGCGTCAACGAGAAAACACTGAGCTACTGTCAAGATGCGGATGTCTTGGTCGCCGGCAGCTATGTGTTTCGCAATGACTACAAAAAAGCCATCGATTTTCTGAAATCCTCTAAGTAAAACATAGCACAGACGGTTCTTCCTTGAAAGCCTGACTGGCTATTGCTAGAAGAGAGCCAATGACAAAATTTACTGATCTCCCCCTAGTAGCTCCTCTTCTTGCGTCCCTCAAAGACGCTGGTTACGAAACCCCAACCCCTATCCAAATGCAGGCTATTCCTCTGATTTTGGAAGGTCATGATCTTTTGGGCGTGGCCCAAACTGGAACAGGAAAAACGGCGGCCTTTTGTTTGCCGATTTTGCAACTTTTAGCCAAAAACCATGTGCGTCGCGAGCCGAAATGCCCCCGTTGTCTGATTTTAACTCCCACGCGCGAGTTGGCGATTCAAATCCACCAAAGCTTGGTGATTTATAGTAAACACTTGAAAATGAAACATGCGGTGATCTTCGGCGGTGTTGGCCAAGGCAATCAGGTTCGTGATCTGGCCGCAGGAGTCGACGTGCTGGTGGCGACCCCTGGTCGCTTGATGGATCTTTTTGGACAAAAACATTTACGTCTGGATAAAGTGGAAATCTTTGTTCTGGATGAGGCGGATCGCATGTTGGACATGGGCTTTGTTCAAGACGTGAAACGCATTATTCCTTTGCTTTCAAAAAAGCGTCATAATTTATTTTTCTCGGCCACCATGCCAAGTGAAGTTCAGCAGTTGGCCAGCCGCATCCTGCATGAGCCCCGTAAGGTGGAGGTGACTCCGCAGGCGACAACGGCTGAGAAAATCGAGCAAACGGTGATGTTTGTTGAAAAAAGCAAAAAGCTCGATCTTTTGATTCATCTCTTGAAGGACCGCAGCTTAGATAAAGTTTTGGTCTTTATGCAAATGAAGCATGGAGCCAATCGAATCGTTGAAAAACTTTTGAAGCAAGGCTTTCAAGCGGCGGGGATTCACGGGGATAAATCCCAAGGTGCTCGTCAGCGGGCTCTCGAAGAATTCCGCAGCGGAAAGATCCGCGTCCTCGTCGCCACTGATATTGCGGCCCGAGGTTTGGATATTGATGGCATCAGCCACGTGATTAATTTTGAGCTGCCTCATCAACCTGACAGTTATGTTCATCGTATTGGTCGGACAGCCCGCGCGGGAGCTGAGGGAAAATCCATTGCGTTTTGTACTGCGGAAGAAAAATCATATTTATTTGCGATTGAAAAAACCACTCGCCAAACTGTGACTGTGATGACCGATCACCCTTTCCACTCGACGGAGAGCCAGAACGCGGCGGTGACCAGCGTTGGTAAAGCCAAAGCGGCCCTTGAAAAAAGACAGGCCGGTTATGGACCAAAAAGACGCTCCGGTGGTGGAAGCGGTAATGGCGGTGGGAAAAAACGTCGCTTTGGTGGTTTTAATAAAAGTAAAGGATGACTATGCAAACCCTCCTACTCACCGGTGAGAATATCACTCTCGAAAATCTTCATGAAATTGCTCATACTCCAGAAATGAAAGCTGAGTTGGCGCCGAAGGCGCGCGCGGAAATGCAAAAAAGCCGTGACTATATCGAAGGTCGCATTAAAAACGGCGAAGTGATGTATGGGGTGAATACCGGGTTCGGGGCCTTTTCTTCAGTGCGGATTTCTGATTCAGAAATTGAGCAATTGCAGCGCAACTTGATTCGTTCTCATTCCATGGGAATCGGCGAGCCCTTTAGCAAGGTTCAATCGCGGGCGATGATGGTTTTGCGTGCCAATGCTTTGGCCCGCGGACATAGTGGAATCCGTCCTGTGGTGGTGGATAAAATTCTAGAATTTTTAAATAACGATATTATTCCTGTGATCCCTTGTCAGGGATCCGTGGGGGCCAGCGGTGATTTGGCCCCTCTGTCTCATTTGGCTTTGGCTGTTATTGGTGAAGGCGAAGTTTGGCAAAAGGGCGAAATTGTTTCTGTTAAAAAAGTTTTGACTGAAAAAAATATTGAGCCTCTGGAGTTGAAAGCCAAAGAAGGTCTTTCGATGATCAATGGTTGTCAGGTGATGACTTCCATTGGTTTGCTAGCGGCGTGGGAAGCCCGTCGTCTTCTATGGATGGCGGACCTTGCCGGCGCGATGTCTTTAGAGGGCCTGCGTGGCTCTCGCAAACCTTTTGATCCGTTGATCAGTGCTACGCGGGCTCATCCCGGTGAGGCAAAAACGGCGCGCAATCTTTTGAAGTTGATGGGGGCCACAAGCCAGATCGGTGAAAGCCATCTTGCTAATGACCAGCGCGTGCAAGATGCTTATAGTCTGCGTTGCATGCCAGCCGTGCATGGAGCGGCGAAAGATGCCCTTCGCTATATCGTGAAGGTTCTGGAGACTGAAGCCAATTCGAGCACGGATAATCCTTTGGTTTTTGCTGACGATAATAAAGTTCTATCTTGCGGAAATTTTCATGGTATGCCGGTGGCGCATGCAATGGATTTTGCGGGGATCGCGATTTCTTCTCAGGCGAGCATCAGCGAATGCCGAATTTCTAAAATGATTTCGCCGCAAATGAGTGAGCTTCCAGCGTTCCTGACTCCAAATGGGGGATTGAATTCTGGCCATATGATCGTGCAAGTGGCGGCGGCCTCTTTGGTCAGCGAGAATAAAGTTTTGGCTCACCCCGCAAGCGTGGATTCCATTCCCACTTCCGCGGAAAAAGAAGATCATGTTTCGATGGGAACGATTGCCGCGCGAAAGTTTGAAAAAATTCTTCGCAATGCCGAAAACGTCGTGTCTATGGAGCTGCTTTCTGCCTGTCAGGCGCTGGACTTGCTGGCTCCCCTAAAGCCGACAGCCGCTGTCCAGGCTGCTTATGATCACATTCGTAAGCAAGTGCCCTTTGCCAAAGAAGACCGTTATTTTGCAAAGGACGTAGCAGTGATTCGAGAGATGTTGACCAAGAATGAGATTCTGCAGTCCGTGAAAGCCGCCGTTGGTGAGTTGGAGTGGTAGTTCACATTAAATCTTAAGTCTGTTTTTTTGTTTTTATACAAGTTGAACCCCGATCCCTTTGTATCAAAGTTAGAGGATGCCACATTAGATGTGGCATTGGCGGAGGGGTTCTATGCTTTTAAAGTTATTCCTCATTTCGTTTCTATCTTTACTCATAGGCATGGGGTTGGGCAGTTTAAACGCATGTCATTCATCGCGAAAAAGACAAGAACAACTCAGGCAAGAAAGAATAGAAGAGCAACGGGTGCTTCAAGAAAAGGCCCGAGAGGCCGCAATCAAAGCGAAGAAAGAGGCCGAGGCTAAACTCTTCACTCAATTGAAGTCCTCTGAACTTCGCCTTCTTGTACAAAATGCCGTGGTCTATGGATACCCTTTAGTGCTGATGGATGTTTCCCAGCAAGTAATGACTGGGGGGATTGTCGTGAATGAATTTCGTCATTCCCGCAAAATTCCCGAAGCGGGGGAGAGCGGAGCGATCCATCCCAGCGTGGATACTTTGGCCTCTGTCGCTTGGGTGGACCTTTCTAAAGAGCCGGTGGTGTTAAGCGTTCCCGCAACAGGACAGCGATATTATATGATGTCAATTCTCGATGCTTGGACGAATGTGTTCGCTTCGCCTGGGACAAGAACCACCGGCAATGGCCCGGGAAATTTTGCTCTCGTGAGTCCGAATTGGCAGGGTGAAATTCCGGTAAATGCTCAAAGGATACAGGCGCCGACGTCTATGGCATTGATCTTGGGTCATACTTTAATCAAAGACCCTCAAGATTATCCCATGGTGCATGCAATTCAAAATCGCTTTCGTTTGACTCCGCTGAGTCAGTTCTCGCACATACCGATTCCTGCTGACTTAAGGTCTGAGAGCGATCTCAAGGGGACTCCGGTGGAGATAGTGAGGGTCATGGATGCACAGACCTTTTTAACTCGACTGAGTTATTTGATGAAAGAGAATGCTCCATCGTCGGAGGATCAAGTGATGCTGGAAAGCTTAGAGAAAATCGGCGTGACTCCTGGGCACACCGTGGACTTTGCATCATTGCCCTCAGAGGTGAAGAGTTCCTTGGATCAAGCGGTGCTTGAGGGTTACATTCGGGTGGAGGAGCTGGCTCGATATATCCCCGGTCGGGTTATGAATGGCTGGGTTTCTGGTCTGGAAGTGGGGAATTACGGAACCAACTATGATGCACGCGCGGCGATGGCCCGAATGGGATTGGGTGCAAATCTTCCGGAGGATGCTATTTTTCCGACGGCACGGGTGGACTCTGACGGCCTACCATTGACCGGGGCACAAAAATACATTTTGCATTTTGCCAAAGGGCAGTGGCCTCCAGTCAACGCTTTCTGGTCATTGACTTTGTACAATGAGCGACAGGGTTTTGTGGAAAACCCATTGCATCGATATTCTTTGGGCAGCAAGAATAAGTTGAAAGCGATGAAGGATGGCTCTTTGAATATTTATATTCAAGCCACAAATCCTGGCAGAGCAAAGCTGGCGAACTGGCTGCCCGCTCCGCAAGGAGAGTTCAATTTAATGATGCGCCTCTATTGGCCAAAGCAAGCGGTTCTCAACGGTGAATGGCAGGTTCCGGGTGTTCAGAAGGTCCGATCTCGTCCAGCGAAGCTCACACTTAGATAAAAACTCTTGCAAAAAACCAGGGTTAAAAGTCATTATGGGCATATGAGATGCAAAGAATTTTCTCTTCTCTTGAAAATGCTCGGAATAGTGGGGATGACTTTCGCGCTCACGGCGTGCAGTGGTAATAACGGTCAGTCCAAATCAGCTCGAGATACCGGGTTTAATCCTGACAATGGGGACGATTCTACTCATAAACCTGATCCAGCCACCGGAAAAATTGTAGAGAAGTTCAAGGCTTTGCAATTTCAAAAGCCCACTCAAGAAGAGGCGGAGTTTTTAAATAGCATGGAACTTGATCTGACCGCAGGGGACAGGGCTTTTTTTAGTTTTTCATATGCGCCTGATGAAGAGGGCACTTTTTATTTTTCATTGGCTCAGGCGCGGCTTCATTTGCAGGGATGCAAAAAAGCCCCGGATCGCAGTTACAAAATGCGCATCTTTTGGCAGCAGATCCAAGGCAAAAAACGAGTCATTGTGAAAGAGTTCAGCCCAAATATCGAAAGCTTCGATTTCAGAGCAGGGAACAAATATATCCTTAGCTATGCACTGATGGATTTGAAGGAGTTTTCAGATTGTCAGAGCGCGACCTTGAAGTTCGCGAGTTTTTTGAAGAATTATAAGTGATTGTTGATCATGTAATTTCAGTCTCGAAGTTGGATATGGATTGTAATGCCAACGTGTTGATTCGGGACACTCTGCGAATAATAGTATAAACTAGAGTCGGTTGATAAAAGCTTCGACGTATTGAAGAGGTTCAAGGAAGGAAAATTTGTTTAAGTATCCTCGTTCGGCGGGTATTCTTATTTTATCGAAGGCAGAAAACTTGTCTCGATTTTACACTAAGAAGAAAGAGGATGTATAATGAAAGACTATTTCTTTGGGAAAGTGAAGAGTGCTCAGTTTGTAGTGGCCGCGTTGATCGGGATTGCAGCACAGGGTGCGGTGGCAGCGACGACGACGTTGACGTTTGATGATATAGCAAATGGAACAAATCTCTCGACGGAATATCAGGGAGTAGGGGTGACGGCTTCTGGGGCGACGATAATAGTTGCTACTAGTACCCCATGGCCTATTGCTAATACGGGTTTGAATGTTGCATATGCTTCATCTGGCCTTATGACTTTCAATTTGAACTCTTCAATTACAGGTAATGTTCAAAGTGTTTCAGCTTATATCTCAGGTGATACAAGTACTGGTCTCTATGCTTATGATGCAGGGGGCTCTTTAGTGGGGCAGGCGGTTACAGTTGGCGCAGCTAGTAATATGCTTCTTTCGGTAACTTCTTCGG
Source organism: Pseudobdellovibrionaceae bacterium (assembly GCA_036559425.1). GTDB lineage: Bacteria > Bdellovibrionota > Bdellovibrionia > Bdellovibrionales > Bdellovibrionaceae > JACMRP01. The sequence continues at coordinate 125 of DATBTE010000295.1, read as the reverse complement.
GGAATCCCATTGCCAGTGTTGCTATTCATGATGGGGGCTCTAGTTTCACAATTGACACTTTGTCTTTCGTGGCAGCACCTCCGGTTCTGACTTGTACGGACGTTGCACAGCAACTTTATAATGCT
>DATBTE010000294.1:0-1581 GCA_036559425.1 Pseudobdellovibrionaceae bacterium | reverse complement strand
AAAAGCCCTGTGGACGAAAAAAATATTCATACCTTCCCCATCCAAGAACTCGGGCCTGACTTTTTTGACCCCGTAGAGGCCGCAAGCTTTCCCGCAGGCATTTTGCGGTTTCGCAACCAGGAAGCCGCCCAATTCATTGGTCTGCATCCACTCTCAGAAGCCCAGTGGAAAGAGCATTTCTGGTCGTTTAAACCTCTTCCCGGGAATCTGCCCCAACCTTTGGCCCTTCGTTACCATGGTCATCAATTCACTCACTACAACCCTGAAATCGGTGATGGCCGCGGCTTTCTCTTCGCACAGTTCCCTAAAAATAAAACTTGGTATGATCTAGGCACCAAAGGCAGCGGCAGAACCCCCTATTCCCGCGATGGCGATGGACGCCTGACCCTTAAAGGGGCCTTCCGCGAAGCCCTCGCCACCGAGCTTTTACAAAGCCTCGGGGTGAACACCAGCAAAACTTTCAGTATCTTTGAAACCGGAGAAAGCCTCGTGCGCTACGATGAGCCTTCCCCCACCAGAGCCGCTGTTCTAGTAAGACTCAGCCACGGCCACATCCGCATCGGCAGCTTTCAACGCTTGGCTTATTTTAAAGACACGACAAATCTGCAAAAGCTCACCGACTTTTGTCTTAAATATTATTATCCAGGAATTTCCTCTGACAGCAACACAGCCGATGAACGTGCGTTTTTATTTTTTCAAACGGTGGCAAATAAGTGTGCCCTGCTCTCGGCCCAATGGATGCTTGCGGGCTTTGTTCACGGCGTTTTAAATACCGACAATATCAATATCACCGGAGAGAGCTTTGATTATGGCCCTTACCGGTTTCTGCCGCGCTATGATCTGCGTTTTACAGCGGCCTATTTTGATCAGCAAGGTCTCTACGCTTACGGACGTCAGCCAGTGATGATGCTCTGGAATCTGCAGCGTTTGGGCGAAAGCCTCAAGCTCAGGTACCACGCTTTGCCCGTGGATGAAATCCTCGAAGAGTTCAGCGACGAATTCAATGTCCATGTAAAGCGTCTTTTCCTGATGCGCCTCAATTTAAAATCCAATGGCACAGAGAAGGATGCACACCTCCTGGCCGCTTTTTTTAATTTCCTTGAGACCAGCCCCGCTTTGTTTGAACAGTGCTTCTTTGATTTCTTCGGCGGAGCCGCTTCTTCGCGGATTCAAAATTCGCCTCAAAAAGAACATTATTCTGGCAATGATTTTGACAACTTCATAACCGAGCTGAAGTCTTTTGAAACCGCCGAGCCAAGTAAATCCCTGCATAGTTACTTCAAGAACGAAAAACCCTGCACTCTTTTAATCGAAGAAATCGAAGAAATCTGGAAAAACATTTCTGAAAACGACAATTGGACCGCCTTTGAGCAAAAGATCGAGACGATCCGTAACTTCCGAGGAATTTACTCTTAAAGATGTGCCGACTAAAACCGGCAAGTCATTTCAAATAACAAGTTGGTTAACGACATTTATTTTTTTATAAAAATAACGTATGCAACAAGGGCAGGTGCTTGCACGGTCATTCATTTCGTCAAATGATAAACCACTGCTACTTTTTCTGACGTATTCGAGGGAATT
>DATBTE010000293.1:0-6808 GCA_036559425.1 Pseudobdellovibrionaceae bacterium | reverse complement strand
AAACAGCAAGGAATCGCCGGGCAGAAAAGGTGTTACAACCAAGCCTGTTTCAGCGAAAATAATAAGAAATAAAATCACATAGATCAAAATTCCGTAAGTGGCGGCAAGTTGGGCTAAATGAACATCCAGATGTAAGAAAATATCAATAAATTGTGCAAGCATAGTTGGGAGACTAGAAAGTATCTGAGAAATTATCAAGAAAAAAGCCCAGGAGCTTAGATTCAGTTTCCAGAATTAACCACCGCTTGATCCAGAGTCGTTTTTACATCTTGAATACTCATAAACTCATTGGGCCCTAAGGACATGATCAAATCCTGATTAGAGTTTTGATCGGTGTAATAGAAATATTTCTTCATGGCTGTTTGTTTGACGGGCTGCCCATTGCGAGTGATATTCACAACCAGGTAGTAAGGGTTGCAAAGATCAGATCCACAAATACCCCCGACTTCAAAGTTTGCACCGTCAAACATCGCAGAGGTGCTCGAAACGGTATTCACTTGGGAGTGAGTTGTTACAATTTGATAAACATTGTTATTCACTTTAATTTGAGAAGTGACCGATAAGGCGCCGGTGGAGGCCTGGGTTGGACTTAAAATTTTTAAGATATCTGTCACATAACCATTGGCTGCGGCCGCTTGATCCGCTGCCGCCGCCTGCTGATCATTAACATAGGAAGCGCCCGCTGCATTTTTTCGCGCTGCAAACTCAGAATCCCTCTTTGCGCAGGCAGAAAAGGCAAAGGCAGCAACAACAATATATATATAGATCTTAGTGTTTTTCATGAGTGTCATAAAAGCCTCCTAGTTTAAAACTTCATTCCCATCTCTTTAGAAAGCAAAAGACAAACCACAGGGACTCCCCGAATCCCTTTTCTAAGTATCTGATTTTAAATAGCAAAAACAAAGAGTCTTTGATAGAGATAAAATCTCTCCATCGAGTCTGGCACAAAGGGACGTTTTAGGCCCACTCTCGTTTAGAGTCTGGACATAGTAAAAGCCGTTGTCTCATTTTAAGATTACCAGTTAAGCTGAACACTATGGGATCTAACTCTAAGTTAAATAAAGCTTTAGTTCTTTCAGGAGGTGGAGCTCGCGGAGCTTACCAAGTGGGTGTCCTGTCGGCTATTGCTGATATTGCGCAGGCCTCGGGCATTCACGAAGCTTTTGACATTTATTCTGGGGTCAGCGCCGGGGCTATTAACGCCACTTTCTTAGCCGCCGGAGCCGATGATTTTAGCGCCACTTGTAAGGATCTAGTAGATCTTTGGAGTCGACTGACCAGTGACCAAGTCTTTTACTCTGATATTTCCTCCATTGGTAAAATAGGGTTTAATTGGGTTAAATCTGTTTCTGTAGGGGGGCTTACCGGAGCGACGCCTGGACAAGCGCTCTTGGATACCACTCCCTTGTTCAATCTGATCAAGGAACGTTTGCCTTTTGCTAAAATTCAAAACAACCTCGATCATGGGATTTTAAAAGCACTGGCCATCACAGCCCTGGATTATCAAAGCTCCACGGCAATTACCTTTGTTCAAGGTCAAAAAGGTCTTCCAGACTGGGAGCGATCGCGGCGTAAGAGTGAAAAAGCTCAAATAGTCGCGGAACATGTCTTAGCCTCCTCCGCGATTCCTCTTTTATTTCCTCCTGTGGGTGTGGATAAAAGATTTTTTGGCGATGGTTGTGTGAGAAACACGGCTCCTTGCAGTCCTAGCATTTACCTTGGAGCCAAAAAGCTTTTGATTATTGGAGTCCGACGTCAGACTCCCACCGCCTATGAACATCGTGTTCTGCAAAACGTAAAAGCGCCCACTGTCGCCCGGGTTCTCAATGTTCTCCTGAACTCAGTCCTGCTGGATGGAGCGGAATTGGATGTTGAAAGGTTAGCTAAAATCAATTCTTTGATTGATCAGATCCCTCAGGGAGCTCAAGGAAGCTTAGCTTATAAAAAAGTAGATTTCGTATGGGTGGCACCCTCTGCCGACATTGGCGAGATTGCAGCACAAAAACACATGAAGCTGCCACCGATCATTCGTTATTTATTAAAAGGACTTGGCAGCATCAATGAAGCAAGTGAAATCGTCAGTTATCTTTTATTTGACCCTTCGTTTTGTACTCAGCTTATTGAAATCGGCTACGAAGATGGCATGAGGCAAAAAGAGGAAATCAAAAAATTCCTAGAATCTTAGATTAAAATCTTAATTTAGCATCCCAGTTTAGATTTCCACTTGGATTCCCACTTCAATCACTTGATTGGGTGGAATCTTAAAGAAGGCTGTTGGACGTTGGGCATTCTTGGACATAATCGCAAAGATTTTTTCACGCCAAAGACTCATTCCCGGCTCCGTGCTGGGTAAAATGGTCTCACGGCCTAGCACAAAGGTGGTCTCTGACACATTAAAATGAATTTCGCGCTGACGGCAGGCCTCGAGAATGTGCTTCATCTTTGGGGTTTCCATAAAACCGTAATAAACGATGATACGGTAAAGATTAGGGATAATTTCTTCAATAAGCACCCGTTCTTTTTTGGGAACAAATGGTTCATCTTTGGTTTGAATCGTCAGAATGGCCACCCGCTCATGAAGAACCTTATTGTGTTTTAAGTTGTGCAGCAAGGGCACAGGAATTCCCGAAGGGTCTCCAGCCATATAAATCGCGGTCCCCGTGACCCGGAGAGGGGGCGTACGAAGAATCATCTGACAAAAGGTTTCAATGGAAACGGAGCGCTCCTTCAGGCGAGCGTATAAAATCTGACGTCCTTTATTCCAGGTGACCATCAAAAGATAAATCAAAGCGGCCATTAACACAGGAACCCATCCACCATGGGCTATCTTCATCACATTCGCTCCAAAGAAGGCCGCATCAAAAGTCAGAAATCCACCAAAAATAAGCAAAGCTCTACCCAGTCCCCACTTCCATCTGCGCACGGCCACTTCGTAAGCCAACAAGGTTGTAATCACCATGGTTCCGGTGACGGCGATCCCATAAGCCGCCGCTAAGTTGCTGGAAGATTTAAAGGTTAGCACCAGCCAAATCACTCCTAAAAACAAAGACCAGTTTACGAAAGGCACATAGATCTGTCCAATTTCACGACTCGAAGTGTGGACCGTCGAGAGGCGAGGACAAAAGCCCATCTGCACGGCCTGACGAGTAATGGAGAAAATTCCTGAAACCAAAGCTTGAGAGGCGATCACCGTGGCCAAGGTGGCCAGAATGACCATCGGCGCCAGGGCCCACTTCGGAGCTAAGAGATAAAAGGGGTTGGAAATCGCTTCAGGACTAGATAATAATAAAGCTCCCTGGCCAAAATAGTTTAAGAGGAGCGCAGGCAAAGCCACTAAAAACCAAGCCCAGCGGATCGGCTCTCGTCCAAAATGCCCCATATCCGCATAGAGAGCTTCGCCTCCGGTGATAACCAACACCACCGAACCCAAAACTACAAAACCATGAAACCCATGATAATTAAAAAATTCAATTGCGTACAAGGGATTCATCGCCTTAAGCACCGTCAAATTATCTAAAATGCCATGAAGTCCTAAGCCACCTAACACTGCAAACCACACTAACAGTATGGGACCAAACACCACCCCAATCCTCCCAGTTCCGAATCTTTGCACGAGGAAAAAGGCATTTAAAATAAAAATAGTAACGGGAATAACATAAGGTTCCAACGCCGGAGTCAAAAGATAAAGGCCTTCCACCGCGGACAAAACGGAAATGGCCGGAGTGATCACACCATCTCCGTAAAGAAGTGCAGCGCCGAAAAGTCCCAAAGTAACGATAATGTATTTTCGAATATTAGATTTTTTTTCTTCACTGCTTGAAGCCAACGCCATCAGAGAGAGAATCCCCCCCTCGCCTTTATTGTCAGCCCTCATCACCACTGCCATGTACTTAAAGCAAATAGCCATGATGATGGTCCAAAAAATCAATGATAAAATACCGAGGATATTCTGAGGCTCAAGAGGAATTCCATGTTCCTCGGCAAAACATTCTCGAAGGGCATAAAGAGGGCTTGTTCCAATGTCTCCAAATACCACGCCCAGCGCGCCCAAGGCCATTATCCAAATATTGCGAGAATGTTTAATATGAGATGGATTTTGCATTATTTGGAAGCTTTTTGTTCAAGAAAACTATTGGCATCGAGTTGAGCGTCTTTTAAAGCTTTGCAGAAACCTTGAAAGCCTTTGGCCTGGTTCTTTAAAAGATCCCGCATGAGCGGGTCCGACAATTCCCCCTCTTTCATGACTTTAAATACATTCATAAGAAAAACTCTTTGAGGATAAATGAAAGCATTGCGATAGCCAAAGACTTGTTGCAAATGCTCAACGGGTCTCATTCCCCCAAACATACCTCCTAGGCCGACAAAGGCCACAGGACGATACTCAAAACAGTCCGGAAATTTCAGATGGTCAATATAGTATTTCAAAATACCTGGCATTGAGCCATTGTACTCCGGGCAAACGACGATGAGACCATCGGATTTTACAACCTTGTCAATTTCCGCCTGAAGCCCTTCAGGCTGATCTTTTCCATAATGCGGACCCGTTAAAAATTCATTGCGAATCTCACGCAAATCAATAAGTTCAATTTCTTCCCCCATCTCTTTGCAAAGAGTTTGGATGTACTTCGAAACTTTTAAAGAATTTGAATCGGCACGATCGGTCCCTGAAATAACATATTTCATACTTGTTATATCCTTCAGCTGATTTGACAATAATCCCTGTGTTAGTTCTAATAATCAAGAAGGATCTTAAGAGGCGGGAGCAGCTGTTGGAACAAAAAAGATGGTTTTTACTATTAGATGGTCAGGTCACGGGGCCTTACGGTGACCAAGACATCCAAAATCGTATTGACAACTCCACGGATACTCTTATTTGGGGTCGCGGGCAAACGGAATGGCTTAGGCCCGAAAAATGGCAAACCTCCTTGAAAGCCCTCGCTGAACAAAAGAACCTAGAGCAACAGAACTCTCGGCAATGGAAAATGCGGGTGGATCAAAAAGAACTCACTCCCATGACTTTTGATGAACTGATTGAGAACCTCAAAGAATATACGAGTCTCTCCTCTGTTCGAATTTGGACTGAGGGATTTGATGATTGGAAAGAAGTTTTCCAGGTCCGACAAGTTGCGGATGAACTGGGTGTCAGCCGCCGACAACACCTTCGGGTCCCGGTGATGGGAAGCATGAAGGGCACTGCTGGACTTGGAGAAGTCGATGCAAAGATTATCTCTATCAGCGAAGGAGGCATTGGCGTCAATGATGTCAAGAGTCTACAAATCGGCGAGAAATTCTCGGCAAAACTCAGCAGTCCCAATCTCTTTATGGATATCACTTGCAATATGGAAGTGGTCTATCTCGGCGCTGATGGCTATGCCGGCTTGCGCTTTTTAGGGCTTCCCAACGACGCTAAATCCATCATCATCAGCTATGTAAAGAAGTTTCAAAAAAACCCTTAAAGGCCATGCCTTTAAAAGCCAAGGTTGAATTGCGTTTCCCTTTAAACCCTTCCCGAACATTCACCAGAAATTCTGCGGTTTTTAAGGCTCTTTTTAAAGCGGTACGACTGGCATAGGTAGAAACTATCGCATCCCTGGCAGTGGCTTTATTAAAGAATTCCACTAAAAACTCCTCAGTCCAAAGATCTGGCGAAGTTTTAGCACTAAAGGCATCAAACAGAAGACAGTGGGCCTTTGCCTTAAACACAGAGTGATTGTTAAGGGGCCCGTGGAGCACCCAGGCTTGATTTTCAAGCTTCTGACAAAGAAGCTCTTTGAGCTTCTGCGGGGGGATCTCAGAGTTCAGCAGAACGTATTTTAAGACTTGATCATAGACCTCTTGAATTTCAATATTTAGATCTTGCCCCTGGAGCCAAAGTTTAAAACCTTCTTTTAACTCAGGAACGAGCTCAAAACTTTCTAAAGTGAAGTTCAAGTTCTGGGTAAAGAGGGCTTCACGAGCCACCGTCAACTCTACATAGCCGAGGCCTAGCCCCACTGAGATAAAATGGGGAGTTCCAATGGCTTGGAAGCACTGATGGATCACTTTTCCATAAATCAGCTCCGTTTCCTCGGCAGCACCCCCCGAGTGGTGCATGGACTCTCCTTGAGGCAAGCGCAAACTGGGGCTGCCATCCCCCGTAATTTCTACTGTAAATTGAATGTCGGACCAACGCTGGAGTGTATTCATTGATTTTTCCTCTTTAGCTCCCTATAAAGGTCCCATGGAAAAGGGCTGGAACGGACTTCCTTATAACACTATTGCTGAGCACTACTCAAATCGCTTTGGGGAAAAAGTCTATAAAATTCCCGTGAGTGTCGTTGACGATTGCCCGAATCGCCGGGGTTTAAAGGGCATGCAAACCTGTGTCTTTTGCGACGTCTGGGGTTCCGCAGCCCAAGCGGAGTCCGTCACCATGGAGCTTCGTGCCCAGATCGAGAAATACCATGGACACATCGCTAAAAAATATAAAGCTAAAAGTTTTCTCATTTATTTTCAGGCTTATACCAATACATTCATGAAGCTCAATGACCTTCGCCATAACTTTGAAACCGCTCTCTCTTATGATTTCGTAAAAGGCTTTGTTGTCGGCACTCGCCCTGATTGTTTATCGAAGGGTGTTTTAGATCTTTGGCAGGAATTTCATCAACGGTCTTTTGTCGCCGTGGAACTCGGCGTACAGAGTTTTTTTGATGACCAGTTGGAATTCATGCGCCGGGGTCACAGCGCCCAGCAGTCCATCGATGCCATTTACAAAATTGCCGATAGCACTCAAGCGGACTTGGGCATCCATTTAATTTTTGGCAATCCC
>DATBTE010000292.1:0-1559 GCA_036559425.1 Pseudobdellovibrionaceae bacterium | reverse complement strand
GCTCACTAAGAAAAGCTAGAGTTTCGTATCCTCGTATCGCTCCATGTGTTGTCTACTAAAAGCAGGTGCTTCGCTTAAAACACCTGCTTTTAGTGTCCTACCCCCGCTTCGTTTAAGCTCCTTTTTAAACTGCATCGCTGGAAACGCAAAAAACAGCGTAATGGTACGCTATACGGCTTTAGCCTTTCGCAAAAACACAATAAAAGCAATCCACAAAGTGATGCATGACCAAAGCGCCAATTTTAACAGCGCCGACCTTACACCGCTGTCAGAATGAGTTGTGCGAACTTTTGAAAATGAAAATGGATAAACAACAAAAGTACGGTAAGATTGAGTAAGGCCGGGAGCCTCAACGATTAAGGCATTTGGAAAATGCATACATAATTAGTGAGTCTTAAATGAGTGAAAATAATATTAATCGGGTAAAAGTGTTTTTAAAAGGGGACATCATTTTTCATGAGGGCCAGCCTAGTGATCACTTTTATGTTTTGCAGAAAGGTGAAGTTGAGGTTTCCATTAGGAAAAACGAAAGACGATTCGTTATAGGGACATTAGGGCCTGGAGAGTTTTTTGGTGAGATGGGATTACTCTCCAACGAACCTCGCTCAGCTTCTTGTAGAGCAATAACTCCTGTAGAAGTTGCCCGGATCAGCAACGATGATTTTAAAAAACTCCTAAAAAATTCACACCCTTTGGTTGGGAAAATCATAAATGTACTTTTGAAGCGGTTAAAAAAGTCGAACAGCCTTTCAGCAAATAAAACCGCCTCGACTAATATTTTTTATGCCGTAGCCAATTTACTCGATCTTAATTTTAAAGCAGCTAATAGTGATTCAATATTGGCCGGATTGTTTATTAAACAAATTACAGCAACTCTGGGCATACTTCCTCATCAGGCAAAAGCAATCCTTCAGCGATTTAGCGATTTCGGTTTGATTCAAAAAATACAAAATAAAGCGAATTCCTCTTCTTTGCAGGATGAGGAAGAAGGGCGGCTACTCTTGCAATCAGACAATTTATTAATGGAGGCAATAATAATTCAAGATCAAGAGCCTGATAAAGTTTCATCCGAGTCATTTTCATCGGAGTTGGAATTAATGGAGATTAAAGAAGCTCTTGAGTTGTATGGTATCGATCAAAAAAAGTTTTACGGCAAAATGTGCGCGGGCGACTTTCCGGATCATTTGTTTTTTATCAATAAATCTGTTTTATTTAGCTTGATACAAGGTAGAGGGAAACAGTTTTTTGAAGAGCCTGGGGCCTAAATCTTGAATCGGATAATAATTAAAGAAAGAGCACTGTGGGCGTGTAATTAAGCGTTAAAAATCTTCACATGGAGTATCACATTGTCGTCGCCGATTTGGCAATGGCCTATAAAAAGCTCTGCTTATTCGCAATAATTCGTTTGAGAACAATAAGTTTAGGCCGTACTTTACCGGGTTCCAATGAATGTAATCGCAACGTTTTTCGAAGTCTCAGTCGTCGCGGATTCCGTATTCCCACTAGCGTGGTTTTCGGACGAATCGTGCACGTTTACATCGCTAAGACAGCTCAACTCC
>DATBTE010000291.1:0-17101 GCA_036559425.1 Pseudobdellovibrionaceae bacterium | reverse complement strand
CATACCTCAGGTGTATCGCGATTTGCATGAGAAAACATGACATGATTTTTTCACAATACTTTCTCACGGCCATCGTAACGGAGAGTCCTTCCAGCAGTCAGTGTTTTGTGATAAGGTGATCTCATAACAATGTTGTCACTTCTTTTAAGAACGGTCGGTATTCATAATGCGAAGACTTTTTTTGGCGATCGCCGCAAAAGACGGGTTAGAAACCGTGGCTCCGCAGGTCATTAAAAAACTTAAAATCCACGCTGAGCAAAAAGACATCGAAGTTCGCTGGGTGCCTATGGATAATTACCACATAACTCTCGTATTTCTTGGAAATACTTATGATGAAAAAATATCGGAAATAGAAACCATCACGGAAAGAATTGCGAAAAATTTCGCGCCCTTCAATCTTAAGATTGCCGATCTAGGGGCTTTTCCCAACGATTTTTCTTCTCGCGTTCTTTGGTTTGGAGTGCAAAACTCAAAAGCTCTTCGTTCCCTCCAGGACAGCCTAGCCACAGAGTTGAAACATTTGCGTTATAAAGCCGAGGAGCAAGGATTTTCTCCTCACCTTACGATCGGTCGCCTTCGCAATCCTCATAAAACAAAAGATATGACCTCGCCTTTTGTGAGAAAGAAATTCGCGAAAATTCAAATCAATGAAATTGTTCTTTACGAAAGTGTGGGCTCAGCCCCTTTTCAAGTTTACAAGCCCATTAAAACTTTCAAGCTTTCTGGGGTTCCGGCTTCAATAGAAGACTCCGATTTCGAGTGAAATTTCCCTATAAATGTCCTTTTTAGGAAATTTTACGATTGAGTCGCTTATTACCTCTGAACTGCCAACGAGCCTCTTAAAAGCCAAAGTCAAAGAAATCGCTGCTTCAAAAGTATTTTTTTTCGATTGTGGAGTTGTTTCAGCCCTATTAAATCAACTCAATTTGCCTCTGGGAGACAACAAGGGCTCCTTGTTCGAAACCTTTATAATAAATGAAGTTAAGTCCTATATCTCTTATTCAAATCAGCGAGCGGATATTGAATACTGGGGGGGGGCGCACCAGGGAGGCGAAGTCGATTTGATTATTACAGTCGATGGAGTTAAAACCGGAGTCGAGATTAAGTCCTCGAAAAAATATTCAAGAGAGTTTTCCAAACATCTGCAAGAATTAATCGACAATAAAAAAATTCATCATGGCATAGGTGTTTACTGTGGACCTCATGAGCACAAGGACCAGAGTGTCCGTTTTTTAAACTACCTTGCATTTTTGAAAAAGCTCATGCCGGAGAAATAATCTAATGAGCCGTCTTCTTAATCAGTTTGCTTAAAGCCTCTTGATCCTGCTGTTCAGGAGCTCTTGAAACTTTGCCTTCGCGATAAAGCAGACTTCGCTGAGCACGATCGACAACGAAACTATTGTTCACTTGAGCCAATACACGTTTAAGACTTTCCGGCTGGCGAAGAGACTCCACCGCTTGACTCCGAATGATTTCTTCCTGATTGGTTAAACGAGCTTCAGACATTGTGGGAATGGGTGCGGTGGCAATGGTTTCAAGACTTTCTTGAGCCTTTGGTAAACTACTCTCACCTAAAATATACACAGACAAAAATCTTTGATCCCCATTCAAAGACGTATTCAATGCCGTCGCTTGCAGTTCAGGAACATCGGCTTCTTGCATTTTCTCAGCTAGATCTTTAAGGCGTTTCTCTACCTCTTCGGGATGATCATTGAGTTGAGACATAGCCACAGCCTCGTTCTTGACCAAAGCGACGAATTCTCCGACAGCGAAGGCCGGCTTTCCACCGGCTCCTTTGGCTGTCGCGGTCGCTGATGCGGGGGCTGCAGACTCCAAAGTCGTCACTGAAGGTGGATTCGAAGTACTACTGCTTTCAATTTCATGAAGCTGTCTATAAGCACTTCCCACCGCCACCAACAAGCCTACGATTAACAGGATCTGCAACTTCTTCATTACTTAACCTCGAAAGCGTCGTAAAGAGGAACGTTCACCATTTGAGTGTATTTACCGTTATCGAAGAGCGCTTCGGTGCCGTCAGCATTCTTTTGATAAATGGCACCGTCATTTTTCAAAAGGAGGATTTTGCCCCCAAATAAAGCCGCACTTTGAACTTGAGCATCCCACTTTTTGCCAGTGGAAGTAACTTGTTGATTATCAGCGTTCACAGAGTAAATATCGCCGACGTTATTCATCAAAAAATAGCCTTTTTCACCCGTTGGCAAAGTGCTTGCCGTTCTTTCCACTGTCAAAGGAAGGGTCGCAGGGCTATTCCAAGATCCTTTGGGAAAATTGTAAGTTGCCAACTGATTGGAGGCAGTCACAGCCGTCACATAACGCTTTTGATTCACATCATACTCTTCAAAATCTCTCAAAGAGCCCATTTGGTTCATGCCCAAAAGTTTGAAGTATGAATAGTCATCATTTGTTTTTGAGCGAAAGCCTGTCATTTCATAAACATCCAAAGCCACTGCCTGAAGACCGTTGAATATAACAGCGCCGAAGGACGTGCGTTTCAGCTGTCCCACAGAATCAGTGCCTTCTCTTTGTACCTTGCGTGTGCCATCAAACATCACTGGCCCTGCCTGCTCTTCCAAGGCAAGCACGGCTTCACGTTTTTGAATCGGTGAAGTATTGAATACAAAACTCGCCCGACCCATAGCCATCAAACGTGCCATCGCTTTATAAACTGGATGAAAATTTTGGCCTGCAACAGTTACGCGGGCATAATACTCCATCTCGATCGCATGAGAACCCCCTTGCGTAAAATCTTGGTCGCAACCGTCCAAGCTAGAGCCCATGTAGGGGCCCTGCTTACAAGGATAGTGACGGTACCCCCCTGTGTGGCGTGCTTCATGAAGGACGACGCCGACACGACCCAAAGTTGAAATCTTCGCCCATCCATCCTGCATCGTAAAGTAACCCATACGATTGTAAGCCGTTGCGTAAGGGATGTCATTGCCCCGGTTCATACCGCGAGTTTGATTTTTCATCCAAGAATAGTACTGATCGGCAGGAATATAGCCTTTAACTAATATATTGGAATTAACAGCTGCGAACTGGCCTTGCTCGATAATTTGCAAATCGTTGAATAGCTTCTTGGCATCTACATTGCTATTGCAAAGCTCCAGTCCACCAAAAGAGTTAATATCAATGGAAAAATCATTGGTGTATTTCTGAGCCTGTTGTTGAGTGATACAAGCAAAGTCTTGATCTATATAAGGCAGTGCATTTGCTTGACCAGCGGCTAGATCCTCTGCTTGGGCTCTTACCGCCACAACAGTCATACCCATCAAAAGAAATGTCTTTAGTTGTTTCATAAAAAAATCCCCCCCCTCCCTAGGACTTTAATCTGGCTAAAAACGAAGGCAATAAAAAGCGTCTTGAGTTTCGCGTCATTGGCAGAAATCAACCCGTTTTCGTCACCATGAGTTAGAGGATTATTGGGCCATCATGATAATAGCATCTCCTTTGACCACAATCTCACCATTTTCTTTTTTCGCAATAGTGTCGAGAGTGGCTATGCCTTTTTCCTTACGCAGCCCCGTGACCGTTATTTCAATGATTATCGTGTCATCGATAAAAACTGGATTTACAAATTTTAGATTCTGCGCCAGATAAACTCCGCCTGATCCCAATTTTTCATTGAGTGTACGAGAAATCAGCGCACCGACGATCATACCATGAGCAATACGACGACCAAAACGTGTGGTCTTTGCGTACTCATCATCAAGATGAATAGGATTAAAATCACCTGACATTTCAGCAAATTGACGGACCATTTGGTCTGTCACTTTTGCCTCCAAAACGGCCTTAAACCCCACTTCTCTGTCTCTCCCCTTATTGATGGACATCATATCTATGAGCCTTTCTATTGAGTGGCTCTAATTAAGAACAAAGCTTTGCAACAGGCAAGCCTTTGCCTGTTGCAAAAAGAGCACAATTAAAGAATATTCGCTGCCAATTCAGCAAGTTCTGAGCGCTCACCCTTGGTCAATGTCACATGTCCCGCAATGGGGTGCCCTTTAAATCTCTCAACCGCGTAGGTGAGCCCACTATTGGCTGAGTCCACATAAGGGTTGTCGATTTGATAAACATCACCAGTAAGGATCACCTTCGTACCACGGCCCGCGCGAGTCACAATAGTCTTAATCTCATGCGGAGTTAAGTTCTGTGCTTCATCCACGATCAGGTACTGCTTGGGAATACTTCGCCCACGAATATAAGTCAGCGGTTCAATATTGAGCATTCCCTGGTTAATCAACTCCTGAGCACGGCCTGAGGCTTTTTTATCAGAACCCATCAAAAATTCCACATTGTCGAAGATGGGCTGCATCCAAGGATTCAACTTTTGCTCAATGTCTCCAGGAAGATAACCAATGTCTTTTCCCATCGGAAAGATCGGACGAGACACAAGTAACCTTTGGAAGCGGCCTTCATCCAAAGTTTTGAAAAGCCCTGCCGCCAAGGCAAGCAAAGTTTTACCTGTTCCCGCTTTGCCTACTAAGGAAACAAAAAGGATTTCATCATTAAGCAAACTATCTAACGCGAAAGCTTGTTCGACGTTGCGGGCGTGAATTCCCCAAATACTGTCAGGCGGATTGATCAAAGGCACGATGGCGGACTCCGCATGAGAAAATCTACCGATCGCCGAATGATTCGGATTAGAAGAATCCTTCATGATCACGTATTGATTGGCATATAACTTTTGAGTTCCCGTATGAACATGCTTTTTGTCTTTGTAAAAATGATCGATTTGCTCTGGAGAAATCTCCAGTTCAAGATAACCTTCATACATATCTTCTTGAGAGACGTCCGTCGGTTCATAATCTTTTGCAAAGATCCCGTAAACATCGGCCTTAATCCGAAGATTAATATCTTTTGTGATCAACTCCACTTTGAGTCGTGGATATTGTTTTTGTAAAGCCAAGGCCGTGTTTAAGATTCTATTGTCTGCTTTGATTTGATCAAATTCTGGTGGCATTCCCGCCAACATCAAATCAGTGCTGATATAGACCATGGTCTCGCTATTGTCGAGTTGCACGCCTTGAGCAAGAGAACCTTTCGCCCTGAGTACGTCCACAAAACGACTGAATTGACGGGCATTACGTCCATTTTCGCCCTGATCTCGCTTAAACTTATCGATTTCCTCAATGACGGATATTGGAATATGCACATCGGCTTCACCAAAGCGAAGAATCGCTTGGGCATCAAACAGAATGACATTGGTATCAACGACAATTTTTCTGCGTTTGGATTTGCTCAACTTTTACCCTCCGTGGATGGTCCGTTCCGAAAATGAAACAAGCCTTAAGTCTATTCGACAATAAGGCCTGACTAATGTCCACGAAAAGCTTTGAAGAAGCTGGATTAAAACAGAGTCCTAAAACTACGAAATATTCGAAACCAGAATATCGCCCTCATCCTTACGAAGACCGGCACTGACGTTCTCGATAAATTTCACAAAATGATGAAGCGCAACATCGTTCACGGTGCCTTTTATAAACTGAGCTCCATGACGAATCACCCCTTCCTCTTCCATTGGACGAGATTTGATAACGTTCACGTTGAAAGGAAAATAAGTCGTGTGATTTAAATAGAGTCTGATGGCGACTTCTTCACCGTCTCGAAACATGCCTTCTTGAGGTTCAAGATCAAAAGCGATTCCATTTTCCGAGATATCATAGAGAGTCACTTTCATAAGACCCCGCTCTGGCAAAACCGCATAAGTTCCTATAAATTCCGTTAATATCGTACGCTTCACTTCGCGACGTTCTTTATTCAGGATTTCTTCTCTTGCTTCCGTCATATCTAAGACTGGCGCCTCGAAAGACTTATTATTATTCATCAACGAATTCTGAGACTTTACGCGACTTGTGATATTAATTACCTTTGCCATTATACCCCCATGACACCTCCCTCTTTTCGGTATTATTTGTTTCAACTTTAGGCATCCAGTTGGATTTTTGTCTAGGTTCGTTCTATAGTGAGACAAGATGAATTTATTGCGAGCCCTTCTCCTCAGCCTTGTGGTCCACTTTGTATTAGTCCTTGTCCTGGATAAAGGGGCGCCTTATTTTGAGCCAAAACCCCTCTCCGTCACCACCATTGATTTGTTGGAAAGACCTAGAGAGCAATCCAATAAAAATAAAATTGCTAACAAAGAACGCCAAGTCGTCCGCCAGGCTTTAGCCCCTAAACAGGACCTGAAGGACGATGATACTGATCTCGCTCGATTTCTTTCCGCCGAAAAACAACGTGTTCGTAAAGAAATGCAGGCAGCCGTTTCCGGAATGACTAAAAATCGCACTACGGGCCAAAAAGAAAAATCAGAAACTAAAGAGAAAAAATACGATCCTGAAGGGGCCGATATCGCGAAAAATTTAAAAGAGTATTCTCAAAGTGCGGAAAACGCTCCAGCGACCGTCGGCGAAGCCTTGCCTCAAGATGTTTCAATCGGGAACTTCACCGCACTCAATACGGATCGTTATGTTTATTATTCCTTCTACGCGCGTATTGAAGAATTAGTTCGTTTTCGCTGGGAAAGCCGCGTGCGTAAAGCAGTCGACTCTTTTGATCGAAACTATGTCTTAGGCGTGGTGGGACGCAGAAACTGGGTGACTTCAGTAGATATTTGGCTCACTAAGGATGGCCGCTATCACTCGGCTCACATTCTTAAAGAATCCGGTATCAATCACTTTGATCAAGCGGCGGTCCTGGCATTTAAAGAGGCTGGCATGTTTCCCAATCCACCTCAGGACATGGTCGAGGATGATGGGTTTATTCATCTGAAATATAGTTTTAACGTCAGCTTCAATCCGGGGGCCGTGGTCTATTCGGAATAAGACTTTGCTCCAGTCCAGGGGTGAAACCTCTCATTTTTCACTCTAAGCTTTGATATCCTCAAAGCATGAAAAAGACTTTTCAAAATCTAACCATCCTGATTTCCCTCATCCTTCCGTTAAACAGTCATGCGATGTTTACGGAAATGGGTCTGACTTATGGTCGTAAAAAAACGACTTTTGATGCAAACAATAACTATGATTCGGAATCAACCACAGGTTCGGTTTCTTTTTATTTTGCTGAAATGCTCGCGCTGGAGCTGAGCTACACCGAAGCTGTCGGAATTCAAAAACAGCAAGCTTCCTCCTTGGACACTCCCCGTACAATTTATCAAAAAACTCAAATTATAGGGACGGATCTTATCGTCGTCTTTGCTGACAAAAAGGCCCTATTTCAGCCCTATATTAAAGGTGGAGCAGCGCAAATTTCCAGACGTCAGGAAATTAAAGATGGAAGCTTCCCCACGCAAATTTTAGAGCCGGACGTAGCCATAGCTCCAAGTTATGGTTTGGGACTCAAGATCGCTCTTACAGAAAGTTTTGGCTTTAAAGCTAGCTATAGCATTTGGCAGACTCCCATTGGAGGCGGCGCGAAGACCAATGATGATGCGGTCTCCGCGGGTGTTACATGGATGTTCTAAAGGCCACTGTCACGATCAGCAGCGCCCTTCTCTTGTCCTCGTGTCAAGTCAGCTATCTTGTAAAATCCGCCTATAATCAGCTCTCGATCATGAACTCGCAAGAGACTCTCGATGAGGCTTTAAAAAATCCAAAACTCACCCCTGAACAAAAAAGGAAAATTCAGCTTGCGCAAGAAGCTCGGGAATTTGCTGAACAGTCCTTAAGTCTTAAAGCGACGAAAAATTATACGAGCTTTGTCTTACTCGATCGTCCGTATGTTACTTATGTGGTCAGTGCCGCTCCGAAATGGAAGTTGGAAGCCTACAAATGGCATTATCCCATTGTCGGCGCGATGCCTTATAAAGGTTTCTTTAATGAACTCGATGCAAAAAAAGAAGAAGAAAATCTAAAACAAGAAAACCTGGACACATACATGCGTGGAGTTTCGGCCTACTCCACTCTCGGATGGTTTAAGGATCCGCTCTTGTCGTCCATGCTTCAATATAAAGACTATGATTTAGTGAATACCATTATTCACGAAACCGTTCATGCCACTCTTTACATAAAACATGAAGCTGATTTCAATGAACGCATGGCCGTCTTTATGGGTAATAAAGGCACCGAGATGTTCTATCTCAAAAAGGAAGGCTCCGAGTCCCCGACCCTGCTCACCGTGCGAAATGAAAATGCGGACGATAAAATATTCTCGGCATGGCTCAGTACAAAGCTAAAAAAACTGGAGAAGTGGTATCAAAATGTTCCCGCTCATGAGCAAACGGATAACAAACGCCAGCAACAATTCGTTCAACTGCAAGAGGATTTTAAAAAAGAAATGCTGCCGCAGTTGAAAACGGAATCCTATAAGAAATTTCAGAACATCAAACTTAATAACGCGCGTTTATTAGTCTATCGCACTTATATGCAAGATCTCGGGGACTTTGAAAAACTCTATGAGAAAACAGGGGGGGATTTTAAAAAGTTCCTCGAAGAATGCAAAGCATTCGAAAAAGAAAAAAATCCCGTAGAGGCGCTAAAAGACCGGGTTTCCTGACCTAAGACATTATACCGACCATTATGCCAACCACTATGCCTTGACAATACCGTTGGCCCTGTGTGATCAAGTTGCCAACAAGAATGAGGTGAGGTTTATGAAAACTCAGTTTTCCAGTCTTAAGATTTTATCAAAATTATTATCCTTAATGATTCTTACCGTGAGCGCCACAAAGGCTCTGGCAATGGACTTCGTTCCTTACACCATCTACGGCGAAGACAATAGAAACAATATTTACACAGCTCCATCGACCATACAAGCTTTAGGTCGCTCGGTTCCAGGCCAGTTCAGCAAAGATGTTCTGATGAATAAAGGCGGAGGCTATTCTGTAGAATCCACAACTTTAGGAAAAAGACATTGTTCAAGCGTGCGATTTGGTGAAGAATTTTTAGGCCCTAGATGCACAGGTTTCTTAATAGCTCCCAACGTCGTAGCAACGGCTGGCCACTGTGTTAAGGATGCCAATGATTGCGCCAATTACTACTGGGCCTTTGATTTCAAATTAAAATCCGCTGGAGATACCTCTTACACCAGAGTTCCAGCTGAAAATGTCTATACTTGTAAAAGGATCCTTGCCCAAAAATTCGAATTCTTAGATGGAATTGACTTCGCTATTATTCAACTTGATAGAGAAGTTAAAGGGCGGGATGCTCTTCCTTTAGATTTTACTTCTGATACTCCCGTGGGAACGGCTCTTTTCGTCTTGGGTTATCCCTCATCAACTCCTCTGAAATACACGGACTCAGGTGTCATCTCAAAAAATTTAGAGAAAATTTATTATTCCAATCTAGACATTTTTGGCGGAAATTCAGGTTCTCCTGTGTTTGATGTGAGCACGGGTAAAATTACAGGTATTATTTCTGAAGGAAATGGCGATTGGGTCTGGAATGACGGGAATACCTGTAAAATTGCTAAAGTTTGCAGTGAAGGTGGCACTTGCGGCCACTCTATCACTTCTAAAATAAATATCGTGAAAGATGAATTTGAAAAAGCCCTCGCAAAATCTAAGGAATAAATTCCTTGTAAGAATTAACTGACGCGTAGGCTTGTAAACACCGGCCTCGAGCCTCTTCATGCTGAATCATAGGAGCAGGATAGCGAGAGGTGTTGAATTCAGGAATCCACTTTTTTATGTATTCCTTTTGAGGGTCGAATTTCTTTGCCTGAGCATCCGGGTTAAAAATTCTGAAATAGGGGGCCGCATCACAACCTGACCCTGCCACCCATTGCCAGTTGCCGTTATTAGCGGACAAATCAAAATCCAAAAGCTTTTTGGCAAAATATTTTTCTCCCTCGCTCCAATGTATTAACAAATGCTTGCAGAGGAAGCTCGCGGCCACCATTCTGACTCGGTTGTGCATATGTCCTGTTTCTTGCAATTCGCGCATGCCCGCGTCCACTAAGGGATATCCAGTCATGCCGTGAGCCCAGCGCTCAAAATCTTTTTTGGACGTTCTCCAGGCAATTTTATCATAAGCGCTTTTATAACTTCGTTTCTCGACTTGTGGATAATGCCAAAGGATCTGCATAAAGAAATCCCGCCAAATCAGCTCACTTAAAAAAACACTCGACTCCTTTCGCGCGAGGAAGGCTAATTTTCGAATGCTGATGGTTCCAAAACGCAAATGAATACCAAGATGGGTTGTTCCATTATCATTGGCCGGAAAATCCCTGGTTTTGGCGTAATTTTTAATAACAGAAAGCGGGATCTCTTTACTTGGAAAATGGAGAGAGGACATCGCAAAGCCCAGGTCTTTGAGAGTTAACACTCTCTCGACCTCTTGCACTTTCACATAGGCGCTGCTCACGGATTCATTATCGTAAAATTGAAAAACATGTTTAGGGAGATGAGAAAGAACTTTATTTTTGTAGGGAGTGAAAACTCTATAGGGCTTGCCAGTATCGGTGACAATCTCATCTTTTTCAAAAAGACACTGATCTTTAAAAGATTTAAATTCAATCTCTTGGGTCTGGGCCCATTGCCTTATTTCTTCGTCCCTTTTTATGGCTGAAGGTTCATAATCATGGTTTAAATAAATAGCTGAAATATGTTTTTCTTTATGAAGATTTTTAAAAACTTCGAGGGGTCTGCCTGAACGAATAAGGAGATCGCTTTTCAAATGCTGAAGCCGCTCCTTAAGCTCCGCGACCCTTTGATAAATAAAGGTCACCCTTGCGTCGGCTTTATCCAAACCTGCAAGAATATCTGTATCAAATATAAAAAACGGAAGGACCTTTTCTTCTTTTTCTTTTAAAGCATGAAAAAGACCGGCGTTGTCATCAAGACGCAGGTCCCGTCGAAACCAAAATACAGTCACGTTAGTCATATTCATCCGCCGTAAAAAATTAATCTTTTAATAATAATAAAGCAAGCGCGCTTCCATAAGCCGAAGGGAATTCTCTTCGGCTCCTCTGAAGCGGAGACTGAGATTTTTATTCAAGCTCCAATTGATCCCAAGAGAGCTTTGCCGAAACTCCGGATTCAATCCTTTGTAATCGTAGCGATCATAGATCTCCGCCATCACCGCCCAGGCATTTCGATTCCATCTTGCTGAGAGACCGGGACCCGCCCCTATTCGCCAGGTATCACCCTGGAAATCAGTACTGGTTTGGGTGGTCAGACGCAGCCAGACACTGAGATCCAAATCCGACCACACTGTCGTCGTAAGACCCGAACCTCCGCTAAGTTCCGTCCAGCGACAAAGACCGAGGCAATTGTTTTCAAAACCTCTTTCCAATGAGAACTTCAAGCGCCACGAAACATCGCGATTGAAGTCGTTCAGCGGAGACAAGGAAACGACTTCATACAAAATCGCTCGGTCCAAGGCCAGTTCTTGAGAAGTTGAATCCAATGACAAGCCCAAATATCCCATGGTGATTTCAGCGGTGGGAGGATAACCTAATTTTGGATCTAATAGATCATGCAATGCTGCTTTCATCTCTAGTAAATAGAAATTTCTTTTATTCCATTCTCGATAACCAAAACCCCAACGCCGCGATCCCTGAGCTTCATGGGGAGCTTCGCTCTCAGCGGTTGACAGCTTTAAAAGCGCTGAAGCTCCACCTAACTCCGCTCGCGCCCTCAAAACGTCCTTTTTGAAAATATATTTTTCCTCTTTTCTTAAAATCTCTTTTGAATACCGATAATCTAAATAGTCCATAGCCGTATCAAGACTCCCTCGCTTTTCTACAGGTTCGAGATCCTGTATCATTTCAGCGATAGACTCATTTCGGGCAAAACCTCTGAGTCGACTTTTCCCTTCATCACTCAAGCCACGATAGCGTTGCTCGAAAGTGGCACGGATTGAAGGGCGAAAATGGATTCTTCCAACTAAACCTTGTTGCTGAAAAAGAGTCTGAACCGTATCGGCTGGCATCACCTGTGATTTTAGATGATCCGTCAGCTCAAGACTCGGTCGAGCGACTTCAAGGACCGAGAGGATTCGATAGGAGCAATTTTCAGTAAAATAATGATAATTAAAATTCACGTCGAGAAGCTCCCAGATATAGGCGATCACCATCTCAACTTCTTCCGGCGTAAAGGTGAGATCATATTCCCATAAATCCCGAGATTCGAAATCGTTGTACTCACGCACTTTGTAGTAATAAGGATTTATATCGAAAGCTCCCGGCATCAAGCCTGAAACTCCTAGAAAAGAATAAACAAAAGGATTCTCCGAAGTCTTCACAGCGGCATAGCCAACGCCATAATCGGCAAGTTCAAAGCGTTCGCCATTTATAGCAGAGGGGGCTTTATTCACTCGCAAGAAAGTATGACCAAAGGCCGATGCTGGATTATTTAAATAATAAGAGGAAAACACATAAGTCAACGACTGCGGCTGAAGGATTTCCTTAAAGCGGTTAAAACGTTCACACTGCGGATTGGGAAATTTTATTCCTGCTTTTTTTTCAAGCCAGAGCTTCCTCGCTGGAAACACGCA
Organism: Pseudobdellovibrionaceae bacterium; assembly: GCA_036559425.1. Lineage (GTDB taxonomy): Bacteria > Bdellovibrionota > Bdellovibrionia > Bdellovibrionales > Bdellovibrionaceae > JACMRP01. The sequence continues at coordinate 4,649 of DATBTE010000291.1, read as the reverse complement.
GCCCACAGGATCTTCAAAACGTCCGTCTTGCGAGCGCAAGGTTCTGGTATTCTCTTGAAGAGCAAGCAGTGTCGCCGTCAATTCAAGATCAGGACGGCTCTTCCCTTTAGGGGCTAAAAAGAATTTATCAGATTCTCCAGAGCTTTTATAACCGCCAAAAAAATGAGGGTGATATTGGACTAAGCGTAGCCACTGACGATCTTCAAACCAATGCTCACGCTGAGCACGATCGAGGACCTCTGACGCCATCGCTTTTTGCTCTGAAAAAAAAATCAGTAAAAAAAGAGAAAGCCCCATCACCGTGAGGCCTTTTTTTGTCATTTGAAACACTCTTAACCCTGACAAGATTCAGCCATAGCAACAATTTTCTGAGCGGGATTTATCCCAGGGGAATAAATATTCTTGTAATTTTTTTGAAGAGTATCGCCAAACTGCGAACTGCAACCTAACATATTATTTAACGTGCTCAAGGTCTCGCCTTGACCTCGAGCAATGTCGTTCTCAAGCGCAACAGCATTGGATTGCATGAACGAATTGATTTCGGCTGAAGAAAATAGTCCAGGACCGCAGTTTGAAGTTCCAGAAGTGATGCCAAAAGTTTGCATGCCAGTGCCGTTTAAAGTCGCCGCGACAACCTGAACGATACCCTCTTTATTTCCGAAAACCATGGAACCTAGGCCACAACCCGCATCACCATACACCCCAGTACCTTTTAAACTGTCTGCGCTAGCTGCATTTGCGGAAATTACATAACCAAGAGTTGCGAGAGCCACGATGAATGATTTCATTTTTATCTCCTTTGAATCTTACTTCGACTTCATTGTCGAAGTTTTTATCAGGAGTAAAAAGTATGTGGAACGTGAAACGTAAAATCAATGCGACTTCGCGGCGTACCCTTGGGATAATTTCGTCACAAAAAAAAGCCCGTTGATGAAAACGAGCTTTTTCCGTGTTGAGCTTTAAGGTTCATGTGGTGCAAGCCAATGTCTCCATTGCTCGCGAAGAAGCTGTTTCGATTTTTCGAAACTGCGCCGTGCAGGGCGAATGGGAGCCTCCATTTCTGTATCTTCGATACGAGCCATGATCTTGTCATGCATTCGATCGTAATAGGTTTTGTTATGAGGAAGTTGCACCTCATCAAGTACGCTTCCTAGAAGTTGTTTCTTTTTCATCCTTCGGCCTCCACGTATTGGCTGGTTTCACCTAGAAAACCTCCGACTTCCTCAGTCCAAGATTTCAGGTCCTGTTGTTCTTCAAAAATTTCGCGAAGTTTCATCAAAGCATGACGATAGTTCGCTTTTGCAGTGTCATAAGGGCAACCCATAATTTCCGCGATTTCTTTAAAACTAAGGTCTTCATAAACCCGAAGTACCAAAGCTGTTCTTTGTCTGTCCGGAAGCTTATCAACCTCTTCTCGTAACACTCCGGCGACGGCATCGTGAACCATACCACCTTCCACTTCAGCCCCTACCGCGAGCTGCACGTTTTCGATATCGACCATATTTTTTCTATAGTCGCGAATTCGGTTGCGTGCATTATTCACAGCAATCTGGAAGAGCCAGCTTTTAAAACTCGCTCTGCCTTCGAAGCTGTGAAGCTTTTCGTAGGCTTTGATGAAGCTTTCCTGCACTACATCCTCCGCCGCATCGAGATCCTTTACGAATCTCAGACTCATTCTCAGAAGTCCTTTCTGATGTCGCTTCACAAGTTCAGAAAAAGATCGCCTGTTTCCAGTTTTCACTTCCTCCACCAGCTCAAGATCTGTTTTCAAAAGATCTCGCAACATAGCATAGACTCACTTTCCAGGAGTTTAGGTTAATGGGAATGCCTCCCCTTGATGACCCCTTGCTTATACTTTATGCAAGACAGATGCCGACATCTTTGGAGTCGCAATGACTCTAAATATATGATATTATTTACCTTTTAAGAACATTTTGGGTCTCTCATAAGAGTTTCTTATGCATAAAAATTCAAGAGTAGATCCGCGCACTTCGACAAAATAATGAAAAGATAAGATGAAAATATACATCAAAAAGAATGGTAACTACTGCCCAAGGTCTAATACTGAAGGGTGCAAAAAATTCGAAATAGTAGAGACTTTTTGCACTCAGACTTAGGCCCAGGGTCACATGGGAAATACATTTTGATTTTACTAACCTATTTTCGAGTGCGTGCGCAATCCTTGAGAGCTTTTTCGAAATTGGTATAAGTTAATTGCTTTGCTTGCATGAGATTGATGGCACAGTTGATGCTAGCTTGGGAATACTCTTCACAGTACTTTTTAGCTTTATACTTATGGCTATCCCACCAAACTTTAATCTTAAGTTCCGAAGCACATTCACTGACCGTACGTTGATCATTGCCCTCTTGGGCCCAAGAGCAAACGGAGAATAAAGCAACACCTAATACGACTACTAAGAAACTTTTCATCCCCCACCTCGAATATTAAACGCCGCATCCGAAAAAGGTACGGCGTACCTACTGGGCGACGGTGACGCGGTTGCGGCCTGCTTGCTTTGAAGCGTACATGGCTTTGTCGGCACGATCAAAAATTTCAGGCCAATCCGTGTCGTTCGTGCTTTTTGTCACAACACCTAGGGAAATAGTCACCGGAATCGTCTTGCCTTCGTAAACGAAAGCATGGTTTTCCATGGTCTGACGAATGCGCTCCGCGATTTCACTGGCCATTTTCGCCGTGCCACCTGACAGAATCAAAACGAACTCTTCGCCACCATAACGAGCAAAGTAATCATTCGAACGAATCAATTTCGAACTCACTATATTGGCCAGCTCTTTCAAAACAAAGTCGCCGGCAGGATGCCCGTAAGTATCATTGATCTTTTTAAAGTGATCTATATCGAAAATAATAACACTCATCTCTTCACTAAGAAGTTCTGAACGTTTTACTGCCTCAGGACCCTTCTCCAACAACGAGCCTTTACTATGAGCCCCCGTCAGCGCGTCTCTATTGGCTTTCTCATACATAGTCTGATTGGTCAGGGCCTCGATATTGCCTTTTTCTAAAAATTTGAAAATGACATTGCCGGTTTTTATTTGATCATTGTTCTTCAACTTACATGGAGCTAGCGGCGGCAAAGCATTGCCATTCACAATCGTTCTATTAGTGGAGCCCAAATCAATAATAGAAACTTCTCCCGCAACGACGGCAAACTTGGCATGCGAGCGACTCAAACTTTTATCGTCAATATACACTTGAGTTTCCACTGAACGACCAATGACGATGTCATTGGAAGAAATCGGATACTGCTTACCTACGTATCCCGGAGGTCCAATAAGGACTACTACTACGGGAGGTGCATTGTCAGCAGCCTTAATACGACCTTTGAAAGTGTCTGAGCTTACAACGCTGGTTTTTTCTGATACGTCTTTTGAGTCCTCATCATGATTCGTCATAGCCTTCTATTGTAAATTTCGGAGACTTTGATTACAATCATGCTTTTACTTAGGGTTCTTTAGCTGGCCTCTTGCCTAGCTCGACCTAAATCAAGGTCGGCTTAGGCCGACCTTCGGTACAATCAAGGTCGGTTTCGGCCGAACTTCTATTTTCGAATCTATGATACTGCGACATCCTCTTCAATCCGGTGATAGCCACGCCACTCTTTCAAGCGTCCGCGCGGACGTCCTCCATCTTCGGGATATTCAATCAACACATAGGTCAGCTTCGTGATTTTCCCCAGGGAAACAATATCTAAAGAGGTCAATTCCGTCCAAGTCCCCGTATTAAAATACTCTTTGTCCGTCGACCACTGGCGATATTGATAAACATGAGTATGGCCAAAAATCACCGTATGCACCCGGTCATCCACTAGAACTCGACGTGCGGCCTCGCTCAAATCCGGAAAAATCGCACTTTCCAAAATCACTTGCAAAATACGCCGGAACGGCCAATTGCGACGGGGATCTTTCACCAGCAAAGCTTTGCCGAAATAAACAATCAAAGAATAAAAGGAACCTACCAGCATTCGAGTTTCATTAAACAAAGCCCATTTCACCATTTTAGCAAAGGGACGAATTTTATCCACATGCGGGTATCTCTGCTTAACCTTCAGCACGAGTTCTATAAAAAAATGGGAACCAAAAGGAAGATTCAAAATCGGCTCTGGCAAATCTTTCTTCAAAAAGAATTTTTTAGGATCCATACGATTTGCGGCTTCATGCATGTGACCATGTTCAACATGAACCCCATCGAAAAAGTATACGATATTTTTAAATCGAATGGGCGAACCTACCACTTGGTTCAGATAAGCACGACAGGAAGGCCACAACATGGATTGATCGTGATTACCCACAACATAAGTTATGGAATTCCCTGACTTTACAGCGAAATCAGCCATGGCTTTAAAGACTTTTTCGTGTCCCTTAATTATGGACTTAATAACCTCTAGCGCCACAGCCTCTGTAATCACGGTCAGAAAATGGCCTTTATAATCCACTTGTAAACAATTGAGAAAGTCCCCGTTGATGATCAACTCAACTTCATAATCACGATAAATGCCAGAGGAATAATAATGAATGAATTCCACAAGTTTTTCGGAATAGTAAAATTCTTCGAGGGAATTGCTGCCACCGTTTTCAAGAATACGTCCCTTGCCAAGGTGCAAGTCACTAATGACAACTTTAATTTTTCT
>DATBTE010000290.1:0-5851 GCA_036559425.1 Pseudobdellovibrionaceae bacterium | reverse complement strand
CCGAGCCCCCCAGCCTTAATACCATTTGCTTGTATTGAGAATTGTTGGGGTTTAATTTATAAGCACTTTGAGCCGCGGACAGCGCTGAACTTTTTTCGCTCTTGCTGAGATAAAGTTCGGCCAAGTAAAAATAGCCTTCAGCCTCAAGATCTCTTTGCACTCGCGTAGTGGAGCTCAAGGCAGACTTTAAAAGTTTAAAAGCATTATCCTCTTGTTTAAAGGCCTTATACTCAAGAATTCCTGCCCGAATTTTCGCCTCCCGATGATTAGGATTTTTAGTAAGAACATTCCTAAAAAATTGAGCGGCTTTTGGGCCTTGATTTTGAATTGCCGCCATAACGCCGGATTTGACTTGAGGGCGAAGCCATCGTGCCCAAAGTTGTGCCGCCTTTTCATAATAGGGAGTCGCATTCAAATAATCTTTATCAGCTTCTAATAACTCTGCCTTAAACTGGTAAAGCACGGGCAAAAGTGAAAAGTGATCTGCATTCTCGAGTGCGGACTCCACTACTCCCCGAGCCTCTTTGTAGTGACCGGAAGTTTCTAGATTCACAATCTCACAAATACTTCCAAAAAATCCCACTGCATTTAAAGCCCGGGTAGTTTGGGTAACGCTCGAAATTGCTCGAAGGTCATTGGCATCTTGCTTCGCAAACGGCCAAAGCTCTTTATATACCACACACAAAAGACCACGAACTTCGAGATTGCTGGGAGCACCTTCCACTATAGAAACTAAATGATTTTGCGCCACCATATAAGATTCAATGGTATCCGCTTCAATGGCGACAATAGCAGTACCATATTTCTCTTTGATTTGTTGATCACTCATCGCTGCAGCTCCTTTTTTCGGAGCTATAAGGCTTATTTTTTCCTCTACATCGACGACTTGGGGCAACAGAACATATACCACAAGAAGAAGTGCTAGGATCACTAAAATAAGAGGCCACTTAGCAGTCTTTATAAGTGCTTGCTGTTGCGCCTGACTAATATTTTTCAGATCAATAACGGGTCCGTCGGTTGAAGGAGTCGGCTGAGCTTTCTTGGAAGTGGGAGCGGAATTTAAGTTTGTCTGAAGCGCGTCTGACTTCTCTAAAATTGTTCTTTGATGTCCCAGAGGATTCTTTAAGTGCTCTGGTACCGGCCCCAAGACAGTCTCTGCATTGACGTTGTCGCTTGATTTCTTCACCTCTTCGACAGAGTTTTCTAACACTTCGAGCAATTTGTCATAGAACTGAGTTTCATGGGAAAGTAATGTCCATTGACCATCTGGATAACGAGAAACCATTTCTGAACCAGAAAATACACCTTCTCCGATCAGCTTCAAGAAAGCCTCAGTTGTGTAAGGACCCTTGGTTTGGCCCGATGTAGTTTTAACTATCCAATAGATCTGAGTGCGTGACATAGATAGTTGATTATATTTCGCTTTTTACACACAGAGTATCATCTTGCTCGAGATCATATTCAGGTCACTACCAAAGTCCTTAGACTTTAGTCCCAAATTGGAATCAGAAAACCCAATGTGGAATTACCAAATAGGGTTTTTGATCTCTTTTGCTAGATTCAAATTAAATTTAACTCATGCTTAGATTCAAAAGAGGTTGGCACGAGTGTTGCTTTAGAAGTCTTTCACTGGGAGAATCAAATGATTCGCAATGCACTCATAGCACTTTATATTTTAGCAGTTCTCGCAATCTCTGCTGTATCGCGTGCTGAATCAAAAATCTCAGTTAATATTATTGAACCAAAACATCCCGTTAGACCTGTATTTAATCCTTACGCTGCGGACCCCCTCCCTAAGTTAGGACATCTCGGTCATAACGCGATGACAATACTCAGTATTGGCACTAAGGGAGTTCGTAAATAGCTCCCACTCCGTAGATGTCTCAGTCCACCCCTCGGGGCTGAGACATTTTTTTAATCCCTTCAAAAGCCTCGAAAGGACCCCCCTCCCAACGAGGCTTTTTTTATTCAAAATTTAATTTATTTTTCGCTAAGCAATAGCAACGCTGGAGAGGCAAGTAGAACTTGTTATTCCGCTCTTTGAATTTTCGCACCCAGGCTTTGGAGCTTGGATTCTAAGTTTTCGTAGCCACGATCTAAATGATAAATGCGACCTACTGCAGTTATACCTTTGGCTACTAAGCCTGCCAACACCAGTGAAGCGCTGGCTCTGAGATCCGTTGCCATAACGGGGGCTGCCGTTAAGCCATCAGGTTTTCCTCGTACTACTGCAACTCTTGTTTTTGGAGTGATATCGGATCCTAAACGGATGAGTTCTTGAACATGCATAAAACGATTTTCAAATATTGTTTCACTGATAATACTCGTGCCATTGGCAACTGCCATCAGGGCCATAAATTGAGCCTGCAGATCTGTAGGAAAAAGTGGATGAGGGGCCGTAGTCACATCTACAGCTTCCCAACTCTTCGCCTTAAGAATAGTGAGGGAAGTTTTGCTTTGCTCGATTTTAAAGCCCGCTTCGCGCATTTTTAGCACCAAGGCCTCGAGATGTTGAGGAACACATTTTTCTACAGTAACTTCACCTTTTGTAATGGCGCCTGCGATCAGCAGAGTTCCTGCTTCAATACGATCTGGCATAATGCTGTGCTCAGACGGAATAAGTTTATCAACACCTTCGATCGTAATAATACTGGTTCCATGGCCTGTGATTTTTGCGCCCATCTTTATCAAGTATTCTGCAAGATCGACGATTTCTGGTTCCTTAGCAGCGTTCTCTAAGATTGTCCTTCCTTTTGCCAGAGTGGCTGCCATCATCACATTTTCTGTTCCACCCACCGTGCAAGTCTCAAAAAGAATGGTAGCGCCCTGTAAGCGCTTTGCCGCTGCATGAACGTATCCTTCTTTAAGAGTAATTTCTGCGCCCAGCGCCGCCATACCTTCTAAGTGAAGATCGATCGGACGTGTGCCGATAGCACAGCCTCCTGGCATTGAAACTACGGCTTCACCGTATTTAGTAAGGATTGGACCTAAGCATAAAATGCTCGCTCTCATTTTACGAACCAGATCGTAATGGGCTTCAATGGATTGAAGCTTGCTTACTTTGACTCGAAATGTGTCGCCGTCTCTGCGTGTTTCGCAACCTAAGCTTTCTAAAAGAGCAGCCGTAGACTCAATATCTTTCAACTGTGGAACGTTTTTAAAGATGTGTTCTCCTTCCGCAAGGAGAGTGGAAAAGAGAATGGGTAAAGCGGCATTCTTGGCACCGCTGGTTTGAACTGTTCCACAAAGAGTTGCACCGCCAGTTACGAGCATTTTATCCATATTTACTTCCTCTAATGACTCTATCAAGACCTGCGAGATCTTTGATAACGTCCACTTTGTTAAAAACACCCAAGTCTTCAAAATGCTTTTGCATTGCCGGTCCCTGAGTCATCCCCGTCTCCATTAAAACAATGGCTTTTTCGTTCAAGTACAGTCGATATTTCTGAGACCAATCACGCAAAAACTTTAACCCATTTTCTTGAGCAAAGAGTGCGATTTCTGGTTCAAATTTTTTTACATTTTCTTCTACATCTTTGTCTTCAAGAGCAATATAGGGAGGGTTGGAGACAAGAATATGGATTTTATTTGTTCCAGTAAAATCCTTTAGAGCTGCCAGAACCTCGTTAACATTCCCGGCATCTCTATTTACAAAGCGGACTCGATCCACAACTTCAAGAGCCTCAGCATTTACCTTGGCAATTTCAAGAGCTTTTTCTGAAATATCGACAGCTACAAGCTTTGCTTGGGGTATTTTTTTTAAAAGGGTTAATCCAATACAACCAGAGCCTGAACCCAAATCAACAATATTGTAAGAGTTCATTTTATGGTCATCTTGGCTAAAGCCTTGCTCCTTAACCCATTCTAAAGCTGCTTCCACGAGATGTTCAGTTTCGGGTCGTGGTATCAGCACAGCAGAGTTTACTTGGAAACTAAATCCGTAAAAATCCTTTACCCCTAAAATGTAAGCAACGGGTTCCCCCAGGGCTCGGCGACGAACCAACTCACGGCAAGTAACAAGTTCACCATCCGTCAAAGGTTGATCAAACTTAAGATAGAGTTGGATGCGTTGAAGCTTCAATCCATGAGCCAACAAAAGTTCAGCATCAAGACGCGGAGACTCAATGTTTTTATCTTTAAAGAACTGAGTAGTTTTGTCGAGGACTTCTTTTAGCTTCATTATCCGGCAGAGGTTTGTTGTTTTAATGCCTCTGCTTGAAAGTTAGCAATGAGGGGATCAATCAGCAACTCAAAAGAACCGCTCATGACCTGATCCAGCTGATGAATGGTAAGTCCAATTCGATGATCCGTAATACGAGTTTGCGGGAAATTGTAGGTCCGAATCCGTTCCGAACGATCGCCCGTCCCTATCTGCTCCAAGCGAGCATCAGAAGCTTCTTTAAGAACTTTATCATCTTCAATCTGTTGAAGTTTCGCATACAAGATCTGAAAAGCGCGTTCTTTATTGGAGGCTTGAGACTTCCCCTCTTGGCACTTCACATCAATCCCTGTAGGCAAATGGACTACGCGAACTGCGGATTCAGTTCTGTTAACTGACTGTCCACCAGAGCCTTGAGAACGCATAGTCTCGATGCGCACTTCGTTCATATTGATTTTAATTTCATTGATCGGCACTTCGGGAATTACTGCCACGGTAACAGTTGAAGTGTGAATGCGACCCGCAGTCTCTGTTTTAGGAACACGCTGAACCCGGTGAACTCCAGATTCATACTTCAATTTATTATAGACTGCTTCGCCAGAAATACTGGCAATAACTTCTTTAGCTCCACCCACATTGCCTTCGGAATAAGAAAGCATTTCCACTTTCCAACCCTGATTTGCCGCAAAATGCGCATATCCACGGAAAAGTTCATCAGCAAACAAAGAAGCCTCGTCGCCCCCAGCTCCAGCTCGGATTTCCAGAATAATATTCTTCTCATCGTTCGGGTCTTTAGGAATAAGGAGAATTTTAAGCTCTTGCTCAAGCCTTGGAATGTTGGTTTCGAGTTCTTTCAATTCTTCACGAATCAACTCCCGCATTTCACTGTCTTGTTCAGCCGTTAGAAGTTCTTTGCTGGCTTTAAGATTTGAGGTTTTGGTCTTATATTCACGATAAACTAAAACGATCTTTTCAAGATCTGCCAACTCTTTCATAAAAGCTCTATATTTCTTCTGGTCAGAAGCAATATCAGGTCTTTGCAGTTGGAGATTTACCTGCTCGTAACGGGATTCAACTTCAGCAAGTTTTGAAAACATCTTTCATACCTCTAGCGTGAAAAGGTCTGAGAATAGATCAAGAAAACATCCAGAAAAAACAAATGCGGCCTCAAATTGGACCGCATTGCTAATGCAATAGTCCTCCAGCAGATAGTGGAGGTATGCGTATTTATTTTTTTCCGTATTTCTTTTTGAAACGATCGATACGGCCTTCTGTATCCAATACACGTTGCTTACCAGTGTAGAATGGATGAGATTCAGAAGAGATCTCAACTTTGATCAGAGGATACTCTTTGCCGTCTTCCCACTTAACATTTTCTGAAGAATGCATTGTGGAAGTTCCCAAGAAGCTGAAATCACAAGAGATATCTTTGAAAACAACTGTATTAATTTTTGGATGAAGATCTTTTTTCATGACCTAATTCCTTCTAAATATTGAATATTATTGGCCGTAAGGTTCAGTTTTGTAACATAGGGGGTTAAGTAATGTCTATCAGAAATCGCTAATTTTTTAAGCGCGTTCTAAGATCTAAAAAGATCTTAGAAATCAATAGCTTATAATATTTAGCGACCTCTACCTTTAGTTGCCCGACATAGCCTTCAAGAAGTCCGTATTCGTTTTGGTACCTTGAAC
>DATBTE010000289.1:0-5543 GCA_036559425.1 Pseudobdellovibrionaceae bacterium | reverse complement strand
GAAAACGATCCAGTACGTTGCAAAAAGTTTTTATTCTTTTTGCTGTGACTATCTTATTTCGCATATTCTTTATTTCCTGCGTAGGACTCGCTGACGATGAAGCCTATCACTGGAGTTGGACCAAAAATCTTTCTTTGTCTTACTACGATCATCCGGCCATAATTGCATGGCTAGAGGCCATAACCACCTCCCTCTTGGGAGACACTCGTTGGGGCATCCGCTTGCCTTCTTTTCTATGCTATCTCGCTACGGCTACGATTGGGTGGAAACTGGCCCGAGATGTCTTTGGCGTTTGGGCGGCGAACTTTACTGTATTCTTGATGATGTGGACACCGCTGTGGGGATTCGGCGGCTACGTGGCGTCCCCGGAAACCCCCTTCATGCTTTGTTGGGTGGCCGGAGCCTTTATCTTCTGGCAAGGAATCCGTGAGGATGAAAAACAATGGCCTTTGAAAAAGACCTGGCTGTCCCTCGGCATTCTCATGGGTTTGGGTTTAAATTCTAAATTTATTATCGCGCTTTTAGCGCCGGGTTTTGGTCTTTATCTGCTAATGACTGCGAAACATCGTAAGGATTTGCTGTCGAAATGGCCGTGGATGGGCATGCTTCTGGCAACTTTGATTTGTCTTCCCATTTTTATTTGGAACCTGCATTACGATTGGCCAGGATTTAAGTATCAATTCCATGAACGCCACACGACCACGGAGTTTAGTATTGGCCGTTGGCTGCAATTTTTCAGCGCACAGATTTTGTTCTATACGCCGGTTGCCTATGCCTTAATGCTCTTTACCTTTGGTTATGCCTTTATACGTCGCCAAGAAGCACGCTGGCGTTGGCTTTTCTGTATGACAGTTCCAAGCATTTTACTTTTCTACGCCCAGCCTTTTTGGGCAGAGTACAAACCCCACTGGAGTGGACCCGCTTTTTTCTTTTTAGCCATGGGGGCAGGAGCTCTTTGGTCGGAAGGAATTCAGTGGAATGAAAAAGTGATCCTGAAGCCTTTTAATAGTAAAATCACTGGGGGAATTTTGGGATTTATCATTGTCCTCAACTTAGTGATCTATTTACCTTTTGTTTATCCCTGGATGCCGAAAGTTCATCGTACCCTGAATCCCCAATCTGAGTGGCAACCAAAATGGGACCTTAGCAATGAATTCACAGGATGGCTGGAACTTGGCGATTATGTGAATCGCCGCCAACGCGAGATTCATGCGGAAAGCGGTAAAAAACCTTTTATTGCAAGCAATCGCTATGAAACCACAGCCCAGACTTATTTTGGAACAAAGCAAAAAGTCTATATGCTGAGTAAAACCAAGAGCCAATACACCGTAACTCAAACTCCACAAGAAATGGAAGCCCTGAGAAGCTCGACGGCATTGTTTGTGACTACCGATAAATATCAAACCAATCCTATGGAGTGGGCCTACTTTGATGGGTGTAATCCTGAAGAACTCAAAACCTATCGTCACGAGGAAGTGGCACGCATCTTCACAGTGTGGATTTGCAGCAACTTCCAAGGAATTAAATAGGGATGGAAACTAATTGGGACGATCTCCTTCACCGCAGTACACTTTCCCATTCACTTCTACATAACCATCGGGGCGGTTCCGACGGGGATCATAGTGCAGCCAGTGCAGAAGAGCCCCTTGATTCGTCCAAATGAATTGTCCCCCCATAGCAACGGTATCTCCCACTCTCAAGGGAACCCGCTTGCACATATCCAAATTATAAACAGCTTCCATGGTGGCTCCGCTGGAGAGACGCACAATCCATTTTTGGTGCTGTAGACCGTTCTTATCATCTTGGAGGAGTTGAGTTACAACCATTCCCGAACCTTCTACAAAATCCAGGCGACGCTGATTCCTAACGGCTTGTACAATTTTTGCATCGCCTTCATTGTTCTGGGCCCCTCTATAACCCCTTTGATAGGGAATCCACCCCTCATCGGCGTTAGCATGGAAATAACTGACAGAAAGAACAGCTCCTAATATGAATGCGATTTTTTTAATCATCAAGTCCCCCAGCTTTCTTGTGATAGGGATTACCTTCAGCGACAGCCACCGCTTTTTCAACTATAAAATTCTGAGGTTTAAGAATGACAATATAAAAACATTCGCCCTTAACATGGTGTGCCTGAGACTTATAAATATTCCTATATCTTGCTTGAAATTTATAATAAAAATCTTAATCTCATTCCAATTAACAAATTTTAAGGAAACGTGCCGTGGTGGCATTTCCTAAATTACAAAAACGAGGAGAATCCTATGAAAATGATCCTTTCTGCGATCGTTACTTTGTCTGCTGTTGCAGCTTTCGCTAACCCAACTACAACAACTGCTCCAGCTCATACTGGAACTGCAGCAACTACTGCTACAACTGCTACTACTACTAAAGAAGCAAAAGCTACTACTAAAGCAATGACTAAAGAAGACGCTGAAAAAGCTTGCGCTAAAGAAACTAACAAAGATGCTTGCGTAAAAAAACACATGGGTACTGACAAGAAAATGTAATTTTACCAAGCATCTAAAAATTGCTTAGTAAATTGTTTTCTAAAAAAGTCACTCTTCTGCAGTGGCTTTTTTTTATCTATTCAAAAGATAATCCCTGGTTAATGGAACCAATTCTTGTCTTGTAGCAAGTTGCATCTGAAAAACATTAAGTCCTAGTTTTTCAAAGGCCGTTTCAGAACAAGTTAAATAAAATTCCCACATTCGACAAAATTTTTCCGTAAGGGGCACAGGAGCTTGATCGCGATTCTTTTCAAATCGTTCCCGCCACATTTTCAGGGTAGAAGCATAATGCAAACGCAAGATCTCCATATCAGTTAAATATAAACCTGAACGCTCAACGTGTGGGAGAACTTCCGAAAGAGCTGGAGTATATCCTCCCGGAAAAATATACTTACGAATCCAGGGGCTGGTTGAAGAGGGACCATGAGCACGTCCTATCGAATGTAAAAGCGCCACGCCATCGGACGCCAACAATGATTTCATCTGACCAAAGAAAGCTCGGTAATTGTTAATACCCACATGTTCAAACATGCCAACGGAAACGATTCGGTCAAAAGGACCCTCTATGTGACGATAATCAAGAAGTTCAAACTTCACTTGTCCGTTAAGACCCTGAGCATGAGCCGCATGTCTAGCTGTGAGGAGTTGCTCTTGGGACAGGGTAATACCAGTCACACGAGCTCCAGTTTCACGAGCGATATAAAGAGAAAGTCCACCCCACCCACAACCGATGTCGAGAACATGATGCTTCTTCTCCACAAGCAGCTTGGCAAGAATATGAGCCATTTTTTTCTTTTGCGCCTCTTCCAAGGACTCGGTTCCCGTCTCAAAATAGGCACAAGAATACTGCCTTTCAGAATCTAAAAATAAGTCATAGAATCCTACTGAAAGGTCATAATGATGAGCCACATTCTTGTGCGATCTCTGGGCCGTATTGAGTTGCTGAAGAGGACGACGCAGATAAGAGAGAGAAGCTAAGATCTTTAACCAACTATGCGCAGGAGCCACTGCCATATTCTGAAAAAAAATCGTAAAAAAGTCCTTTAAACTTCCTTTTTCTATAGCGATCTCTCCGTCCATGTAAGCCTCACCGAAATAAAGCTCAGGATTTAAAACAAGCTTATAATGAAGCCTGGGATTGTGAATATGCATGCTCACAAAAGGAGGCTTGCCATCTCCGAAATCATATTGATTGCCATTGGCATCAATGAGGCGCAGAGATCCCGAGCAAATAATCCGCGAGAACACCGAACGCAGAGGCGCTGAACTCATTGCCCAGCGATTGTGGTTGGAAGAAGAACGTGCCCATTGATTATTTTCATTATTGAAGCTTGTCTGCATCCCTCATTTTTATCATGGAGCTGTACTGGGAATTTATGAACGTGATCTTTTTTCTAAGGAATTTTAAATATATCTTAAAGAAAACTATTTCAGATTAGAAATGATCATATGACATTCTTCCGAAGTAAGATCTCCCCTGTTCACCGGCAAGAAATTTGAACATCCCATCATTCTGTTCCCAAATTTTAGAAAGACCGCATCCGAAGTACTTCCCTCGGTAGGCACGAACCCCCATTCAAATTGAGAATTTGACGCCATGTTCACGTGAATCACATTTCCAGATTCTTTAGTCCACATAGCCATACGATGTAAATCAACAAGGCTGCGAAGCTGCGTATAATAATTGCCTTCCCTATCAGCTACGGATCGATCCAGCACATAATTGGTTTGCTGAATTGCACGAGTTTGCTCCAAATACCAAGAAGCAATGGGAAAAGTTTTGACAATACTCAATGCCACTCCTGAAGGGGCGAAATCCACCGACTGCAACTGCCACTGAAGTTGAAGTCGTTGCGAAAGTTTATTAAAAATTGATTCTCTGACAAATACCGCGTTAAACACTCCATGGCTGAGTTCAACTCTTAATTCAAACTTGGCTTTTGAGGAATCTAATTTTCCATTAAAATTAAAATCCTCACCCTTTTGTACTTGATTGGTGGGCACGCCGAGATCGACAGGTTGGGAACAAGCCCCCTTCACACTCAAATTTGACCCTGAATTCTGGAGGATTTCCCAATTGTGAATATGAAATCTCAACTTGGGTTGCACCTGCGATTCATGATTACTGACAAGAGAGCACATGGAAACAATAAGTTGGTTAACTTCGCTATTGCTCAAGCTAAGATTCACCGAATTTAATATAAACTGATCAGCATTTAGTTTATTTTGAAACAAGAGCACCGTCAAAAGTGAGAACACTTGGCAAAATTTGGAAAAAGTTCCTGGCATAGTTGCTCCTATTTCATTCAAATACTATCTTTAAGTCTTGATGAAACTTAGTTGCAGTAGTTGTGCCAGATCACTTGAGAGGAAGCGGAATACATTGATTTAAAATGAGACATCCAGGAGGCTTACAAATCTATTGCCGGTCTTAAACAAGCAGCTTAATCCTTCAAAGCGCTTACCGAGAAATCTTCTTCTTTGAGATCCTGATTGACCTTTACTTGCGAAAGCACAAGCTCGGTGCCTCGGCCATTCTTAAGATTTTTAACTATAATCTTTTGGGCTCGCCACAAATGATCACCGACTTTTTTATAGTCCGTGAACTCCACTGTCTTAACTAGCTTCTGAGCTTGGAAATATTCCGTCCTTAAGGGTACAAATTGAGTGGGCGAAAAATGAGTCTGAACTTTTTGGTAAGGACTTGTTCCTTTTTTGGGAATGGCTTCAACGACGATGTCTTTGGAATCACTTCTGATCATTTGGAGTTCCGCGCCGGCAATGTCTCCTGAGTTTAAATCCTGCAAACTGAGTTCAGATCCCAAAATTCCACCGGCCTTTTTGACACTCACGATTCGTCGCACCTGCTGATTGGAGGGAGTATAAAGCCACTGGTCCTCCCCTTTTTTATCAATAATCGAAAGCAATGCGGTTCCCTTTAGGTCAGTCGGTGACTGCAACCGCGCAATGGCAAAGAACTTTTTCCCAGATTTGGTCTGGAGTTGAATTTTTCGGCTTTTAACGTCACCATTT
>DATBTE010000288.1:0-3006 GCA_036559425.1 Pseudobdellovibrionaceae bacterium | reverse complement strand
ATTCGATCGCCTTTACCGCATCGACGCTTCAAGAAATCCCCACTCTGGAGGACTGGGCTTGGGCCTTTCCATCGTGGCCAGTATCATGAAACTTCACGGGGGCACAGTTTCCGTTGAGAGTGAAATAGGCAAGGGGAGCCTTTTCCGCCTTTCCTTTCCAAATTCCTCACGTCTCAGCAACAGCCGACTTTTTGGAAAAACTAATGGGGCAAATTAATAAGTTATTTAGTGAAGAACTTCTAGCCCGCGCTCTCTTAAAGAACTTAAACCCCCTCTTCAAAAAGCTCCTCAATAAAGAACTGTGTTCTGGCTGGCACTCGTTGTTTCGGATAGAATCTAGCGACGATATCGAAAATTTCTCTTGCCGACCTAAGCTTCAACACTTGAATCAAAGTCCTGACATCATCAGCGTCACTCGTATCGATACGAGCACTAATGCATTTCATTGCAAGCATATACTCTGGCTGCGGAGCCCAAATTGCTAGATGAGAAAGTGCCATCACTTCTATTTTATCAAAGTCACCTTGGATATAACCTTTAGCACCGTCATTAAGCCAATTTTCAGAAACACCCTCTTCCTCTGCTATCTCTTTAATGAACTCACGGATTTTTTGTGTCGGCGCAAATATCCCATCAATATCCTTTGTTGATACACGAGCGTTGAAGACGAGGCACATTACGGCACCGCCTACGATTCCAATTTCACCGCGAATGTTTTGCTTTTTAAGTTTCTGATTTAATTTATAAAACAACTCTTTGATTTGTTCTTTTGTTAGCATGCAAAACCTCTCGTTCCTAGTAAAGGAAGACACCTACAACCCTGCTAAGCTCGTGCTAGAAAATTCTCCAGCACGAAGATATTATTTCTTTTAAAACTTATTGGCGACTCCACGATCGCCATTGGCTTAAGACTTTCAACTCCGGCAACGAACCACGGATACTTCAATGGTCGCTGCGCCTTTGCCCATTCTGGAATTTCAACTCCAAGTTTAAGACAAAGCTCAACGGTCATCGATGCAAGTAAAACTCTCTCCTTTTCGTCTAATGATTCGATAGGCGGAGAGATGACTAATTCAGGGTTTTTGGTACGTCTAAAGGCATCAACAAAGTTGAAAAAATGAATTTTCCAGCTCCCACCCTGAGCTACTTTACTTGACACATCCTTCACTGAATCCTCGAGTGGCATACGATGAAGTTCTATTGCAAAGCCCAGGACGTCTGCAATTTTATCAAGGGCCTCAATTGTTGGACTTGAGGTCCCTTCAACTACTTTGTAGAGGTATGAGCGGGCAAGCCCCGTTTTTTTTGAAAGGCTTAAAAGCCCAAATTCGCGGGCCGCTTTTTGGAGGGTTGTTATGTCCATTTGCTCACCTCAAACTTATTGTCCTATATATAGGACATTTTGTCAAATGGTCAGATCGAATATATTAGCTTTAGATTTCTAAATCATCCACAGTAGAGTTGATGCGATACGAGCCGTAATTAATATTCTCCATATTAATTACGGCTCTATCAGCTTAACTCAAAAAACAAAAATCCTTTTCTCTACTCACAACGCAAAACTTCATCGTCCCATTGAACGCAGGATTTCTCTGCCGCTCCATCATCACCCGTTTTGCCAATGAAGCCTGGAGGTCCCTGAATCCCGGGAGAGCCAGGAGCAGTATAGGTGTGAATATCCGGACCATTATATGCTGGCATCGTCTCTCTGCCGGGTTCACCGCCAAATCCTCCGGGACCACCCTCTCCGCCTGGTCCTCCGTCTCCTCCGCGGCCAGGATTTTTTTGAATTTGCAGGTCGAAGTTTTCTGTCTCTGTAATTTTAACCAGGGCTGTTCCACTGTCCCCCCCTTCTTTACCAGGGCCACCGGGAAAGCCTTGTAAACCTTGACCACCTTGAGACCCGCTTGTGGCTTTGCGAATGCAAAGGAAATTGCCATTCTGATAATCAAAGAATGCAGATAAACCATCCGCCCCTTTTGCCCCGCGAAGAGTTTCATCGGCTGGTGCTCCATTTGAACCTGTGCCGCCTTTTTCCCCTTGCATGATCAAGGTAAGATGCCCCGTGGCTTTTTCCGCTATAAGTTCGAGATGTCCGCCGCTTCGGCCATTGAATCCGGCAGCAGCGATTTGATCGGGCTTGAAGCTGCGAATGATGGAGTCCTCCGCGATCAGTTCCTTGACCTCAATGCGCACATTCAGGCCTTGGGTTATAAGTTGAGCTTTTGGACCTAAGACAAGGCGGTCATAGTGAAGAACCGTTTGCTGAGAAAGAATCAAGGGAATCGGTAAACTGTATTCGTTTTCGATCCGCAGTTCTGTAGGTGAATTGATTTCCTCAGGCTGATGACGATCACGGAGTTCCACCCCGCATCCTGTTTGCAAAACTATTAAAAATAAAAAAACTATTTTGTAATTCATAAACTTCTCCTGAAAGGAATACTTACAAACCAAAGACCATCGCCTCACTTCGTTTGCCTGAGTTCTACGTCCGAGAGACGAATCGAAGTCCGACCTTGGGCTGTGAATAGTTCTTGCAGTGACCTGATTGCATCAAAACATATTTGGACGGAGTGACCTTTGAACAAATCTCAAACAGAAAACCCACGTATTCAATACTTTGAAAAAGCAGACAACGACAGGCATCGTGAGTTTATAAATTCCCAAAGCAATTGCGTACTTTGCGGCACTGTTCTGGAACTGACGCACGCAGTGGATCATATTGTTGGACACATCCGCGAAGAAGCTCATTGCCCTTCTTGCGAAGTCCGCACCCGCGCTCGCTTTCATCCTCTGAATTGAATAATTAACTTCTGACAGGATTTCGCCAAAATTTTGTTGGTTTTAGGGTCCTGTCAAAACTTTGAGATCCGAATAGAATCTTTCCCATGGCCCTTGGTTCACTTGTCCAAAGGTGGTCTGACGATGGCCAGGCTCGAAATTTTCCGGGAACCAAGAGTTGATCGAGACTGTCCCAACGTCCAATTTTTCAGCAAGCCTCAAGGC
>DATBTE010000287.1:0-14580 GCA_036559425.1 Pseudobdellovibrionaceae bacterium | reverse complement strand
CCCTTATCCTAAAGGTCCAAAGAGTTGGTATCTCGCAAAATGACTTTGTACTTATTGATGCAAAGATTACTTACTCGGGTTTTGAAACTCAACAAGTAAAGCCAGATCAATTCTGGGTCACTCAAAATGGGGTCTCAAGAGTCATCAACGGGCTTTTTATTTCAGACACGAAGGTATTAAAAAATAAGCCGCTCCTCGTAGGGCTTTCTCTTTCCAAGTCTGATCTGGAATCTAAAAAACCGGTTTCTATCGAGCTAAGAGGAAATAACAAAATCAAAGTTCAAATTCCCGAGGCGACAGTATGGCAATAATGAATAAATTGAGTGTGATTAAAGATCGGGTTTGCGAATTTTTTTTAAAACTAAAATCGAAATTTTTCAAATCCTCAGACATTAGTGGGAAGACAGAGGTTGATTACAGATCGTTCAAAATTCTAGGAATGACCCTCCTTTTTATATTTATCATCGTCATTTTTCTTTTGCCGGATGATCCCCCAGTGGAGTTCACAGAAAAAGTGGCCCATGTCTCTTCTGAATCTGGGAAATCCGAAGGTAATGCTTCTCAGAAGTCGGGGGGCGGGGCTGCGCAAAATTTGTGGAGTTCATCCCGTATTTCTATGCCTGGTGGTGCGAACTCGCAAGCAAACTACAATGCATCGATGATTTTAGGTAATCAAAACGGCAACGCCAAAAGCCAACTTCGAGCAGGGGTTAGAATGCCGCTAAGAATCCTTGATAAATTCATTGTCTCCCAGGAATCAGTGCCTATTTTAGCAGAGTTAATTTTTGACTCAGTCACGGACTCAGGACTCAAACTTCCGGCGGGAACTAGATTTTATGGAGAAGCAAGCTTTGCGCGTGGAAGTGATCGGGCCACCATTCAGTTTCGGCAAATCTCAGTTCCTAGTGGTCAAATCCGAGGAATCTCCGGGACGGCGCTTGGAAAAGACGGACAGCCGGGAGTTCCAGGGCACGTCTTTTCAGACGGAATGAAAAATACCGCAGGCCAGGTTATTACAAGCTTTGTAGGTGGACTTGCCGCTGGAAGTATTGAAACTGACGTCTTTGGTCGCTCCAAGGGCGGAATTGAAAATGGTCTATTGTCGGCGGTCGCGGCCACCGCCAAGGATCGCGCCAATAACTATGGCGAGAAACTTAAAACAGAACGTGAATGGATCGAAGTCTTAGCCGGAGCTGAGTGCGATGCCCTTCTCAATGAATCAATTAACTTACAAAACGGAGGTGACAATTATGAGCGATAAAAATCAAAAAAATAACAATATGTCCGATCAAGGCTTTCTATTTTTGGCAGCCTGTCTTTTTGTTGGTGTCGGTTGGTCTAAATTTAAAATGCCTATGCTAATGTTTTATTATAAGTGGCGCTTTCTGGTGGCTCTCCTGATTACTCTTGCAATTTATGCGCTTTTTTTGAAGCTAAAAAAGATGTTTCTAAAATGGACCGCTGCGGGAAGTATTGAAAAAGACGTTTTGGCTTATAATCCCGACGAAGATTCCGTGTATGCGGGAATGACTGAAAAGGGAAAGAATGTCTATATCAAGCTCGCCTTCCGTAGAATGCATGTGCAAATCGTTGGCACTACCAATGCTGGAAAGACAGAATCTGTCATTATTCCTTGGACGATTGATGACATTAAAAAAGGACGAGGATGCATTATCATTGATGGAAAATCAGATCGCAGTCTTCTGGATAAAATTTATGCCTACGCAAAAAAGCATGGACGTCTCCAGGACGTAAAGATCCTTTCGCTTTGTAATGTGGATATAAGCTCAACCTTTAATCCTCTCGAGGGCGGTTCTTCTCTTGAGATTGCGGAACGAGTTTTTAATGCCCTCAATTTTGAAAATGAGTATTTTAAGAGTATCCAGTACGATGCGTTTTTACACAGCCTTCTTCTGTTAGAGGCCGTAAAAATCAAGGCGACACCGTACCGGGTTTTAGAACTTCTGCGAAGTGACTCCCAGATGTCTCATCTTATAAAAAGTGTCACTGATCCCGAGCTTTGCTTATGGGTGGCTGAATTCTGTAAACTGAGTAAATCTGAACGTGAGCAACGCACCAGTGGCCTTGTCTCTCAGCTCCAAAGTTTTGTTGTCGGCGAAACAGGTTTGATTTTTAATTCAGAGCGCTCTGAAATAAACCTGGAACGAGCACTTGAAAACGGTGAGATCATCTATTGCCAGCTCCCGGCTCTTAAAATTCCAACCTTAGGTAAGGCAACGGGGAAGATGATTCTCCAATGTCTGCAAAGTGCCGTAGCTTCCCGTCATCTCGGGGCCGCGAAAAGCCAGAAATTTTTCTCGGTCTATTTGGATGACTTTACGGAATATCTGACCCCAAGCTTTGTCACCCTTCTTAATAAATCACGAAGTGCAAACGTGGGAATCGTTTTTGCCCACCAGGCGCTGGGAGATCTGTCAGCTCTAGGTGATGGGGTTAAGAATTCAATCCTGACGAACTCAAACCTGAAGATTTTTATGCGGACCAATGAGCCAGAGTCTGCTGAATATTTTTCAAGTGTTATCGGAACTTCTCTCACTTCCAAGGTCACTGAAAGACAAAAAAGCGGATTTATCGGCTCTACAAAGACAGGTGATGGATCTGTTCGTGATGCTGAGGAGTTTAAATTTCACCCCAATGTTTTTAAGCAAGAGCTTGGCGTCGGTGAAGCCGTCGTGGTGTTACCGCATGGCAAAGGAAGTCTTCCGGTAAGAATGAAATTTCGAAAATCCTTCGATTTGGATATTCCGGTGATTCCCACTCTTTTTAAGTCAAACCCTGTGGGACTTCCTCCTATTCCAACAGTGGAGGAAATTAAGCAAGGTCTTGATCCAGCATTGAATCTTGCGAACCCGTCCAAGACTTCTGAAGAATCGACGGCTGAGTCAATTTTAAAAGCTTCAACTTTAACGAAGGAGGCTTCATGAAGCAGGGGCTTATCTTGGTTATCTCGTGGTTGATGGGGGCTTGTGCACATACGCCTCGATGTGGGAATCCTGATGGAGCAAAAATCATTTTCGTTGAAGGACCCACCTGTAAAGTCAGAATACGCCAAGTCACAGTGGGATCGGAAATGAAAGTGCCAGAGAGTCTTAAGAATACTAACTTCTCTAGCTTTCAGATTGAATGGATTGAGCCATCTGTCAATGAGGGGAGAGTCTCGCTTGGTCACTTTGAACTGGTGCCTTCGGATTCTCGAACCTCCGGAGTGGATAAATGACAAAGAACTATTTGCAATCTAGAGATCGAGCTCTTGAGTTCACTGCAAGATTTGGCTTTATCACGAGGGATCTATTTTTTGAATATATTTGCCCACTGAAACGGGCTCTTAAATATTATCATTGGGCAGCTCTTCAAGAAGAAGGACTCATTTACGTTTCAAGGACTCTCAGTGATGTTTTCTATCTGACCCGGAAAGGGCGACTTTTTTATTCGAAACCCTCAGCTCCGGCGCGATCCATTTACTTTATTCCACATGATAAAATCGTGGGGCAGATTCTCCTGTCTTTAAAAGCATCGGGCTTTGTTGAAAATTACTGGACTGAAAGGGATCTAAAAACAGACCGACTTATCGCTTGTTCAATATTAGGGACGGGACAGCTTTTGAAATATCCAGATCTTGTTATTGATATGAAGGGGGCAAATAGATCTCTCCGGGTTGCCTTAGAAGTTGAAAGATCACAAAAGGCCGCCTTTCGCTATGATCAAATTTCAATGGCTTATATTAGTGCCAATCGAATTGGACTTTTAGTCTTTGCCTGTTCTACCAAAGGCACGGTGAGTTTAATTGAGCGAGCTTTTCAAGGGGAACTATTTCAAAAAGCCGCCAAGGTTCCAGCGACTTTTCTCCTCAATGATTTTTCAAAAAGCGGCATAGACGCAAATGCAACGTTCATGGGACGACAATTAAAACTGAGAAGATTAATTTTAGCCGCTCTCCAGCGGCCAGAATCAGACTGGCAAAATAACATGGATAAAACATGGAAAGTCGTCCATGGATTATCCATGAAATCCAAGGGCATCGCATGAAAAATAAGAGGGAAAATCCACTAGATAGTGGCCACCCAACCCCGGCCCCCTCAGCAGTAGCTGTTCGTGACCACCCCCACCCAACGAGTTGGTTGAAGGTGGTCACGAACCGGGGGCCGGGGTTGGGTGGAAGAAGGTTTAGAGTTAAAAACAATATAAATGAGGAGGTGGGGATATGAATACAGAAGAACAAGAAAATAAAAATAAAGACGTCATAGAAAAAGATGGTTTGATGAAAAAAGAGTTTAGACTTGTTATCTCTCAGGAGGCGGAAGCGGCAGTCACAGATATTACCAATGCCGTAAATGATGGCTTTGAAGCCGGGCGTGCGACCCGCTTTGACGTCGCCAATTCTATGCTCTTATGGTTCAAAGCGCATGCTCCAGAGGACGTCATTTTTGAGCTGCGTCGGAAGTTTGCTGACGCGGTTACGATGCTAGAGGCCATTCAGAAAAAGGCCAAGTCTTCCGGAGAGTTGCCGCCTGAGATCAAGGCTGCCCTTGAGAAGTACTACTTCGGAGTGACGACGAGTGGTATAAAGAAAGCTAAAAATAACTTGAAACAAGAGTGTATCACAGATATACATAAAGACAGCGAGGTTGCATGAGCCCGGCAAAGTTTAAACAAATTAGAGAACACCTGGGACTTACGCAACCGGAACTCGCAGAGCTCTTTGGACTCTCAGGAAAAGGTCCCATCAGTCACTTTGAAATAGGATTTAGGACACCAAGTCCTTTGATTGCGGCCTTAATGAGTTATCTAGAAAGTCTCTCAGAGCGAAAGGCTCAGGAGTTTTTAGTAGAATTTAAGCGGCATATGGAAAAGGTGCAAAAGTCCGCTAAGAGTTCATCTAAGTGAGTAGTAAGCCCACGTATGAACCGGCTTTAGAGCTTGATGAAGAGGATATGAAAGTGGAATTGGTTGCCGTTACTGATGAATCAAAAAATGCAGAAGCAAGAACTGAGAGAGTTGAAATGCTCATTGCAAAGGTGATTTTACTAGGCCAACAACGGGGCCGACCGAGAAAGGATACGTCCGATGAAATTGCAGCCTAAGATTGCCATTTACATTCGAACTGCCATTCATGGTAAGGATTCTCGTCAGACTCTCAAAGCACAAGAGGCCGCGTGCCGAAAATTTATCGACAGTCAGCTTCCTGAACTTGCGTCAGTAAAAGGAACCATCTCCGTCTATCAAGATCTTGGACACTCGGCGATGGATATGAAGCGCCCTGGTCTTAAAAAGCTTTTAGTGGATTTAAAAAATATGCAAATGCGAACGATCATCACAACAGATATGATCCGCTTGTTTCGCCGCCCGCAGGATGCGGCAACCCTTCAGCGGACTCTTTCAGAACTGAATGTCACGGCATTGGCTGTTGATGGCAGCATCCTTGGAAGTAATCCTCCAGTGACAGAGAGGATGGCGGTGTTATGACTATCCATATCGGAATTTATTCAAGAGTTTCCACTGACGAGCAGGCAAATGTTATTGAAGGATCGCTTGATAATCAACGTCACCGTATGCAGTCTTTTATCGACATTAAGAATATGCAAGATCCAGGTTGGGGGCAACTTGTTGAGGTCTTCGTTGACGATGGCTTCTCAGCAAAGGACACCAATCGTCCTGCCTATCAACGAATGATGAAGGCACTTCGTCACGGCCACATCAACGCAGTGATGGTGACGGAGCTTTCCCGTCTTTCTCGCAACATCCCTGATTTTTGCGACTTTCATAAAACTCTTGAGAGTCAGGGAGCCATGTTTTTGTCGATTAAAGAACAATTCGATTCCTCGACGCCTTCAGGAAAAATGATGCTCTATAATATGATAAATTTAGCTCAATTCGAACGGGAGCAGATCTCCGAACGTGTCGCGATTAATTGCCACTCCCGAGCCCAGAGAGGACTTCTAAACGGCGGCCCTGCCATTTTGGGTTATGATAAAGATCCGTCGAATAAAACTACCTTTATCGTCAATGAAGCAGAAGCCGATGATGTTCGCCGTATCTTTAATTTGTTTTTGGAAAATAGAACCTTGAGCCGGACAATAGTAGCTCTAGAGAATATAGGTATCAAGCCCAAGGCAAAAAGTGATAAAAGAAACCGTCTTGCGCAAGCTGGAAGGTGGACGATTGATTCTCTGAACTTTGTTCTTCAAAATAAAGCTTACGTGGGACTCCGCGAAGTTAACAAAGTGAATAGAAATAAAGATCAGGGAAAGTTGAAGGCTTGGCAACGCTACGGTATTGCCAAGGCCTCATGGCCTGCTCTTATTGATCAAGAGACCTTCGATCAAGTTCAATACGTCCTTGATGAAAACCGAAAGCAGGAGCGTTCAAGACTGGATACGTCGACGGCGCGAGTTTTTGCAGCCTCAGGACTTTGCATTTGTGTGGAATGTGGTCGCAAACTTGTCGGTCAATCAGCCCATGGTCGAAACAAAGTTCACCGCTACTATGTTCATAGTTCTAAAAAAGGCGATGACGTTACGTGTAAAATTAAACGGATTAAGGCTGATCAGATTGAGGCAAAGATCGGTGAATATGTGGCCGAAATTCTTTTAACGGCTGGGTATTTCGACAAAATCGAAGAACGCATTAGAAAATCTGTGACCGACTCTCCTGAAGCCTTAAAAACAGAAAAGGCCCGTCTGACGATAGAGCTTCAAAAAATAAGCCTTGCCGTCAGAAACACCTTTAAAATCCAAGCCGAACTTGATGCTAGCTCTGAGGCGATCAGGGCGGTAGCCAAAGAACTGGAAGACCTTAGCCGTAAAAAAAGAAATCTAGAGTCAGAGCTTGAAACATTAAAGGCCAAAGAATTTCAGCAAAGTGACGTTGATGATGCGATTTTAGATCTTAGGACCCATATCCAAGCTTTCCAAAGAGGTTGGGCAAAGGCCAGCGCTATAATGAAAAAGACCCTTCTTAAAGAGGTCATTCATTCTGTCCTGGTAAGCCATGATGGTCTTAAAATTCAATTCAGACTTAAGCATGATCTTAATCAAAACTTCATAGCGGAGAGTTTATCTGCGTCAGCGGACAATAAAGAGAACGTCATTGATTTAAGCAAACACCGGCAGCTCCCCCCTGAGGGGAGAGTCGCTGAATCTGATTTTCATAATATGGGCATCGAAAAATTGCAGGTTGAAGAAATTGGTAGGGGGCGAGGGACTCGAACCCCCGATCCGCCGGTTATGAGCCGGCTGCTTTAACCAACTAAGCTAGCCCCCCTCAATTTTCGGAAGAGCCTAAACTTACCAAAAATCAGATATTTAGCAACTGCTTCCGTTATGCAACACAAAGTGATCTGATCTGTTTGCCTATCGGGAATTCTTTAGTTTAATTATGCACCTAGCTTACTTTCAGGACCATTTCTTGAAATTCTCCAGCGGGCTTTTTTTTTGACTCACGATCTTATCTATTTAAAAATAACTCATGCAAAAAAATTGGGTGCTTATACGAGGATTGGTTCGGGGGGTGGGGCACTGGAGTGATTTTCCAGAGCGGATTAAAAGCGCCTTTCCAAACGACAACTTTGAATTCTTAGAGATTCCCGGCAACGGCGTTCTCTATAAAGAAAAAAGTCCTGTTAGCATGGAAAAAATGGTGGAGGCTCTCCGCCAAGAAAGCCAATTCCTTCGACAAGGTAAAAAGATCCATATCCTTGCCATTTCATTGGGTGCCATGCTCGCCACAGCCTGGGCTGCTCGCTATCCTGCAGAAGTTGCGGAACTGATTTTGATTAACTCTAGCTCTGCGAAACATTCAAAGTTTTACGAGCGTCTCAGACCTGAAAACTATTTAAAAATTGCTGGACTCTTTTTAGGTTTTAAAACTCGCTACACTGTAGAGGAAAGGGAGCAGGAAATTCTTAAAATGACCGCAAACTCTTCCGAGCGCAGGGATTTTGCACTTCCCCTTTGGACTGAAGAGTCGACCGCTCACCCTATTGAAATCGAAAACTTTTTTCGCCAGCTATTTGCGGCCAATTCTTACACCTTTCCCACAAAGGCCCCGGTACCGACCACCATTTTAACTTGCGAAAACGATCATTTTGTCAATGTCTCTTGCTCTAAAAATCTTGCCAAAAGCTGGGACTGCGCTATCCATATTCACCCCTGGGCCGGTCACGATTTGCCATTGGACGATCCAGATTGGGTCTTAAAACACCTCGCCTCAATCTAGAAAACATTCTTGAAATGCATTCTAAAAAAAATTTACTGACCTAATTCTGCAAGTAAATCCCAACCGAACTTTTCAAGCTTGGACTCGCCAATCCCGTAAATATTTTCCAGCTCCGCAAGACTTTGCGGATTTTTAATGGCCAACTGTCTGAGTGTCTGATCACTAAAAACCACGAAAGCCGGAACATCCAATTCCTGGGCCTTTTGTTTTCTCCATTTACGAAGCGCCTCAAAACGCAGTTCTTGGGAAGTATCCAACTCAATGTCTTCGCCGACAGCTTTTGAGCGACGGGATTTAGCCTTCACCAGCTTAGTCACTACCGGTTTCACAGGTTTCATAATTCGGCGCGGGGACCTGGGATCACAACTATCGCAATGTCCGCAACTCTCGATCCGTTTTGAATCTTTATAATAAGTCAAAATCTCCGCATGACGACACTCTCCACCTTCAGAGTAGTTGACTAAGGCCTCGAGATTTCTCCAACGCGCGCTTTTTATGGCCTTTGGTGCCTCTGAGTTATCGATAAAAAAGGATTGAAGCCCCTTGTCTTTCTTTGCATAGAGCATCAAGCAAGTAGACTCTTTGCCATCGCGGCCTGCTCTTCCCATCTCTTGATAAAGAGAATCTATATTTCCCGGCATCTGAAAGTGCACCACCAGGCGAACATCCGGTTGATCAATCCCCATCCCAAAAGCATTGGTGGCAACCAAAATGCGTAAATCCCCCCGTGTATAGGCCTCTTGATTCGCGGTTCTTTCCTCTGTGGAAAGTCCGGCGTGGTAGTAACCCACCTTATCGAAAATTCGCGAAAGCGTGGCAGAAAGCTCTTCGGTCACCCGACGAGTCCCGCAATAAATAATCACGCGCCCCTCAGAAGTTTGGCGAATGGCCTGATTTAGTATCAAGAATTTCGCGTCTTCATCGCTACAATGTTCAACTTGATAATAAAGATTGGGACGATAAAATCCATGGACCATACGCTCGGGCTTTACGAGTCCTAGATTTTTAGCCACATCATTTAATACCATTGGAGTTGCCGATGCCGTCAGGGCTAAAATCGGAACCTCAGGCCGCAGGCTTTTAAGTACTTTCAACTGTCCATACTCTTCACGAAAGTCGTGTCCCCACTGAGACACACAGTGAGCCTCATCCACTGCAAAGAGCGCGATGGAGCGTCCCTGTATCCATTTCTGAAAACCTTCTTTTTGCACCCGCTCAGGAGAAAGATACAAAAGATAAGCCCCACCCTTAGCAATCTCCATAAAAATAGCACGTTTTTCAGAATCAGCCTGTCCTGAATACAAGCACCCTGCGGGAATGCCCTGCCTTTGCAGAGAAGCTACTTGATCCTTCATCAAAGCAATCAAAGGAGAAATCACCACCACCAACTGCTGAGTATAAACGGCCGGAAATTGGTAACATAGAGACTTACCGCCGCCCGTAGGTAAAACCGCCAAGGCATCTTTCTTTTCGAGAATGGCGGAAATAATCTCTCGCTGCCCTTGTCGAAACGAAGGCAAAAGAAATGATTGCTGCAAAAGATGTTCAAAGGGCACTTTTTCCAAATTCATACAGATCACTTTCGTTGAAAGCCACCAACAGAGCAATAACAATGCCGTGCTTACAGTGAGAATCTTGAGACCTCAAACTTAAAACCGGACAGCAAAAACGAAACCCGGATTTTCATTTGAACACCTCTGAAAATAAAAAACCCGCACCTTTTAAAATGCGGGTTTTAAAATAAACCAAACTAAGTCCAGGCTACAGCCTACCCGTCAATGAAAGCCTTCAGTTTATTGCTGCGGCTTGGATGACGAAGCTTTCTCAATGCCTTGGCCTCGATCTGGCGGATACGCTCACGAGTCACGTTAAAATCCTGACCTACTTCTTCTAAAGTATGATCCGACTCTTCACCGATACCGAAACGCATACGCAGGACTTTTTCTTCTCTTGGAGTCAAAGTAGAAAGGACGCGACGGGTTTGCTCAGCCAAGTTCAAATTCACAATGGCTTCCGCTGGACTGATGACTTTTTTATCTTCGATGAAATCTCCCAAGTGAGAATCTTCTTCCTCACCCACTGGAGTCTCGAGAGAAATAGGCTCTTTCGCAATTTTCAGTACCTTGCGAACCTTATCCACTGGCATATCCATTTTTTCCGCAATCTCTTCAGGGATAGGCTCACGGCCAAGCTCTTGAACGAGATAACGAGAGGTCCGTACCAGCTTATTGATTGTTTCGATCATATGAACCGGGATACGAATCGTACGCGCCTGATCGGCAATCGCGCGGGTGATGGCTTGACGGATCCACCAAGTCGCATAAGTCGAGAATTTGTAACCACGACGGTACTCAAATTTATCCACGGCCTTCATCAAACCAATATTCCCTTCTTGGATCAAATCCAAGAATTGGAGTCCGCGATTGGTGTATTTCTTAGCGATGGACACCACGAGACGCAGGTTGGCTTCTACCAATTCAGATTTCGCCAAATCCGCTTCGCGCTCACCTTTCCAAATAGCGGTGTAGGTGTCTTGAATCCAACGGAAATTCATCTCAGTTTCACTATGCAATCGAGTCAAACGAACTGATGCCTCTTGAGCTTGGATCGCATAAGAACGGAACTTGTTATAATTCAAACCAGTCTCACGAGTCATTTTTGTAAGCTCTTTTTCGTTACCATCAACTAACTTCAAACGTTCAACCAGGGAGTTCACGTCTTTAGAGAAAGTTTTCTCGATACCATCTTTGATACGACGGCGGAGAATCAACATACGGCCCACTAAGTTTTTAAACTTAATCACGATCCGGTTGATCGTTTTACGATTGAAGTTGATAGATTCAAAGCTTGCCATCAACTTATCATTTACTTTCAACAACTCATCCATCGCAGCTTTACGCGCAGGAGTGTTGGTTTCTTCTTTACGAAGAACATCAAAATATTTTTTCACCGACTCATGGTAAGCGGTCACTGTGCCAATGAGTTCATGGATTTTGTCGATGTATTCTTTTTCGTCGTATTGAGTTTCCTCATCTTCCAAGCCGCGGAAGATGGCTTTTACTTTAATACGACCTTCATCCAAACGTTTACCCAGTTGGATGATTTCGTAGGTACCGAGAGGTGACAAAAGAATCGCCTTAACGATCTCGCGCTCCCCCTTCTCGATACGGCGGGCAATCTCTACCTCGCCTTCACGAGTAAGAAGTGACACACTTCCCATCTTGCGAAGATATAGGCGCACGGGATCATTCCCTTTGACGTCTTCACTTTCAGCGATTTCGTCTTCATCAGCTTCTTCGTCGGCTTTGTCCGGATCGGCAAGGAAAGAGCCGTCGCCTTCTTCTTTTTCAGTTTCAATCAAATCCGAGATGACTGCGCCAGCGGCTTCAAGACCATGCATGAAGGCATCTAGGACTGAAGGAGCCACAATCTCTGGCGGAAGAAGTTCATTGATCTCTTCGATTGTCAGGTTGCCTTTTTCCTTAAAGAGCTTGATGAATTTCTGAATTTCTTCTTTAATCAAAGCCTCTTGCTCTAGGACAGTGAGAACTTTTGATGGTTCTTTAGAGCTGGCGTTGGGTGCGTTTGATTTCATTTAGACCCCATTTTTTTGTGCGCGTAAAAAATTTTCTTATGACTTTAATTTACAATTCAGAATTCAGATTCAGTTTTTATTCAAAGAGTGTCTGTTTCTCTGAATATTCATAATCTGCTCCATCTTCTCAGCGCTCGGCTCTGTTTTCAGATCTCGAGCTAGCTTTTTCGCCTGAGCTCGCAAACTGTTGTCACGAACTCTTTTGAAAACATCGCGCAGAAGCTTTCTTTCGTTCTCATCATCAAATGACTCGTTCGCATTTTCATTTACGAAAAACGCTTCAGGATGATCTACAAATGATACGAGAAGACTGGTTAATTTATCAAATTTATTAGGATCTTGTCTATAGACATCCGCAGCTTTCTTTAGGATCTCTTGAATCGCCTGATAAGAGATATTTTCACATATGTTTTCTTGCAGATATATCTCAAAGTTGGCACGACTTTTGAGTACCAAACCCATCAGTAAAATTTCTGGTTTTGGTGCTCCTTTCAAGAGAAATCGGGGAGCATTTGGCACAGTTTTTGGTTCATCACTCTCAATCTTGGGATGTTCATGCCTCGGTTTTGAGTAAGCTGCGCGCTCTCGGCGAATATTTTCCGCTTCCACGACAAGTTTATTTGTCGGTTTAAACAAAGCTTCCTTGAGCCAGATTGTTGGCACACTCATGCGACGAGCCGCTTCTTGCAAATAAAGATCCTTTAATCGCGAATCAGGAATCACGTCCAGTACTGGCTTGATTTGATCACAGATTTTTACTTTCTGGGAAGCTTCTCCTCTGTAGTCCTCCATCCAACGCTGGAGAATCATCACAAAAAGATCCGGAGCCTTCGCCATCAAATCCTTCAATGCCTCCGCTCCATTCGCTTTTACGAAATCATCAGGATCCATCCCATCTGGCAAAGTTAAGCCTTTTGGATGAACGTCGGCAGAAAGGAGGGTCGGTAAGCTGCGCTCAGCGGCCTCTTGGCCCGCGGAATCTCCATCAAAAAGTACAACGATATTTTTTGTCATACGTTTTAAAAGTTTTCCATGGTCTGGAGTTAAAGCTGTTCCCATGGTTGCCACTGCATTTCGAATATCCGCTTGATACAAAGAAACCAAGTCCATATATCCTTCGACAATGATGGCTTGATCTTCGGTTCGTATATATCGGGCTGTTTGCGCAAGCCCGTATAAAATTTTTCCTTTAACAAAGACTGGGCTCTCAGGACTATTGAGGTATTTCGGCTCGCCCTGTTCAATGATACGTCCACCGAAAGCCACGGCCTCCCCGAGGGGGTTCAAGATCGGAAACATCAGGCGGTCGCGGAAAATATCAAAATGTCCACTTTTGCCCCCGGTACGGGCCTTGGCAAGTCGAGCTTCTTCAACAAGCTCCATGGGCACTTTTTTGGATTCCAAATACTTCGTTAAGCCATCCCACTCCGCTGTCGAATAGCCTATATGGAAAACATCCAAGACTTCTTGGGACAGACCTCGTTTGGAAATATATTTTTTAACGGGATGCTCAGGAGGCGTTCGCTTCAATTGCTCAACGAAATATTGGCTCGCGAGCTGATTAACCCGTCCTAAAAGTTTTCTGCGTTCTTTTTGGCGATCGTAACGTTCCTCAGTCTCTGAACTTCTCTCAGGCATCGCAATCCCTGCACGGTTAGCAAGAAATTCGACAGCCTCAGGAAAATTCATTCCCTGATAGTTTTGAAGGAAAGTGAAAATATTGCCCTTTTTATGGCAGCCAAAGCAGTGATAGACTTGCTTGATTTCGGATACGGAAAAGCTCGGTGTCTTTTCCTGATGATCCGGAAAAGGACAGCGGCCCATAAGGCCGCTTCCTGTAGGTTTTAGCTGTGTGTACTGAGAGATAATATCGACGAGATTGCTGGAATCCCTGACTTTCTCAATAAACTCTGGAGAAAATTTCATGCGACTCCGAAATCACAACGTTTAAGTAAGTTTAGACTTAATAACTTCGCTCACTGTCTTGTTGTCGGCGGTACCGGCTGTGCGAGCAATGACTTCCTTCATTACAGGACCCATGTCTTTCACAGATTTCGCACCCAAAGCCGCAATCACTTCCGTGACAACTTTCTCTACCTGTTCTTTACCCATTTGTGCGGGCAAATAAGCCTCAAGCACTTTCAATTCAGCAGCCTCTTGATCGACGAGATCCTGACGGTTGCCTGCTTGATATTGTTCAATCGATTCTTTTCTTTGCTTAACCAACCTTTTGAGCACGCCCATAACTTCGTCTGAGCTGATCGGGTTGGGGCGAAGTTCAATTTCACGATTTTTAATCGCTGCTTGAAGGAACCGCAAAGTGTTGAGTTTTAATTGATCTTTCGCTCTCATGGCGTCTTTTACGTCCGCCATGAGTTGTTCTCTTATTTCCATTAGAAACCTCCTAAGGGCTTAGTCATTACTCCAGCCTTTTTTGGATTTCTTCGTTGCACGCTTACGAGCTGCGATCGATTTCTTTTTCAAACGAACGCTTGGCTTCTCGAAATGCTCACGTTTTTTAACTTCAGAAAGGATGCCTGCTTTTTCGCAAGACTTTTTGAATCTTCTGAATGCTGATTCAAAACTTTCTCCGTCTTTGATTTTCGTCATTGACACTGAAAATCACCTGCCTCTCACGTGTGTCGGAAGTAGGATTCTCAAAAAAGGAATCCTGTAGCTAGTTCCCCTGGGGAATTCAAAGAGTCAGTCTATAACAAAGCCTCTGGAATAGGGCAAACCATAAGTCCCTG